>JAHOYX010000215.1 GCA_019038705.1 Spirochaetales bacterium
CTCAATTGAACCAGAAACGGTTCACAATGGGGGGGGATGTCGTGGGCTTGAACAGAGACCTGCATGATACCTTCGCGGCAGTTCACAAAGTTTGAGTCTTGCGGGACTCATGGTATGATTCTTGCTTCGAGCAATGTATCATTCCGGTCAGCCGTAAATTGATCGTGAGAGACAGGATGGCAAACCCGAAGGCGGGTACTTATGAATGAACTAATCAAGATTGACAATGCTCTCCTTTCCCGCTGCCGGACGGCTGCGGGCTGCATAGCCGACAAGGTTGTAGATTCGATTAAGGACAAGACAACGACTTCAGTTGAGCGGTCTGTGGCAAGGCTGATGGGCATTGATGGGGTGGACGGCCAGGGAGTTCCCCTTCCGAATGTCCTGGTTGATCAGATAACGAAGTGCGGGAAACTGGAGGACGGCGTTTTCTACTGGATCGGAAATGCCATGATTGAGACGGGAAAGACTCCGCGGGAAATTGCTCTGGCCATCGGGAATGGAGATTTCCTGATCACAGATTTTCCCGAATACACGATGGAGGAGATATCGGAGGCTGCAGAGTCTGTAGTTCGAGACAATATCACCCTTCTTGATGAGTCGGCAGAAGAAAGGAAGGAGAGACAAACCCAATATCCAAAGGGGCCGTCGCCGCTGCTCTATGTGATTGTGGCGACCGGGAATATCTACGAAGACACCGTTCAGGCAAGAGCGGCGGCAAAGCAGGGGGCGGACATCATTGCTGTCATCAGATCGACAGCCCAGAGCCTGCTGGATTATGTGCCCTTTGGACCAACAACGGAGGGATTCGGCGGGACATATGCAACCCAGGAAAATTTCAGAATCATGCGGGAGGCCCTGGACGAGGCAACTGAAGAAACCGGCAGGTACATTCAGCTGGTGAATTACGCTTCCGGACTATGTATGCCGGAGATCGCAGTGATGGGGGCCATTGAACGTCTGGACATGATGCTCAACGATGCCATGTACGGAATCCTGTTCCGGGACATCAATATGAACAGGACATTTATCGATCAGTATTTCTCGAGAATGATAAATGCATACTCCGGAATCACCATCAATACGGGAGAGGACAACTATCTGACCACCGCTGATGCTGTCGAAGAAGGCCATACAGTGGTTGCTTCCCAGTTCATCAATGAAGTACTTGCCCTTCGTTCGGGGATGCCAAGAAAACTCATTGGTCTTGGGCACGCGTTCGAGATCAATCCGGACAGGGAAGACGGTTTCCTCATGGAGATTGCCCAGGCCCAGCTGGTACGGCAACTCTTTCCGGAGAGCCCCGTGAAATACATGCCCCCCACCAAGTACATGACCGGCAATATTTTCAAGGGACATTTGATGGATGGCATGTTTAACCTTGCTTCTGTAATGACGGGGCAGAGTATCCAGCTACTGGGGATGATGACGGAAGCTGTTCATACACCGTTCATCCAGGATAGAGCCCTCAGTATTGAAAACGCGAGATATGTCTTCAACAACGCCAGGCATCTTCAGGATGAGATTGTCTTCAGGCCCAGCGGCATGATTCAACGAAGGGCGGATGATGTCCTGAAGGAAACGACAGCCATGCTGGAGGCAATTGCGGAGCAGGGACTCATGAAGGCAATTGAAGACGGAATGTTCGCAGCCATTTCCCGTCCGGTTGATGGGGGAAAGGGAGCTGACGGTGTTCTCACAAAGGGCCAGCACTACAGAAATCCCTTCATGGATATTTTCAAAGAGAAGTTGGGGATCTCATGACAGACAGAACAGCAGTGAGACCGTACGGGGATACTCTGAATGACGGCATGATCCAGGTCAGTTTCTCATTGCCTCTGGAAGCGGGCCCAGAAGCGCAGGAGGCAGCAAAGAGACTTGCGGGCGAGATGGGAATCCAGGAAGTCAGCGCCGTATCCGTTCATGATATGGGGGAAGGATTCAGCTTCCATATTCTCTATGGCAAATGCAAGTACAGTGTGGACGCCACGAGGATAAGAGTGGCAAAGGTCGAAACGAAAGCAATGACCTACTACGAGATAAATGCCTTCATCAAGGAGAGAATTGGCAGAAGATTGAATGTAGTGGGCGCATGTACGGGATCTGACGCGCATACGGTTGGCCTTGACGCCATTATGAATATGAAAGGTTACGCGGGCGAATACGGCCTTGAACGATATCCGGAGATAGATACCTGGAATCTTGGGAGCCAGGTTCCCAATGAGGAACTCATCAGGAAAGCCGTCGAGGTAGATGCGGATGCCATTCTGGTGTCACAGGTAGTTACTCAGAAAGAGATCCACGTGAGGAATCTGACACAGCTTGTTGAACTTCTGGAGGCGGAAAACCTGCGGGACGAGTTTATTCTTGTTGCCGGCGGACCCAGGATAAGCCATGAGCTGGCGTTGGAAATCGGATTGGATGCGGGCTTCGGACCGGGCACTCTACCGCCGGACGTGGCTTCGTACGTTGCCCAGATGGTCGCCGACAAAGCAGGCAAAGATGCGCGGTAACAGATGGAGAAGCTGATAATAACGGCGGCAATCTGCGGCGCCGAGACAACCAGGCAGGACAATCCAAATCTTCCCCTGACGGCTTCAGAGCTTGCAGAAGCCGCAGTGGAGGCGGAAAAGGCGGGAGCATCAATCATCCACCTGCATGTCAGGGATCATGATGGACGAGCAACGCAGGATATTGAGCATTTTAGCCGAGCTATTGATGCGATGAAGGAGACAGGTGTCAGCGCCATTATTCAACCCTCCACGGGAGGGGCCACAGGAATGACCTGGGAGGAGAGGCTCCAGCCCGTCAATTTGGATCCCGAGATGGCGACTCTGGACTGCGGGACCGTCAATTTCGGGGATGAGGTTTTTGTGAACGATGTGCCTCTGATGCGGCGGTTTGCGAGAGAGATGAAGGACAGAAACATACTCCCTGAGCTGGAATGTTTCGATGCGGGGAATATATACAATGCCCTGAAGCTTGAACGAGAGGGGCTTCTCCCGGAACATCTGCATTTTGGTATTGTCCTCGGAGTCCCTGGAGCACTTGCGGCATCCGTCAAGAACCTGCTCTTCATGGTGGAGCTTCTGCCTGATGGAGCAACATGGACGGCGGCAGGTATTGGCCGGTGGCAGTTGCCTGTGGCGATGCACACAATCCTGATGGGCGGCCATGTAAGGGTCGGGTTTGAAGACAGTGTCCAGTATTCGAAGGGAGAGCCGGCGGAGAGCAACGCTCAGCTTGTCAGTCGGGTAGTCAGGATTGCGGGAGAGGTGGGCCGGGAGGTAGCGTCTCCTTCAGAGGCCAGGAGAATACTTGATATCGGGAAAGGACGGAGATAGGTGAGAGAAGGAAACAGATTCGGACTCCACAGAGTCATTGCACCGGAAGGAGTTTTGCCTCAGCCGGCAACCCGGATCGACAACACAATGGAGATCTATGACAATGAGATACTCATCAATGTTGAGACCCTGAACATCGATTCAGCGAGTTTCAGGCAGCTCAAGAGCGTTTCAGCTGGAGATGTTGAGAAGATCAAGTCGATGATACTGGAGATAGTACGAGAGAGAGGGAAGATGCAGAACCCCGTAACGGGGTCTGGTGGGATGCTGATTGGAACGGTCGCGGAAGTTGGCAGCAGACTCAAGGACAGGGATCTGAAGGTTGGCGACAAGATTGTGAGCCTTGTTTCGCTATCACTTACGCCCCTGAAAATCGATCAGATAACCAGGGTAATGGCAGATATTGATCAGGTCCATGTAGAGGCACAGGCCATCCTTTTTGAGTCAGGGATCTATGCGAAGCTCCCTGATGATGTGGAGGAGACTCTTGCTCTTGCCGTTCTGGATGTTGCGGGTGCCCCCGCACAGACAGCAAAGCTTGTCGGACCGGGGGACACCGTTCTCATCATCGGTGCCGGAGGCAAGTCCGGACTCCTCTGCCTGCATGAGGCAAAGAAGCGGGCCGGTATCAGCGGTACGGTCATAGGCATGTCCCACAGTGATACCGGGATCGGAAGAGTCAAGAGGGCCGGGCTTGCGGACATTGTCATACAGGGAGACGCATCAAAGCCCGTTGAGCTATATGATAGGGTGATGGAGGCCACAAACGGCAGGCTTGCGGATGTCGTCATCAACAACGTGAATATTCCCAATACCGAGATGGGGTCAATTCTTTCGACCAGAGAGAACGGGGTTCTCTACTTCTTCAGTATGGCTACAAGTTTTACAAAAGCCGCCCTGGGTGCGGAAGGCGTTGGCAAAGATATCAATATGATCATCGGAAACGGTTATACAAAGAACCATGCAGACGTCGCTTTACAGATCTTGAAGGAGAATCCGGTGCTTAGAGAGATGTTCGAGGAACTTTACACATAGGGAGAGAGGGATGACTGAGTACTCCACGGTTAGCTACAGGGAGATTCCTCTGTTTAAGGATGTAACAGAAGCGCAGTGGAATGACTGGCACTGGCAGATGAGGAATGCCATAGCAGATATCGGAACCCTGGGCGAGGTACTGGATATTGATGAGAAGGAGCATGAGGACCTGGAGAAGACTCTTGCGAAATTCAAGATGGCCATTACTCCCTACTACGCGGCGCTCATGGATAAGAGCTATAAACTCTGTTCTGTCCGACTGCAGGCCATACCCCGCGTTGAAGAGTTGAGTAATGACGTCTCGGATATGGCGGATCCCCTGCATGAGGATGTTGATTCATCCATTCCAGGACTGACGCATCGATACCCGGACAGAGTTCTTCTTCTTGTAACCGACATCTGCTCAATGAACTGCAGACACTGTACCAGGCGGAGGATTGTCGGTCAGGAAGACAGTCATTTGTCCAAAGAGAACATTCAGAGAGCAGTAGAATATGTGAGGGAGCACAGGGAAATCCGGGATGTTCTTCTGTCCGGAGGAGATCCCTTTACTCTGTCGGACGGTTCTCTAGAGACAATCGTCGCGGCTTTCCGGGAGATACCGCATGTTGAGATCATCAGGATCGGAACCAGAACACCTGTAGTGATGCCCATGCGGGTTACAGATGATCTTGTAAACATGCTGAAGAAGTACCATCCGATCTACGTCAATACCCATTTTAATCACTATTCAGAGGTTACTCAGGAAGCGAAAGAAGCCTGCGAGAAGATGGCCGATGCCGGAATCCCTGTCGGGAATCAGAGTGTTCTGCTCCGGGACGTGAATGACTGCCCCCGGATCATGAAGAAACTGGTCCATGAACTGCTGAAGATCAGAGTGAAACCCTACTACATTTATCAGTGTGACCTGTCAAAGGGGATATCCCACTTCCGAGTATCCGTAGCCAAGGGAATCGAGATCATAGAGAGTCTCCGGGGGCACACAACCGGGATGGCTGTCCCGACCTATGTCGTGGATGCACCGGGGGGCGGAGGGAAGATTCCACTCATGCCCAACTACCTTCTGTCGCACTCAGACAAAAGGTATGTCCTTCGGAACTACGAGGGGGTCATTACAACCTACACCCAGCCTTCAAATATCTTCTCTGAGTGTTGGTGTGAGCTCTGCAAGAATGATGAGTATGGGCCTCTCGATGGGGTTGCCAAACTCTTGAACGGAGAGAAACTCTCCCTTGAACCGACAGATCTGGCCCGCTTGCAGCGGAACGGGCTTAACCCGCAAGAATGAAGCAGAAGAGTCTCCTGGGACTGGTGCTGGAGAATGGTATCAGTTGTCTGGCGATTATCGGACTTGCAAAGAATTCCGGCAAAACCGTCACTTTGAATGCGCTTATCAGGGAAGCTGTGAAGGAGGAGGTGAAGCTATCCGTTGCCTCGTACGGGAGGGACGGTGAGGACATTGATGCAATAACTCTGAAAGAAAAGCCGCCAATCTTCATTCCCCCGGACACATGTTTTGTTACCGCGGAGCAGCTGTTTGAAAAGAGCAGGCTACAGGCGGAGATTGTTGCTGATACTGGACTGGACACGCCCCTGGGAAGGGTGAAGATATACAGGAGTGGAGATAGCGGGGACAGTATCGAACTTGCGGGTGTGAACAGGGCATCCAGAATGGTAATGATAAAGGATCTTCTTCCGGAGAGCACCGAGTTATTCCTGATAGATGGGGCAATGGACCGGCGCAGCTCAGCGATTCCCTCTCTTGCCCACGGGACGGTCCTTGCGACGGGGGCGGTTATCGGGAACACCGTAGACCTGATTGTTCAACGCACAATGGCTGAGGTGGAGCGAATCACATTGCCTCCCTGTAGCGAGAGAGAAATCAGTATGATTGCCGGCGGAATCCTGAGAACCGGGAACTCCGCCCTGATCAGAGATCGTGTGACGATTGCCATGGGAAATGGGGTATTCGGCGGTCTATCGACACCGGATTGGTATCATATGAGATCAGGCGATTACCTGGTACTAAACGGCGCGCTGACCGATACCTTTGCGGAGTCCCTCATTCTTGAATATGAAGCGGAGAGCTGTACGATAATCGTCCGGGATGGCACTCGTGTGTTCCTAAACAACAGAAACATGAAACTCCTGAAGAAGAAGAGTGTTTCCCTGCAAGTTCATGAACCTATAGCACTCATCGCTGTCACAGTGAATCCTTACAGTCCCTACGGTTTTAGAGTCGATTCTGATCTGTTGGTTGAGACCATGAAAGGGTCATTGAGGGATGCCGGCATGGAAACCCCGGTGTTTGATGTTCTATCGAAGGACTATCTGTAGCCCGCACTCTACAACCGCCGCTGATCATTGTACACTCCAGGGCAATGCGACGTGGTATCCCATCAAGCAAGCTGGCCCTCTTCGGTTACTTTGCGTTTCTGATGATCACCGGCGGCCTGTTGCTCTGGCTGTTGCCGACCTGGGCCGACGGCGGGCATGTTCCGTTCATTGATGCCATGTTCACCGCGGTATCCGCCGTCGCCGTCACCGGGCTGATCACGGTGAACACCGCTTCCTACTCGCCTCTCGGTCAGTCGATCATCCTGGGTCTCATTCAGCTCGGGGGACTGGGAGTGATCGCGTTCAGCACCCTCTACCTCACCCAGCCGCGCAAGCGACTGAGCCTGCAGCGACGAGCGTTTATCCGGGAGTACTTCATCGGCAGCGTCGAGTACGAACCGCGCCTGATTGTGCGCAACATAGTCATCTCAACCGCTCTTCTGGAGCTTGCGTTGGCCGTCAGCCTCCTGGTGGGTTTTCGCCGGGCCGGAGTTGATCGGCCGCTGTTTGCCGCCGTGTTTCATGCCATCTCAGCATTCTGCAATGCGGGCTTCTCGACATTCCCGGACAGTCTTGAACGGTTCGTCGTCACGCCGTCGGTCACCGTGCCAATCATGATCGGTCTGGTTCTCGGCGGTCTTGGATTCGTGGTTTATCAGGACGTCTTCAGGCGGGTTGCCCCGCGCGGTCTGACAACCCGACGGCACATACTCTCGCTGCACACGAAAATCGTGCTGGTTGCCACCGGCACGGCAATCCTTCTCGGTCTCACATTGTTCTCGATTTTCGAGTGGAACGGTGCCCTTGCGGATCTCACTCCGGGCCGGCGCATCAGCGTCGCACTCTTCCAGTCCGTCACGCCACGAACAGCGGGGTTCAATACCATACCGCAATCGGAATTGAGCACGCCGTCGGTCACGCTGACATCGCTGTTCATGTTCATCGGCGGCGCTCCCGGATCGATTGCGGGCGGGGTCAAGGTGACCACCTTCTTCATCATTCTGTGGTTTGCCCTCGGCGGCGCGGATGATCAAGGTGACGCGCGCGTCTTCCGAAGGAAACTGCCTGCGCCGTTGATTGCTCGTGCAACCCTGTTCGTCATCAAGGCCCTGCTCATCGTCCTGACAAGCCTCCTGCTCCTGTCGGTTACCGAATCACTGATCGCAAATCAGGCCTTCACGTTCAGGGAGTTGGTGTTCGAGGTGTTCTCCGCCTTTGGAACAGTTGGGCTGAGCATGGGGATCACTTCCGAACTCAGCGGACTCGGCAAGCTCGTAATCATGCTCACCATGTTTGCCGGCAGGGTCGGTCTGATTTCCATAGCGCTCGGGCGGCCGGGGAGACAGTGGCAGAATCTGGTAGACTATCCGCCGGGGGAGGTCCTGATAGGATGAAAAAGCAGTTTGCGATTATCGGGCTGGACAGTTTCGGGCTCTGGGTCCTTGAGGAACTGCTTGCTGTGGACGCGGAGGTGCTCATTGTCGACAAGGACGAGCAGGTGGTCTCGCAGTACCGAAACCAGGTTGCCGCCGCTTACGTGGCGGACGTGATCAAGGAGGAAACGATCCGGAAGATCGTTCCGCCGGATGTAGATGCTGCCATCATCGACCTTGGGGATCGGACTGAAGTGTCCATCCTGGTTGCCAACTACCTGAAGAAGATGGGGGTCAAGCGAATTGTGGCGAAAGCGGAAACCGACGAGCATGGCGAGATCCTCCGTCTCGTTGGCGTGACCGACGTGGTCTTCCCCAATCGAGAGGCTGCCAAGCGCATCATGCCGCCGCTGCTCTCCGAGTCGATGTTCAGCTACATGCCAATCAGCGAGCACCTTGTCATGGCGGAAGTAAAACTCCCCGCGGAATACGCCGGGAAGACCGTTGTGGACGCCGACATTCGCAACGAACTGGGACTCAACGTCATCGCCGTCAAACCGGGGGGCCGTGGCGACTTCGTGTTCATCACGCCGGAGTATCGATTTGAGGAGGAAGATCGATTCCTCGTCGTCGGTTCCAATGAGCGGGTCGGCATCGTAAGCGAGGAAGCAGAGGACGCGAGCCGAGGCGGTCGGATGTTCCGCCACTTCTTTCGCCGAGGGGAGTGAAGGGCCGAGGATACGCCCTGCCGCGGACGAGGCCATGACCATACGAAGCCCGTTATTCCGACGAAGTCTCTAATCCCAGGGTGCTGTCTGACCCTGCAATGCGTCATGGAGATTGCGAAGCAATCTCCGGACCATGCCACCACCGTACGAAGCCCGTTATTCCGACGAAGTCTCTAATCCCAAGGCGCTGTCTGACCCTGCATGGTCAATGCCTTGACCGTTCCCTGCAACTCGTCAATTTGCTGTTTTTGAGCGGCGATCAGACGCATGAACTCCTCGGTTGAAGCTTCGTCGGGGGACTGATCGACGCGGGTGTGGGGGTGAGGGTTGACATCGCGGTAGTCATCTTCGGCTTCAATCTGGGCCAACGCGAAGCTGTCCTCGTATTCCTCGAGGTCCAGGGGCATCTCGGGGAACCGCTCGGAGTGAACGATCTTCTGCGCAACGCGATCAATCCCCTTCAGGATGAGCGAGTCGCGTCCGACGAGAGCGAGCGGGACGGTATCGGTGACCGCTTCCCGGACAATGTAGTCGTAGTAGAGAAAGCCCAGGCAGATCGGGTCCACTGAAAGGTTCTGCTCAATCAGTGTCCGCAGGCTCTGGACAATCTGCATGTCCTCCGGCCGGTCTCCCATACTGACAATAATGCTGGGTTTCAGCTGCTCAATAGCCTCGCGCGCGGTGCGTGCCGCCTTCTTGCTGATTTTCTCTATGGCATCCACGATCTGGCTGATGCTCGGCGTCGAGTTTGGCTTGGCCTCTCGGAGGATCGTCCCGAGAAGCCGTGTGACGCCTTTGTGATTGTTGAACGTTTGCTGCAGCAGCCTGAATACCGCGTTCTTGAGAAAACCGTAGGCGTTGAGGATTGAGGGGGCCTGCGGTGTGGTTACGAGAATGCCCGAGTTCGACATCAGAAAGAAGTCCAGCGTACTGATGTGGCTGCCGGACCCCAGATCAATGAGGATGTAATCAGCATCAAGCTTTGCGAGATTCGACATGATGCTGCGTTTCTGCGGGTAGGTGACGTTGGCCACTCCGGTGACGAGCACGTCCCCCGGCACAAAGTCCAGGTTGGGATACGGTGTTCGCATCTTCACGTCCCGGAATGAAATCGATCTGTCGGTCAGCAGGTTGCCCAGTCCGAGGTTCCGGTTCTTCAGTCCCAGATAGGTGTGCAGATTGGATCCGCCAAGATCCAGATCCACGAGAACGGTTCGCTGGCCGAACGACGCGAGTGATATGCCAAGATTCGCAACAAGGACACTCTTTCCAACCCCACCCTTACCAGAGGCGACGGGCAGGATCTTGCAGCGGGCGTTCTCGTTGATCAGCATCCCGACGCTCCCCCTCTCGGTAGTATAGCGGCCGCCATAGTTTGCGAAAAGACAAGCAGTGCGGTATAGTGCAGAATCGGAGTGGGTCGATGCCAGAGATCTTTGATCAGAACCCGTCAAGCCGCGTATTTCATGTCGATCAAGAGTGCTACGTCCTCTATCTCGGGGCGCATTGGGACGACTACAAGCCGTTCCTCAGGCTGGGTACTTCGGTCCACCTCCCGGCCGGGCTCCCGCCAATCGTGTCCACGATCGTGGTGCCCGATGTCCTGACGGGCAGCCCATTGGACGAGCCGGCAAGCCTTGCCGGAGATGCCACGGCCGGCACACACTACGTTGGCGATGTCAAGACAATCAACAAGCTCAAAGCCTTCCTGAAGCAGGAGACCATTGCCGTCGAGGCGCTGAAGAAGGCCGACCACGAAACCGATGACAACCGTCATGTGTTTGTCTACTCCTACCAGGACGGCAATCTGAAGATCAAGTATCACAAGAGCGAGATCTTTGATCTGCATCGACGCGAACGTCAGGATGGTCATTTCGTCGCCCGGGCTCAGTCAATCAAGAACGAGTTCGGGCGTGGGCCGTTCAAGCTTCCGGTTGACGCTTATCAGCGTCCCGGATTCGCCGTTGTGGCCGGTGTCGGCTATCTGATTGCGCGAGGCGAGATTGCCGCGCTGAGTCTTTCGAACGACTACTTCGGTGAACTGGCGGGGGCCGGCATTGATCCGGATCGACTGACAACTGTGCACATTGCCTCGGCCGACGATGCGCTGCTGCGCTTCTTCAAACGAAGTCGAGCCAAAGGAAAGACGGCGCGGGTCTCAGCGCCGCGCGGTGATGAGATCAAGGCGCTGGCGGGGGTCTTCCGCGCCAACAGTCTCCCCGGGCTCAAGGTGAATCTCCTGAACGATGGGTCGTTTGCATTCCATCGGTTCACCGTGGGACAGGCGCCCGGCCGGGTTGAGGCAACACTGCAGGAGCTTGACGGACCAATCGTCTTTGGCTCGGGCGCATCCCAGGCGACGTCCGCGGTGGTTCTGGATTCATCGGCGGGAACGCTGACCCTTGGCGGACGCAAACGGCCGCTCCTTGACGGCTGCGTCTATCAACTGGCCGGAGAATCGCTCTCGCGGACATTCGTCACCGAACGCTACCTTCCGGAGAAGAACTACCCCTATCGCGACATGCTGAGCCAGGAAGAGAACAACCTGCTCGGCCAGATTGGGTTCTTCTTCAGCGAACTGTTTGCCGGTCGGGACGTCGGGAAGGTCTTGCGAACGATCAGGTCAAGTGCCATCGCGAAGGATCTCAGCCGGGGAGCTTCGCTTGATCCGGTCACCGCAGTCATCGTTGCCAACACCCTGGAGTTCATCCGATTCCTCCGCGCGGCGGAGCCGGAAGCGGGAAGCGCCGCCGGCGGATTGGCGAGCATCCTGGAGAAGCACGATCTCACGCCGTCGTCAGTCCCGGCGACCTTGCCCCTCATTGCTGAAATCAGCTACCGCGAGAACATTCCGTATCTCTTCTATCGATTCACCTCTCGGATTACCAGTGATCGGGTCGCCCATGCGGATCGGGTTGCTCAGACCATGCGAGCTGCGCCGCTCTTTGACTTCGAGTCCGAGCGGAATCGACTTGCAGATCTCGTTGCAGGGCTTGCCAATCCGGAGCAGATGGAGGAGGCGCGGCTGCGTCGCATTGCCGAGCGGAAGAAACCCAGACTGGAGGCAGCGGCGGCGTCCGCCGACGAGGAGAAACCCGAGTCGACTGAGGAACAGGACAAGACCGGGGCGGTTGCGCGTGGACGGTCTGCCCGTCGTGCGGGAGGCAGCGGCCGTAGAGGTTCGTCGCGTGGCGGGCCATGGCGTTGGCTTCTTCCGGTGGCGGCGGTTGTGCTGTTGCTGATTGCCCTTGGCGCGCTCCTCGCGACCGGCACCATTCCAAACCGGTGGTTTGCCGAGGATACGGCTGCCGAGGACACGATGGCCGAGGATACGATGGCCGAGGATACGGCCCACGGGGATGACGCACTAGCGGCCGACGGCGGCTCTGAGACAGCCGATGCGTCCGGGACGGACGTCGCGGACACCACCGATGGTTCTGACTCTTCAGCTGCGACTACCGCGGACGCCGATGCGGCAGATGACGTCGAGACCGGCAGTGATGGTTCCGACGGGACCGATGATTCAATCCTTCCGGAAGGCTGGCCGCCTGAAACCCTGCCGGCGATCCGGGCGCTTCTGGCGACCCCGGGCGTTATCATTACCGACGAGCGGGTTGTTGGCCCCGGCGGCATCGAAATCACCGTCATGGACATCATCAATCTGGTCAACCGAATTGCAACGGAGAACGGCTACGCGCCAATGCATACAATCGATCTGGAGCACCCTGATCCTGATTGGATCTATCCGGAGAATGTGTTTGTGCTGCCCAACGGTACGCGCTACACTGTAGTAGGCGGTGACACGCTGTGGGATATCACCGTTCGATACATGGTTGCACGGCTCGGACAGGACTATGAGATGTACGTCCATCTGACCGAAGAACATGAGGGAGCCGGGATATCGGACCAGCGGCGCGATGAGATTGAAGTGGAATTGCTGTCGATCGGGAACGAGTCTCACAGCGAGAATTACACGCGAATGGTCGCCAGAAAGCTTGCTGAGTGGAGAGAATAGCGTCAAGGAGGGGCAAATAGGGTTTGAGTTGTTAAGTCGACATAGTGTATTATACTTGGCGTGGCCCATGCGGGCCTTGCCGGCGCACCACTAAACGAGGAAAGGAGAGACGAATGTCGGATCTACCGAGGAGTCCAAACGTATTTCACCCCCGAAAGCCTTCAGCTGTTGGTTCCAGAAACAGCCTGGCGCAGGAAGGTCGTAGTCAAAAAGACGAGTACAAGCAGGTAGTCGCCGAAGAGGTTGAGAACATTCTCAAGGACCTCCAGGTCAAGTTGCCTGATGAGGTTCTCGAGCAGCTCGACGTCATGGGCGGTCTCAAAGAGAAGCTGTACAACTACTACAACCAGAACTACCAGAACATGTTCAACCGGTACATCGTTACCACTGAAGATGAGATGGTGAAGAAGGTCCGGAACTTCATTGACAAGGAAGAGACCAAGTCCCTCGCCCGCTACAATCCGAAAGAGATGGCGGAGTTGCTCGATCAAGTTGGTGGTGCTGACAAGTTCAACACTGGTGAGATCGAGAAATCGATTGTCAATATGTACGGGCACCTTCAGGGCCACATCCAGCGCGGAGTGAACGACCTGGAGAATGAAACCAACTCACTTCTGCGACAGAAGACGGACGTTGGCGCGTTCATCCGTGGTGAGAATGCATACTCCATCGTGAAGTGCGCATTCAAGGACAGCTCCTACAAGCCGAAGGTCGCCAGTGACGTGAAGCTTTCCGTGAACATCCTGGATTCGGAGCTGATCAGCCCGATCTTCCAGTATCAGGTCACCGTTGAGTTCCTGATCAAGGATCAGATCTCAAAGACCATCACGAACCTGATCGAGCTGGAAGTAGAGCGCTTCCAGGACGAACTGGTTGACGAGGGCAAGGATGAACTCTCCGACAGCGAGCTCATCTTCGAGAAGATCAAGCGAGTCCCCAACTTTACGGACGATGATGCCGAAGACGAGGGATCAAAGCGCTATGTCTTCATGGCGAAGGAACTGGTGGAGAAGATCGAAGGACTCCGCGCCGAGATCGACGCGAAAGAATTTGACCCGCTGAATCTTCGCGAGAACATCAAGAAGATCATCGATATGGAGAACATCCGAAACCGCGGTTTCAACACAGCGATCAATTCTCTTACGTCGATTCTTGACACCTCCAAGATGGGTTACCAGTTCATCGAGAACCTGAAGAACGCCCGTGAACTGACTATCCGTGAGTACGAGGACACTGACGTAACCAATCTGCCGGACGAGCGCTACCAGATGCGTATGAAGTATTACGATCAGGAGCAGTTGCTCAAAGAGCGCGAAGCCTACGACAAGCAGATGGAGGCGTTCAAGAACGAGATTACCTACCTGTGGGATGTCACGATTGCGCTTTACGATAGCAACAAGAGCGGCATGCGAGTCTCGGATTTTGACGATGTTGCCAAGAAGGTTCGCGGTCGGATCCGCAAGGCGAAGCAGGACACCGGTGAACCTCTGTACGAAGAGGTAGAGAAGACCTGGAACGAGATCCTCAGGATCAAGGCCGAGGACACCGACGTTGAGCGCCTGAACCAGACCTACCTCCATGAAAAGGCGATGCTGAAGCAGATGCTGGGCAGGGGCCAGGAGCGGGTTGGCGTTACCTACGGTCACCTGAACCCGAAAGAGCGGGTTGAAGTGGACAAGCGCATAGAGTTCCTGCGACGCGAATTCGAAGCATTCGACTATCTCATCAATCCGTATCACATCCAGCCCGGTCTGGTCCTGGACGTGGATATCACCAGCATCAAGCGGAAGAAGTTCACACTGTACGGCATGGCAAACGTGTTGAACGAATTCCTCCACGGCGTCTCCAAGGGCTTCCAGGACGCAGCATTCGCAACCTTCAAGCGCCGACGCAGCACGGTTCGCACTGACATCGGCCAGACCTTTGGTGGAGGGGAGGACGCAGCCGGTTACACCGAGCCGGAGGCGCAGGCCTTTGCCGCAGAAGAAGAGTCCAGTGACGCCGGGGTGAAGGGCAAGGCAAATGTCACACCGTCGCGGAGGAAGAAGGCGGCCGCTGACGGTCTCCAAGAACTGTAGGCCATGGAAAATTCTCTGAATTTCCTATCGCGCAAGGCGGGTTTCAATACCGCCTTGCGCCACTTCAAATCCGTCAATTCATTTGTGGCGGATATGAATGAGGGCTACAACCTCGCAGACCTGGTCAATGAGGCGCTCGAAGAGGATGCCATTGAGCGCTACCAGGTGCGAGCCATCCTGAACGCACTCCTTGTGGACAAATTCGGCTACGCATATCTCACCCACAACCTCGGAAGGATTGTGGAAGATGCCGGCGATATTGTCAGTGTGATCGACAAGTGGGGGAAGGTCCAGATCATCGTCTGCTACTACCACCCGCAGGCCGGCCTGTACGTGATCAATCCGGCAAATCCCGAACACTGGGAAGGTGCGCTGCCGTTGGTCAAGGGCGAGTACCTGGCCGTTTTCGCTGGCCCGGCTCGCGGCAAGCTGGATGCGAAAACCCTCAAGAGTGCGGCAAACGACTTCATCAAGGTGCTCTACGGTCGGGCGGTCAAGAATGACGGTGCCTACAAGGGCGTCAGAACGGCTCTCAAAGAGAGCTCCACGCCGTCCTTCTCGGAGACAGAGGCGGCAGTTTCTGTCGCAACCTCGGCGCCACAGGCCACGGCTCCGGCTCAGCCGGCGCAGGTTCGTGGTGGGAGTCGGAAGAAGATTACGCCACGATACTCGGTCGTTGTCACCAACGAGCTCTTTCATAATGGGAACGTGGAAGCCTGGAAGAAGATCATCGCGAGTTACAGGGCCAAGTATTCCGGGCTCGATGTTCTGGTGTGGTATGAGAACGAGCGAATCAACGATCTCAACTCGCTGTTCAAGTGGGGCAAGGTCAAACACGGCGTGCCTATTATGTTCAGTGCAGCTGGAGACGAGATTCGCGATGTGCGAAAGCTTCAGCGCTACCTCTATGAGGGCGCAAGCCCCCGATTCGAGGCCTTTCTGAAGGGTGGCCTGGATCAGGTGCTGGACCTGTTTTGACGAGCGGGCGGTTCTAGCGGAGGTTGTTACCTCTGCACACGAGGAGCCGCCCATTTCATACACGACGGAGAGAGGGTATGCAGCAGAATTACTCGTTCAGTAGCACGGAGTATTTGACCGACGGCGATGAGCTTGAGATCATCGGAACTCGAGGGCGGCGGGTCATGGAGCTTGCCTCGCTTGGTGCTCCAATTTCACCTGGGTTTCTCATTGCGAACGACACCCTGAACAAAATCGCCGACGACGAGGACGGGGTGTTTGAGGCGTCAAAGGAACCGATTGCCGGTATGGAACGGATCTTCAAGAAGACCTTTGCCGGCGCCGACAAACCGCTTCTGATCAAGGTCGTTGAGAGTCCCATGCTGAACATGGTCAACACCTTCTCCACGATTCACAATATCGGACTGTCAACCGAGACGGTCGGTGGATTTGCGGACTACGTCGGTGAGCAGTTCGGGTATCACGAATTTGCCAATGTCTTTGCAAACATCGCCAAAATGGAATTGCTCACTGACGGGGTTCCGGCCAAGCGTCGAACAGCGCTTGAGGCGATGCAGAAGGACTTTGCGGCGGCGGCGGTTGCCAAGTCGAACAAGGCAAAGGTTGAAGCCGCCATTGCGAAGCACGGGAAGCTGATGCCGGGTGAGGTCTTCAGCGACTGTTACGAGCAACTTCGTTATGTATTGAAGCTCTACCACAAGCTCTTTCAGAAGAACCAGAGCTCCGCCGACTCCGCCATTCTGATCCAGACAATGGTGTTTGGAAATTTCGGAAAGGACAGCTTGTTCGGTTCCTTCCATACCCGGGACATCATTGACGGCAAGTCCGGCATCTCCGGAGAGTTTTTCGTTGGTGCTTTCGACGACACGAAGAGCAAGGGCAAGTCGATTGACAAGATCGCGAAGCCGGTCAAGGCCCAGCTCGACAAGATCGGCGCGGATCTGGAAACCCATTTCAAGGACCTCCGGCGTGTTCGGTTCACGATTGAGCAGGGACAGCTCTGGGTCATTGACCAGATGGAAGTGGTCAACAAGAGCGCCCAGGCCGAGCTCAAGACGTTGCTGGATCTTCACAAGAAGAAGGCAATTGACGACAAGTACATCATTGAGACCGTGAAACCGGGACGTCTGAGCGAGATTCTTCATCCGGCGCTCGACGCCGGAAGCGTCAAAGAGGTTGCATCGGTGGCGGGCGGCATTGCCGGCTCCGTCGGTGCGGCGATCGGCCGTGTCTACTTCAATACCGACGAGCTGATCAAGGCGTACAGGACGGCCATCCAGAAGGACGAGGACGCCAATTTCATACTTGCCATGGAGTCGACGCTGGCCGAAGACGTCAAGGCCATTGAAGTGGCAACCGGCGTTCTGGCGAGTGAGGGCGGCTATGCGAGCCACGCTCCTGTTGTGGCGCGGAGTCTGGGAAAGGTTGCTCTGGTCCGGCCGGATATCCGGTGGGGCAACAAGCAGATGAAGATTGGGGAACGGGTTGTCAAGCAGGGCGACTATATCACCGTGAATGTGCCCTACTATGAGGAACCGGTTATCTACTTCGGCAAGGGCGATCTCACAAAGCCGAGCCCGGAGGGAAGCGGCCTTCTTGAATTCCTTGACATCTGTGAGAAGCACATCACGCCTGACTTTGACGTGCACTGCAATGGCGACCAGCCAAAGGACGCCAAGCTGGCCAGGAAGTTCAATGCACACGGGATTGGACTGGTCCGCACCGAGCACATGTTCTTTGCCGCAGATCGGATTTTGAAGTTCCGGACCATGATCATTGCCGGAAATCGGCCGGACAGAGAGAAGGCGCTTGCCGAGCTCAAGAAGTACCAGGTGAAGGACTTCTACGAGCTACTGAAGATCATGGACGGATTCCCGGTGACCATTCGGCTCCTCGATGCACCGTTGCATGAGTTCCTTCCGCACACGCGGGAGAGCATGGAAGAGTTCATCAAGTACTTCCGCAAGGTGTACCCGAAAGTCCCGGAGGCTGAGGTGCGCAGTAGATGTGATCTGCTGCAGGAATTCAATCCCATGCTTGGGCACCGCGGCATTCGTATTGCCATTAGCTACCCCGAGATTTACAACATGCAGGTGGAAGCGATCTTTGAGGCCGCCTACAAGCTGAAGAGCGAGGGCCTGAATCCCAAGCCGGAAATCATGATCCCGCTCATCATGAGCGCCAATGAGATGAGGACCATCCGGAACGGCAAGCGCATTGAGGGCAAGGCCATTGTCGGGATCAGGGAGATTGAGGAATCGGTCAAAAAGAAGTTCAAAGGTACTGCTGTAGACTACAAGGTCGGCACCATGATCGAATTACCGGCGGCGGCACTGAGTGCGGACAACATTGCGCAGTACGCGGAGTTCTTCAGCTTTGGGACCAACGATCTCACGCAGACGACCAACGGTCTGTCCCGCGACGACTTCAACAACTTCTTCAGTGACTACAACGAGTTTGACCTCCTGGAGGCCAATCCATTCAAGGTGCTGGGGCCCCAGGTCAAGGAACTCATCGCCATCGCCGCGGAGCGCGGCCGGATGACCAGGCCTGACCTCAAGATGGGGCTCTGTGGTGAGCACGGTGCTGAGCCGGAAAACATTGAATACGTTCGCAGCGTCGGGTTGAACTACACCAGTTGCTCGCCATACGGCATTCCCATCGCGAAGCACGCGGTCGCAAAGATGAATGTCGCCGAGGAGGCAAAGGCAGCGGCCAAAGCTTAGTCCGCGCAGCGCCGTACGCGCGCACTGTACAGAATTGAAATGCCGGCCCGTAAAGGGCCGGTTTTTTTGTATCCGGTCACGAAATTCAGGCGCCGCCGATGGACGCCAGGGTTCGGTGGAATGCAGTCCGGGACAACAGGCCGGTAATCGCGTAGCTTACGGCGATTCCGGCAAATATGCCGGTTACTCCGAACAGCCAGGATCCGAGGAGAGCGAGCGGGGCGATGAGAGCAATCATCTCCATTGCGCCGAGGCCAGCCGCGATCAACGGTTTGTGCAGGACGTTGAGACCGGGCGCCGAGATCATGTAGATTCCCTGGAGAGCATAGGCAACCGGGACAATTCTGAGGTAGCGTATCGTTGTTCTCACGACGTCCGGTGCTTCGGTGAACAGCCTCGCAATCGGCCCGGCAAGGAAGAACAGGAGAACAAAGAACGAACCGCCGACGATGACGCTCATCCGTTGCGCGGTCCGATATCCTTCACGGATGCGGCCGATCTTTCCGGCGCCAAGGTTCTGCCCGATGAATGGAGCCATGACTGCCGCGAGTGCCCTGATGATAGCCAGCCCAAAGAACTCGACCCGAGTCGCAACGCCGTACCCCGCAACCGCCTCCGGTCCATACTCGGAAAGAATACGAGTCACGATTCCGGCTCCGATTGGCACGATCATCCGAGTTGCCGCGGCAGGAATGCCCACGTAGAGGACTTCTTTCCATGAACTGAGGACCGCCGTGATCTTTGGGCGTCGGAAATCAAGGAGACCTTCACGGACTGCGAGTACGTAGATCGCGACGACGAATGTGATCGATCTGCCGAGAAGCGTGGCGGCTGCTGCGCCCCTGATCCCAAGGGCGGGAAAGGGGCCTATTCCGAAAATCAGGAGTGGATCCAGCACTGCATTGGCCAGTGCGCCTATCATCATGACGATTCCCGGAGTCCGTGTGTCACCGGTCGCACGAATCGCGTGGTTTCCGACCATGGGGAAGACCACGAACACCATGCCGGGATACCAGATGGTCATGTATTCACGTATGTACGGCAGAACCCTCTCGTTGGCGCCGAGCAAACGAAAGAGTGGGTCAATCGTCAAAACGCCGGCCGTAGCGAAGGCTCCTACAATGAGAAGCGCGAGGACAAGACTGTCAGTTGCCAGGCGCCGGACACGGTCGTGATCACCCGCACCGATCGCGCGCGAGACGGCCGCCGAGGCTCCGATCCCGATTCCCAATGCAAGGCTGCTGATCACAAGCACAACGGGGAAGGTGAAGGAGAGCGCAGCCAGCTGATCCGTCCCGAGCCGACCGACAAACAGGGTGTCGACCAGGTTGTAGAGTACCATGCTCAGCACGCCGAAGATCATCGGTATTGTGAGCCGGATCAGCATGCGGGGAACGTTGCCTTCGGTGAGTTGCGCTCGTGCAGATGACCGCCGGCCGGCGTGCGTACCTTCGTCAGCAGAGCCGTTCATTGTCCGATTCCAAGCGTTGGCACGCGCGGTCCGATTCCTTCGAGCTTTCCCACAGTATCCAGAAGGTACGACTTGATCGCCGCGTCAGTGACCCAGGAACTGTCACCGTGTTCGATGAGCACCTTCATGAATTCGGCATGGCAGACCGGAAATCCATGCGGCGCGGCACGGGTGCGAGGCCCCGACAGCTCAGCACGGAAGAGAAGTTTGCGAATTGCATCATCCAGGAGTTCGCTTCCAGTCCGGTAGTGCCGGTACGCTGCTTTCTCGCTGCGACTGTCCGAGGGATCCTGGATTCGATCCATTCGCATGCACTGCAGGAAGGCGATTGAAAAAGAGCTGAACACCTCAAGCGTCTCCGTATCTACCGCGTTGGGCGGCTGCAGCCGCTCCAGCTGGCTGATTCCCGCAGCAACCTTCCTGAGGGCAAGCCTGTAACGAAAGCGTGGCACCCCTTGCTCGCGAATGAACGGGTTCTCCAGGCCGTACTGGTAGTAAATGAAGACACCTTCAAGTACCGAGTTTGCGATCGCCGCGAAGAGTTCGGTGAATCGATCATGAGCCTTGATTTCCTCATCCAATCGCTCTTCGATCTCTTCATATCGGAGCGACGCAAGGTGATCCATCGCCGCGTCGTAGGCTGAGTTGATCTTCACCATGGCTTCATGGGCCCAGGACTTGCGATCCGGGTTGTAGTCGGGATGATATTTGCGAACGAGGCACCGATACGACGTATTGAGATCGCGAAGTGTTGCGCTTGGCGCGAGACCGAAGAGCTTCAGCGCCTTCTCTGGATCAACTGCTGCCGGACCCCCGGGCCTTGGTGCCATTGGTGGCAGATTCTACACGGGCGGTGGCCGCGAAACAAGCGGCCCTGCTTCTCTGGTCTCGCCAAATGGCTGTTTCCGGCGCCGGCACGGCCAATCGGTTTGACGCATTCGCGCCTTGAACCTATACTGAGCCATTGTCGGCAGAGGAGAGGACTATGATACGGATCAAGGAACTGTTCGAGGCGTACCAGGCCAGCGAGTTGCCCACCGATGGCGGCCTCATTGTTACTTCCATGTTCGATACGAGCACAACCTACACCAAGTACGAAGTCACATCGTACGCCAATGTTAAGGATCTCTACCGCAACGATGACGGTCTTGTCTTCCAGGCGGACGGGTACAGGCAGTTTGTCGTGGTTGAACCGGCAAGCTATAACAAGAAGCACATTGAGCCGGCGATGCGCGACAGCGGTCATTCAATTCCGTATCGTTTCAGCGAAGTGGATACCTTTGTTTCCAAGCGGCAGGACCGGATCATCGTAGGCAAAGAGCCGGTGATCACCTATGGAAGCTTCACGATTCTTCATCCGGTCGGGGAGAACTTCGCCTACATGATCTACAAGACGGAAGATCTCATGTCGGCAATCGAGGCGTTCTTTGCAAAAACTATATGGCAGGACGCACGGGTGCCCAAGCTGGACGCCGAGAAGGCTGCCAAGCACATAGCCGCGACCATTGAGAAGATCGTCCACCCCGAACGGCGTCAGGAATAACCGCCCGGGAACGGCCCGATGACGTCTGTCTTCTTTGCAGCTCTCTCCGCGCTCTGTTACGGCGCAGCCGACTATACCGGTGGTCGAGCGACCAGGCAGAGTCCGGTTTTCGCAGTGCTGATTCTCTCCCAGTTGGCAGGCCTCATCGGCATTCTCGTTGTGGCGCCGTTTGTGCCTGACACCGCGATACGGCTCTCAGACATGCTGTGGGGGGCGGCCGCCGGGGTGTCCGGCGTCGTGGGATTGGCGCTTCTCTATCGCGCGCTTGCCACGACGGTGACGGCGATTGCCTCGCCCACAGCAGCGCTCGTTGGCGCTGCGGCGCCGGTGGTTGCGGGCGCATTGATGGGAGAACAGCCGGGGCTCCTCGGCTGGATTGGCATAGGTGTCGCCATACCTGCCGTTCTGCTGCTCACTGCGGAGCGCCGCGGCGGCGAAGGCGCCGAACGGGCCCTCCTCTTCGGGGTGCTTGCCGGGCTGGGTTTTGGCGGTTTCTTCGTATTCATATCGCAAACTTCGGCCGACTCGGGCTTCTGGCCGCTTGCAAGCTCCAAAGTTGTGTCTATCGCATTGGCATTTGCCGTCAGTCTGTTCAGCCGAGGACAGCTTCGCGTGAATCGTCCGAGCAGGGTACCGGCGATTGTCGCCGGAGTACTGGACATGGGCGCCAATATCCTGTTCCTCATCGCAAGTCGCATCGGACTGCTCGCCATCAGCGGTGTCGTGAGCTCTCTCTACCCGGCGCCCACGGTAATTCTCGCGAGTATTCTTGATCGACAGAAGCTGTCGCGCTTGCGAATAGCGGGTCTTCTCCTTGCCCTGGCCGGGGTCGCCCTCATGACTGTGTAGCGG
>JAHOYX010000103.1 GCA_019038705.1 Spirochaetales bacterium
ACACCGAAGTCTCGACGCCGGCGGTCATGCCTGACACACAGAGAGCGTCAGGCTGGGCATTGAATACGGTGGATCGCGCGATCTCAGCGGGGGTTCGGTTGCCGAGATAGGCTGCTGCCTCGGGCACGATGTTGAAGAGGAGGCGAACGTCGTCGGCGTGGAGTCGCTGCCGGTGCCTGATCACCTCGCCGCAGTTGGTGTTCCACAGGCCGAAGTCGCTGGCGTAGACGCCCGTGAAGATCTCGCGAACAAACCGGGCGCCGGTGGCGGCGGCGAGATCGATTGATGCAACCGGGTCCCAGAGGACATTCACGCCGTAAGGCACCGTGATTTCGGACTTGAGCTCACCGATGATCCGCGCCATGGTGGCGACAACACTCGTCTCCACGTCGGTCACGTAGGGCAGACTGTACTCGTTTGAGAACATGACCGCGTCCACGCCGCCTTCCTGCAGGGCGAGGAGATCCTCGCGTCCACGGTCGACCACCCACTGAACCCCTTTCGTCGGGTCGTAGTGCGGATCGCCCGGCATGGCGTGAAGGTGACACATCGCGATGATGGGCTTGTCAGTGTGAAACAACTCTCTTAGCCAACTCATTGGACCACCTCAAATCGCATTCCGATCTCCTCGTCAATTTTGTGCATTTCCAGATCGTCATCCGGTGTGCCCTTGCGAAACACCACCAGCACTCGAACCGGTTTGTCGGACACCATTGGGGCGTAGTGCCAGGCGCCTCGCTTCAACAGTATGGCCGCGCCGGACCGCAATCGAAATGCCTCAACCTGATTCACATCCGGTGTCGATCCGTCGGTGGGCCGGCCGAGCACCAGGATCACGTCCCCGTCCAGCGGCGCGAGGAGTTCCCCGGTGCGGGTGTGGCGCTCGAAGGTGGTGGCAGTGAGTTTCTGCGGCCGGGCCTCCACCATGCCCACGGAGATCACCCCGGAGGTCTCCTCTATGGCGAGTTCGTTCCAGAAGTCGAACTCCTCGCACTCGTACGCGGGTTCCTTGACGGTCTTGCTGATCAGCGTTCCGTAAGGGTTCGCGTTCTCGGAGGTCAGTTCCTGAATCTGCAGCGTCTGCGTTGTCACGGCTCTCCCCTTGTTCGCAAGCTCATTCCCCGCTCTGAACGGCGCGAAGCATTGCTTGAATAATGAACAGGCCTGCGGTGGCTCCCGGATCGGCCTTCCCGATGGACTGCTCACGATAGTAGGCCTGTCGGCCGTGTTGTGCCTGCATGCCCTTTGCTTCTTCCCAACCCACCTGGGCTGCCCCTGAGGCTGCGCCGAGGACACCGGCGGGTGAAGCGAGGCCTGCCGCGGCTTGTTCGGCGGCGGTCGCGGCCGGATGCATCACGTCCAGGATCGTCTTGTTCCCTACCTCCGTCTTCCCCCGCTCCTTGATACCGTCGGCGAAGGCACGGAGAAACGCGGCAAGATCAGCCCCGTCAATGGACTCCTTGCCGGCAAGTGCCTTGCCTCCACGCATGAAGCCGGTGGCGACGAGCGTTCCCATGGTGGAGGGCGCCACCCTGGCCATGGTCATCCCGATCTGCATGAGCAGCTTCCCGAGATCCGTGAGATCGCTTGAGGCGGCAAACTCATCGGCGGCCACAAAGGCTTTCACCATCGTGAGACCCAGATCGCCGTCGCCCATCGCGGCATCAAGCTCCAGGAGATGATCTCGCTGCTCCTCCATCGTGGAACGGACAGCTCGAATCATGATGACGATGTCATCCTTGCGCAGAGTATCCATGATCGACAGGTTACCCGATTGTGAGCTGTTCAAAGAAAGGTGAGCGCGCGGATTTGCTCAGCAGGGCCTTCAGCTCACTATCCAGGCGGAACACCGATATTGACGCCCCCGCCATCTCCAGTGACGTCGCAAACTCACCAAGATAGACATTGAACACCGTGATGCCCCGGTCGGTAACCATCTTGTGCACGCTCCGGTAAAGAACGTAGAGCTCCTCCAACGGGGTTGCACCGAGACCGTTCATCAGGATTGAAACCTCATCGGTGTTCTCGAACGGGAGATCGTCAAGAATCGGCGGGAGCATCTCTTTCACGATGTCGTCGGCGTTCCGGAGCTCTCCGCGCCGGATGCCCGGCTCTCCGTGGATACCCATGCCAATCTCCATCTCATTCTCACCGAGCGAGAACTGCGGCCTCCCAATCTCAGGAATGATGTTTGGAGAGAGCGCCACGCCCATGGTCCGAACGTTGGCTGCCGCCTTGTCCGCTACCCGCTTCACTTCGTCGAGCGATGCGAGTTCGTCTGCCTTGGCCCCGGTGCACTTGTAGACATAGAAGATGCCGGCGACCCCCCGGCGCTTCCCCTCCTCACCCTTTGGCGCGGATGCAACATCTTCGCCGGCAACAACCTGCTCTACGCGAATATCTTCCATCGACGCCATTTCGGCAGCCATATCGAAGTTCATGATGTCACCGCCGTAGTTTCCGTAGATGTAGAGGACGCCGGCGCCGGCATCAATTGCCTTGGTTACCTCGAACATCTGCTCCGAACTCGGGGACTGAAAAACATCTCCAACCGCGCAGCCATCCAGCAGACCTTCACCCACGTAGCCCAGGAAGAGCGGCAGGTGTCCGGACCCTCCGCCGGTGGCAATACCCACCTTGCCTTCCTTCTTCGGGCCCGCTTTGACAATGCAGTGCCTGTCGTCATTCACGTAGGTCAGCTGTCCCGGATGAGCAAAGAGAATTCCCTCGAGCATATCGTTGACAAAGTTCCTGGGGTCGTTGATGAACTTCTTCACACCGTGCCTCCTCTGGCGTTTCAGAGCGGTCAGAATGGTCTCTTTGACTCTAAATATCTTTAGACCGGTACCTGTAACAGTTTACCATGTAGGAATCGCCTGTCAAGGCGAAGCCTCGCAATGGACCCTGAACATCGGAAAATTCCCGGTCGGCGGGGCGAGATCGGTGGCGCGGCGCCGCATGAACGAACCCTCGTGGAGGCCGTCAGCCGAATCTCGACCCTAAAGGTGTTCTAAAACCATTTAAATCTCGGTTGACAGAGAGCGCGTATGCGAGGTAGCCTGAAACTCGGGTAATCTACCAGTGGCAGCACGAATCAAAGACATTGCCAAGCGTGCGAACGTCTCGGAAGCGACCGTTTCGCTCGTTCTCAATCAGAAGCCGGGCGTGAAGAACTCCACTCGCGAGCGAGTGCTCCAGATTGCCCGTGAAATGAATTACGGCGCCACCCAGAGGATTGCCCTGAACACCTCAGCCGGGACGGTGCGCTTCCTTCAGATCGCAATGCACGGACACACGGTGAACCGGGATCACAATGTATTCATAGCAGACTACATTGACGGGCTGACTCAGGCGGCGAAGACGCACGGCCACAAGCTGGAAATCAGCTCGTTCCGGGGCGATACCGCCGCCAATATCGCCGGTTCCATCCTGGACAGTGGAATCAAGGGCGCGGTGGTCCTGGGAACTGAGCTGTCCATAGACGACATCAACACACTCGGCAGACTGAAGATCCCTGTTGTATTCCTGGACACCTACCATGACTTCCTGCCCTTTGACTTTGTGGACATGAACAACAAGGATTCGGTCTACACGATTATCGAGCACCTCGTGGACCACGGTCACCGGGAAATCGGGTTTGTCCGCAGCGCGGTTGACACGCACAACTTTCAGCTCCGTGATACCGGCTTCTGGGAGGCCGTCCAGGCACTGGATCTTGACATCAAAGATCGGCACGTGTTTACCGTTGATTCCACCCTGGATGGCGCCTATCGTGATATGCACGAACAGATTCTGAATCGATCAAAACTCCCGACCGCCCTCTTCTGTACCAATGACATCATCGCCTATGGCGCCATTCGCGCGATCCGCGAGCATAATCTGCAGATCCCGAACGACATCTCCATCGTCGCCTTTGATGACCTTCCCGCTTCGGCCGTGATGGTGCCGCCACTCACAACGATCCGCGTACAGAAAAGAGTCATGGGAGAACTGGCGGTGCAACTCCTCTCCCGAAGGATCGGGAACGGAGCTGACGCCCCCCCCACAAAGATTCAGGTGGGCGGTCAGTTGATTGTTCGGTCCAGCGTGAAGAAACTCGCATAGCCGCGAGGTCTTCCGCGCCGTGCGCAGCCGCCGAAGGAAGGAGTCTCTCCAGTGACACAGAAGGATGCAACTCAGAGTGCCGGGCTTTCGGAGCCTGAACGCGTTGAACTCCTGCGAACCATGATCAGAATCCGTGAGTTTGAGGACATGGTGGGCGAGTCGTACCTGCGAGGCCATACGGCCGGCTCAATGCTCCACCTCTCGGTGGGTGAGGAGGCCGTTGCCGCAGGGATTGTGAAGGCTATGGCGCCGGAAGATGTCTTCACAACCCACCACCGCGGACACGGGGTGTTCCTGGCGCGCGGCGCCGACCCAATGCGGATGTTCGCCGAGGTGTTCGGCAAGTCGGTGGGGTACTGCAAGGGCAAGGGCGGGTCCATGCACATTGCAGATATCCAGCTTGGCCACATGGGGGCCAACGCCATCGTCGGCGCCAATATCCCCATCTCGCTCGGCGGCGGTTTTTCACTGAAGTACCGCGACGTGCCCGGGGTGAGCGTGGCCTTTTTCGGCGACGGCGCCATCAATCAAGGAGTGCTCTACGAATCCATGAACATGGCTGCGCTCTGGAAACTGCCGGTGGTCTTTGCGGTGGTCAACAATCAGTACGGCATGGGAACCAGGGTGGACCAGGCGTCGGCATCGCTGGCGTTTGCCGAGCGAGCCGAGACTTTCGGGGTCAAGGGCGCCGAGGTGGACGGCATGGATGTTGAGGCGGTGTATGGCGCGGCGGACGCGCTCCTTCGCTATTCCCGCGAGGGCAACGGGCCCTCACTTCTCGTGGCGAACGCCTATCGATTCTACGGGCACGGCCGCAAGGACCCGAGCCCGTACAGGACCAAAGAAGAGGAAGCGAAGTGGAAGGCCCGGGATCCGATTGCACTCTTCCGCGATCGTCTTGTGACAGAAGGCGTGATCACCGCGGAAAGATCAGAACGGATTGGTGCGGAAGCCGTCACCGAGATGGAGGAAGCCGCGGCCGTGGCCGTGACCCAGGCCGACCCGGCTCCCGAAGAACTGTACACCGACGTCTTTGCAGAGGAGCTCTAGGTGAGAGAGATTGCATATCGCGAGGCGCTGCGCGAAGCCATATACGAGGAAATGGAGCAGGACGAAAACGTCTTCGTCATCGGCGAGGAGGTCGGCCGATACGGAGGCGCGTACGCGGTCACCCGGGGGCTGATCAAGGAGTTTGGGGCACGTCGATTGGTGGATGCGCCGATCAGCGAGGCTTCCACCGTCGGGCTGGGCATCGGCGCCGCGATCACCGGCCTGCGACCGATTGTTGAACTGATGTATGTCGATTTTGTTCCCCTGGCCATGGATCAGATAGCCACCCAGATGCCCAAGCTCCGGTACATGACCGGCGGACAACTCAAGATCCCGATGGTGCTTCGAACCCAGGGCGGCACAGGGAGATCAGCCGGAGCTCAGCATTCCCAGAGCCTGGAGGCCTACTGCGTACACACGCCCGGGTTGCGGGTGGTGATGCCCGCCACACCGGCGGACGCCAAGGGGCTCCTCAAGAGCGCCATCCGAAGCGATGACCCGGTAGTCTTCATTGAGCACAAGGCACTCTACGCCAGAAAGGGAGCGGTGCCCGAGGAGACCTGCACGATCCCGCTTGGGAAAGCCCGCATCTCCCGGTCCGGTTCGGATGTGACAATCGTGACCTACTCGCGCATGGTGCTCATTGCGGAAGAGGCGGCAGGGGCACTGGAAGCCGAGGGCATCTCGGCCGAGGTAATTGATCTGCGCACGCTGAGCCCGATGGACATGGATGCCGTCTCAGCGTCGGTCGGAAAGACCAAACGCGCGATCGTGGTCACCGAGGCGCACAAGACGGCCGGAATGAGTGCCGAAATTGCGGCGCGCATCACCGAGAGCAACTGGACCGACCTCACGGCGCCGGTGGTGCGGATCGCCGCGAAGGACGTTCCGGTGCCGGCAACCCATCTGGAGAAACTCTCCATTCCGAGTGTCGACGAAATCGTGGACGCCGCCAAAACCCTCTGCGGAGAATGACCGTGCGATTCCTTCGCAGAGATCAGAAAAGAGGTACGTGAAATGACGACTCCCGTTGTACTTCCGCAACTTACCGAGACCATGGAAGAGGCAACCATCACCAGCTGGCACAAGAAGCCGGGGGACACGGTGGCAAAGAGGGAAATCCTCTTTGAGGTTGAGACGGACAAGATGACCATGGAGGTTGAGGCAATTGATGCCGGTGTTCTGTGTGAGATTCTCGTTCGTGAGAGTGAAATCGCCGTCGTCGGGCAGACGGTGGCGAAATTGGCCGACTCCGCCCAGGGGTGCTAAGGCGCACCGCCGCCACGCTCCTCCTGCTCGGCGGCGTGGCGAACGAGTCGCGCGGACTCATCCTTCAGGGCGGCATAGGTCGCGGCATACTGACGCACGTATTCGCCATATGCTCGGTGAGCGTCCGGATTGGGATCGATCTGTTTCTCGGTCTCGCTCATTCCTGCGGCCGCCTCGGCAACGCTCGGATAGATGCCGGCTGGTACCGTGGCAGCCATGGCGCTACCCAGTGATACTGCCTGCTGGTCCTTCGGGATCGTGATGGGTCTGCCGGTGACATCGGCGGTGATCTGCATCCAGAGATCGCTCTGCGTGGCGCCGCCACAGGCAATAATTTCGTTAATGTTGAACTTCTCCGCTTCCATCCTGTCAATGATCACCTTCGTCCCATAGGCCACGCCTTCCATGATCGCCCGGAAGATGTGTGCGGGGCCGTGCTTTAGCGTCAGGCCCCGAATCACCCCACGACTGTTGGGATCAACCCAGGGCGTTCGGTTGCCCTGCCAGTGTTCCAGTACGAGAAGCCCGTCCGACCCGGGGGGTAACTCGGCAGACAACTCGTTCAAGACGTCATAGATCGATCCATTTCTTCGCGCGGCCTCCGAGGTGATCTCGTCGTTCAGGAAGTTGGACACGAACCACTTCAGGACCGAGCCGGTGGAAACCTGGCCGGCTTCCACTACTTGCAGGCCCGGAAGAATCGCGTCCGGAAAGCTGCCGAATAGCCCCGCCGCGTGCACTTCAGTATCGGAAATGCCGACTTGCAGATGCGAGGAGCCGGTGATCAGGGCGAGTCTGCCGGGCTCGAGGGCATTGATGCCCACAACGCCCATGTAAGCATCGGCACCCCCTCCCGCGATCGGGATCCCCTCGGACAAGCCGGTCTCCGCAGCCATTTGCGGGCCCAGAGTGGCCGCTACCTCACCAATCTTCACCACGCGCTCAGGAAGCTTCTCGTAGATATCCCCCAACCCGACTCCGTCGTAGAGAGAGGTTGGAATGCCTCCCTTGCGGTCGTCGTAGAACCATCGGATGGTCGTCGTGTTTATGTTGGAAGTGATCTCGCCTCCACTCAGGCGATAGACCAGCCAGTCCGTGTGCTCAAATATGGTTTTCGCTTTCTTGTATACATCAGGCTCGTGGCGCTTCATCCAGAGCACCTTGCAGGGGAACCACTCGGCCGAGACATTGCCGAAGCCGGTGTACCTCAACGCCGGATCTCCACTCGCGGCAATCTCGGCCGCCTCCCTGGAGGCTCTGATGTCCATCCACATCACCGCATCGCGAAGCGGGCGTCCCTGTTCATCCATGAAGATCACCGTGCAGCTCGTCCCGTCAACACCGATCCCACCAATCTGTTTCGCGTCCACGCCGCTCGCAACAACCGCACCTCTGATCGCCTTGGTGAGCGAAATCTCCCACTCCTCGATCCGCTGTTCTCCCCATCCGGGATGCCGGTGGTGGTTGACATTCTCGGCGGTGCCGAAACCCAGACAGCGGCCGGTGCGGTCGTACACACCTGCCCGAATGCTCTCTGTTCCGGCATCAATTCCCAGTACAAACTCGGCCATTGGTCCACCTCTCTCGACGCAGTGTGGGATTTCGGCGGCAGTATACCACACACCGGTTTGACCGGTCCCGCGTGCAGTGGTATAAGATCGACACTACGCTCATGAAGTACCTGCTCGGAGTGGACATCGGGACCTATAGCTCCAAAGGCGTGCTGCTCTCGTCGGAGGGGGAACTCGCTGCTGAAGCTTCGGTTGAGCATGACCTGATCATCCCGCAAACCGGGTACGCCGAGCACGATGCCGAGCACACCTGGTGGGGAGATTTCACCACGATCTGTCGGACCATCCTCTCAGCCGCGTCGCATGAGTCCGTCGTGGCAGGCGACATTGTCGCCGTCGGCGTGAGCGGCATCGCCCCATGCGTTCTCCCGGTGGATCGCGGCGGCCGGCCGTTGCGCAACGCAATCCTCTACGGAGTGGACACGCGGGCCACCGCCGAGATTGACACGCTGAACAACGACCTTGGGATCGACTGGATCCGCGAGCATGCGGGAACCGATCTTGACAGCCAGTCCGCCGGCCCAAAGATCCTCTGGCTCCGAAATCACGAACCGGACGTGTGGGAAAAGACCCACGCCTTCATGACCGCAAGCACCTACCTCGCCTACCGCCTCACCGGCGCGTGCTCCATTGATCACTATACGGCAGCCTTCTACTCGCCGCTCTATGACCTGCCAGGGCAGGACTGGAACAAGCGAGCAGTGAAACGCATCTGCCCGGATAAGCGGCTGCCGAAGCCTGCCTGGGCTACCGAAGTGATCGGCACGGTGCACTCCGAGGCGTCCGGGGCCACAGGTCTCGCGATTGGAACCCCGGTTGTCGCCGGAACGGCTGATGCGGCCACCGAAGCGGTCGGAGCCGGCGTGACACGGCCGGGTGACACCATGCTCATGATCGGAAGCTCGGTCTTCATCATCACCTGGACATCGGAACTGCCGTCCGACGGGCTCTTCTGGTCCGCCCCGGCGCTAACGCCCGGCCCCTGTGCCGTCGCGGCCGGTATGGCCACGGCGGGCAGCGTGACCCGGTGGTTCCGTGACCAGTTGGGAGGCGGCGCGGGCGCAGCGCAGGCCGCCGATTACCAGCGCCTCATGGAAGATGCTGCTCGCATTCCGCCGGGTGCGGAGGGTCTCCTCGCCCTCCCCTACTTCAGCGGCGAACGCACCCCGATCAGTGACCCGCGTGCTCGTGGGGTGATCGCCGGACTTACTTTGAGTCACACGCGCGCCCACATCTACCGGGCCCTCCTGGAATCGGTGGCCTACGGAGTCCGTCACAATCTTGAGGCCCTCGCGGAATCCGACGTGCCGACGGCTGCCCTCACGGCAATCGGAGGCGGGACGAAGAACCCGGTCTGGATGCAGATCTTCAGTGACGTGCTCGGCAGGGAGATCACAGTACGCCACACCGCGGGGGCAAGCTTCGGCGATGCAATCCTCGCCGCGGTTGGGGCCGGCATCCTTCCGGATCTGGTTCACGCAAAGAAGTGGGTCCCGGAAGGCACCGTGTTTCGACCCGGGGCCGACGAACACCGGCTCTACGACTCGATCTACCCCGACTATCTCGCGCTCTACACCGGCACGCGTGAGATCATCCACCGGCTGGCGGATCAGCCGGAAAGGAAATTGCCATGAGCCCGTATTCAAGCGAAGGTTGGGATTCCGTTGCACGAGTTCTCGTCGGGCACTCGACCGCGACATCAACGGGTGACCGGGTCGCCATCATCATGAGGGAGACAGGCGCCGAGCCGCTCGCACGTGCAGTGTACCGCGAGTGCGTCAGTGCCGGGGCATTCCCTCAGGTGCTCTACACTTCGAGCCTCTTTGAACGCGATCTCATGATTCACGGCAACGCCGGGCAGATTGAGTGGGTTCCCGAACTGTACATCCAGGCCATGGAGTGGGCGGACGTATGCATTGATCTCCGCGGCACAGCCAATCTGCATGAGTTTGAGTCGATTGATGCCTCGGTGATTGCCGCCCACCGCAAATCTCAGGGCAAGGTCAGCGCCCGCCGTACCTCAGATACGCGGTGGGTTATCTGCCGGGTGCCGTCACCACTCTTTGCACAACAGGCGAGGCTCCCTACCGATGAGGTCATGGATCTCTTTTTCAACGCCACGTGCATTGACTGGGAGGCCGAAGGTCGGCGCCTCCAGGCCCTGCGGGAGAGGCTCGTCGGCACGGCTGAGGTACGGATCGTCTCGCCCCCCGACACCGATCTGCGTTTCTCAACCTCCGGACGAACCTACGTGGTTGACGATGGGCACATCAACATGCCGGGTGGAGAGATCTTCACGGCGCCGGTCGAGGATTCCATGGAGGGCGTAATCTCGTTTCCGCATCCCGGCGTGTTCGCCGGGACGCTGATTGAGAACATTCGGTTGGAATTCAGCGCCGGCCGCGTGATACAGGCGACCGCTTCATCCAATCAAACGTTTCTGGAAGACATCATATCCATGGACGACGGCGCCCGACGGGTGGGCGAGTTCGGCATCGGTACCAACACACAACTCACCAGCTTCTCCAATGACATTTTCTGGGACGAGAAGATCGCCGGCACCATCCACCTCGCGCTCGGGAGATCCTACAAGGAATGCGGCGGAGCGAATGACTCTGCGCTCCATTGGGATATTGTTCTGGATCTGCGCACGGGCGGAACAGTATTCGTGGACGGAAAGCCGGTCATCGTGGACGGACAGTTCTGCCTCCAGTAGGCATCGCCTGGTCTGCCGCCTCGGTTACGTCTGCCCTTCGGGTGTCGGCGGCGCGTTTCGTGCGGCCTGGGTCACCCGCTTCTCGTAATACCGCCGCCGGTAGTAGTGAATCACCATCACCCCGAGCAATAAGAGCCCCCAGATGAATTTCCGGAAGAACGGGGTGAACGCCAGGATGTTCAGGCCGCTGGTGAGCACCTGCAAGGTGACGATTGCCAGCACCGTGCCGAGCGTCGTGCTGAATCCGCCGGCAGGGTCGGTCCCGCCGAGGACCACGATAAGGACAGTGATCAACAGGTAGGCGGACCCGTAACCGGGCCGCATGGAGTTCACCCGGGATATGATGATGATGGAGGCAATCCCCGCCATCAATGCGGTAAGGATGTGGGTCTTGATGAGTACGGCGCGATTATTCACCGAAGAGAACTGGGATACCGTCGGGCTTGCGCCCAGCATGCGCATCTCGAACCCGAGCCGCGACCGATTCATCAGCAGCCCCACAAGAACCGCCACGCCGATGAAAATGAGGAACGGGACCGGTATGCCCAGCAACCTGCCGTTCCCGATGACGAGAAACTCCTCCGGGAAGCCGCTGATGCCGCTTCCCTTGGTCACGACAATCGCAATCCCGAGGAACAATCCGTTCGTGCCGAGGGTGGCAATAATGGCCGGTACGTTCGCGAAGGTAATGAGGAGCCCATTGAGGATTCCGCAGGCAGCAGCCACCGCCAGGGCTGCCACAATGGCCAGTATGATGACAACTGTCGGGGGAAGCCCCCAATTGGCGTACTGCACGAGGACCGTCGCTGCGGTCACGCCGCTGATGCTCGTGATGGAGACCAGTGAGAGATCAATCCCGCCGGTGGTCATTGCGAGCATGATGCCGAGGGCCATGAGGCCGTACTCGGGGAACTGGCTCACGATCGACTGGAAGTTGATGACCGTCAGGAACTTGTCAGGGAGGAAGATGGACATGACGGCGGTCACCGCCAGGAAGACGATGACAAGCGTTACGTTGTTTGCCTGCTTCTGAGTCACCCGCCCCTCCCTACTGACTCTTGATGACTACCACTTTGTGGTGGCTGCGGAGGGTTGCCTGGATGTGCGTCAACGCCACACCGACAACAATGATGAGACCGACAAAGAACTGCTGCCAGTAGGATGACAGTCCGATAAGAACGAGATTCTTCTCAAGGATGGTAATCATCGTGACGCCGAGTATCGTGCCGACAAGCGTTCCCTTGCCACCGGTTATGACGGCGCCACCCAGAACAACTGCCGCAATAACCCGCAGCAACTCGGTGTCCACTATGTAGTTGGGATTGCCATACCTGATGAGCGAGATGTGCAGGATGCCCATGATCCCGGCAAGAAGCCCCACGTACATGTAGATGAAGTACTGAATGCGCTTGATGTTGAAACCGGCCCGGCGCGCGGATTCCGCATCGCCTCCGATCGCGTAGATACCGCGGCCCATGAGTGTGAAGCGCAGGATCAACCAGGTGACCAGCAACAATACGGCAACCACGGCGATGAAGATGGACAGCCCGTAGCTGGACCCGTCCGCCCGCGTGAGATCAAAGATGCTCGCATGCCCGAACACCTTGAAAGCGTCGGGGAGCTGTCCCGTATTGACAGCCTTGGTGCCGACAAACTCGAGAAGTCCACCGTGAAACAGATTGGCGGTTCCCAGGGTGACGATCAGGGCGGGCAACTTGAAAGTCGTGATGAAGAACGCGTTGATCGCTCCGTAGACCAGGCCGACCACTATGGCGATGACAAACGCCAGCAGTAGACTGTTTGAGTCAATCGCGATGAGGGTGTTTACCGCGATGTATTGCGCTGAAATCGCGATTGCCGGGGCGGAGACATCCACGTCGCCGGTGAGGAGAACGAGCAGAAACCCGATCGCGAGAATCGCCGTTCCGGAGCTGCTCTTCATGAGGCCAAACAGGTTGTCCAGCTTGATGAAGGCGGGATTCACGATCGTGATGATGAGCGCGAACACCACAATGACGGCGCCGAGATACGTTTCGTTATGTCCAAGCAGCTTCTTCAGCCGATTCATGTCCGGGGCACCTCGGAGCCGTTCTTCCCGCTGATCTGCCGGAAGATCTCGGCGTCATCAACACTCGTCGGATCCTCAATCTCTCCTGCAATCCGACCCTTCCTCATGATGAGGATTCGGTTGCAGTTGTTCCGAACCTCCTCAATCTCATCCGAGATCATAACGATTGCCATGCCTTTTCGGGCAAGCTCGCGAATGATCTCGTGGATATTGCTCTTGCTCCCAATGTCTATACCGATTGTGGGTCCGTCGAGAAAGAACACCTTCGGCTCAGTGGCCAGCCACTTGGCCAGAACCACTCGTTGCTGGTTCCCGCCCGACAGACTGCTGGCGGAAACTTCCGCCGACGGCGTCTTGATTGCCAATTCGTTGACCCAGTGGTCCTGAACCCTTGTCTTCTCCGTCCAATCGATCAAACCCAACTTGCTCAGCAACCGGCGGAGAATCGCGATGACCGTGTTGTCCCCGATTGACTGATGCTGGAAGAGCCCCTGCGTGAGCCGGTCCTCGGGCAGATAGCTGATTCCGAGCTGATTGGCCTTCCGCGGTGAACCGATGGTCACCGGCTCAGACTCAACGAGAATCTCCCCGGAGTGAGGCTGATTGAGCCCGCAAACGGAGAGTGCAACTTCAGTCCGCCCCGATCCAATCAACCCGGTGATACCGAGGATTTCCCCACGACGCACAGAGAAACTCACATCCGTGTACTCGTCCTTCCGCGTGAGGTTCCGAACCTCCAGAACCGGCGGTTCGGAGACGACTTGAGAATCCACTGTATAGGGGTGGTACTCGATAGTCTCGCCCGTCATGAGGAATGTCAGCTTGTCATTCGTTAGGTCTGAAGCGTCGTAGTCCCCCACCTTCCTGCCGTCACGCAATACGGTGACCGTCTCGGCAATCTCAAAGACCTCATTCAACTTGTGGCTGACAAAGAGCGTACCAATCCCCTTTGCCTTGAGCCGGTGGATCACCTCAAACAGGTGGTCAACTTCCTCGCGGGTGATCGCAGATGTCGGCTCATCCATAATGATCAGCTTGGCGTTCTGCGTGAGCGCCCTGCCAATCGCCACAACCTGTTTGCGGGCGACTGAAAGATCCTCGACCAGAATATTCAAGTCGATTTCCTCGCCGAGCTCCACGAGCGCCCGTTCCGCGATAGCGCGGATCTCTTTCCAATCAACCACCTGGGTGCGGCGTTCAACCATCTGATTGAGGGATATGTTCTCGGCGACGGTGAGATTGGGAAAGAGCGAAAGATCCTGATAGATAATCTGAATCCCTTCGCGGATTGACTCTATCGCACTGAGGTGATGAAAGTGCCCTCCGTCAATGACAATTTCACCGGCATCAGATGTCACGACGCCGCCGATTATCTTGATGAGCGTTGATTTGCCCGATCCGTTCTCACCCACCAGGCAGTGGATTGAGCCCTTTCCAAGTGACAAGCCGACGTTGTCGAGCGCCTGGACGCCCTCGTAGGCTTTGCTGATGTTCCGGGCCTCCAAGAATAACTCGCCCATTCCGTCCCGCCACCTCTCAAAGCGTGCCTATCAAGTATCATCCCAACCGTATGGCATTTCGAAGTGCAGTTCAAGGACGCTGTTTCACGTCCCTCCAGACAAAAGGCTGGGGCGCGAATGCGCCCCAGCTGATAGAGATCGATAGTCTGCCCGACTGGGCCCTACAGCATGTAGTCGCCGGAGGCAGTCTTCCAGTCGTCCAGATTGTCCAGGTTCACGTCCACCCAGGCCTGGCCGTAGATGATCTTGGAACCGGATTCGTTCGTCTGAACGGTGATGTTGTCGTAACCGGGTCGGCCAAGATCGGCGCCGTCACCAACCACTACGCCCGTGAGCGACTTGTAGGCAACGTCCGTCGTGGCATAGCCGGCATCAGCAGGTACCCAGAAGTGGATGGAAAGGGCTGCACCGCTTTCGAGGTAGTCACCCGCCACTGATGGCAGACAGGTACCGAACGCACCAACCGTTCCGATCTTTCCCATCTCTTCAATGGCCTGCGAAGCACCGGGAACCGTGCTCATCGCACTTCCCATGACCGCGTCCAGATCGGCATAGGTCCGCAGCAGCTCCAATGTCTTCTCGTAGGCGATCTGCTGGTTCTCTTTCTCTTCAATCCGGTCTGTGGCCATGACGATATTCGGGAACTGCTCGTCAATAAGCATGACTTCACCGTCTACCCACTGGTTGTGAGTCGGGGAAGTCAGGTGTCCGACGAAGGGCTGCCACACACCTTCTCCGCCCATCCATTCGGCCATGACCTCAGCCATGTGCTTGCCGTAGCTGATGTTGTCAAACGCCTCAACGTCATAGCTGATCTGGCGCTGGTTTGAAGCCTCGTGGGTGAATGTTAGAATACCGTTGTCGTTTGCACGCTTGAACGCGGGCACGAGTGACTCAGGGTCATTCGGAACGGCGAGAATCGCGTCCACACCCTTTGCAATGAGGTCCTCGATCAGAGCAACCTGTGCAGCCGGATCGGCGGTGTCGGCGCCAATCTGGTAGGCATTCACGTCATCGTACTCGTCGTTGAAGTCCTGGATTCCCAGGCGCATGTTGTCGAACCAGGCAACACCTTCCAACTTGACAACCATCACGATCTCAAGCTGATCGTCACCTGCGGCCTCTTCGCTGCCGCCGACCGCAAAGGCCATCGTTGCCGCCAACAGCGCCAGCACCAACAGCAATACAAGCTTTCTCATTTAAAGTACCTCCTAGAAACTTTAGGTTAGCATCAGTGTTGCATGACCCATTCGTGCTGTCAAGAGAAAGAACCGCCTTTAGTCCAACTTCAGAACGCGAACCGAATTGGGCTCGCCGCGCGGCTCAACCCTTCCACTGCGTCCCGCGGAGATCGGCCCACTCTCCTCCGTCGGCGTACCGCTCCGGGTGAAGGGCCTTCGGCCGCGGGTCCTCGGCAACGTCCAGTTGGAGAACCATCCATTTGGGATAGGGGGTTCCGGGATGACTTACTTCGTCCAATCGCTTCAGGTCATCGTCGGACAGCTCAAGATCACTCGCACGGAGGTTGTCCTCCAGGTGCTCGATCTTCCGCGCGGCGACAATGACGCTGGAAATCGCCGGTCGGGTCAGAAGCCACGCGAGCGCGACCCGCGCAGGGCTGCACTTGTGTTCTCCAGCGACTGCCTTGAGGACGTCTACCGTCTCAAAGCCTCTCTCGCGATCCACCGGGACGAACTGCCCTGCCTCGGCAAAGCGTGTTCCCTCCGGCGCCGCGCCCCCGCGACCATACTTGCCCGAGAGGAAGCCCCCTGAAAGCGGGCTCCACACCAGGATCCCGAGCTTGTGATATTCCGCAAACGACTGGAACTCGTGCTCAAGCCCACGCCCGACCAGGCTGTAATGCATCTGTGCCGTCACGAACTTCTCCAGGTTCAACTGCTCCTGCATCATGACCGCGGTGGCCGCCTGCCAGGAGAGATAGTTGCTCAGCCCGATATACCGAACCTTGCCCTGCCGCACCAGATCGTTGAGCGTCCTGACAGTTTCCTCCAGCGGAGTGTTACTGTCCCAGCCATGCACCTGATAGAGGTCCAGGTAGTCTGTCTGCAATCTCTTCAGACTGCTCTCTACGCCGCGCATGATGTTCACACGAGTGGCCCCGCTGCGATTGAGATTGTCACTCATCGGCAGGCGGAACTTGGTTGCCAGGACAATCTCTTCCCGGAGGCCCTTGAGTGCGTTGCCCACCAGCGTTTCACTCTCGCCGGTGCTGTAGACATCCGCCGTATCAATGAAATTCACACCTCGATCCAGTACAGACTTGATCATCTCGTTGGTCGCCCGCTGATCCAGACCTCCCATGTTCATCCCACTGCCAAACTGCATGGTCCCGAGCGCCAACTCACTGACAATGAGCCCCGTGTTCCCGAGTCGTCTATACTTCATCTCGATCTCCTCCAAACCAAAGTGTCTTCGTCCACTTTAAACGATCTTCTAAATTTCGCAAGAGCGAATCTGACATTCTTTAGTTATTTTGAAGGAAATCGATGAGGTGGTATGGGCGCACGATGCGTTTTTCTGGTATCCTCGCCTCTCGTAATGGTTGAATTTCGCGGCGTGAGCAAGCGCTATGGTCCGGTGAGAGCACTTACCAATGTCTCGTTCTCGCTCAGGAAAGGGTGCGTCACGGGCCTGCTCGGGCCAAACGGCGCCGGCAAGTCCACGACAATCCGGATTCTCGTGGGGTACCTCGATCCGGACGACGGGGCCATCCTTCTGGACGGTGAGCCGTACGGCATCGACTCCTCGGACGTGCGCTCGCGGATTGGTTACCTGCCGGAAAACGCGCCGGCCTACGACGAGATGCTCGTGACGGAGTTCCTGGAGTTTGAGTCCCGGCTCCGCGGAGTGGACCCTCATGAAGCGATCCCGCGCGTCATCGGCGATTGCAGCCTGGGATCCATGGCCGACCGACCAATCCGAACACTCTCCAAGGGATACCGACAACGGGTGGGCCTGGCGCGGGTGCTCGTTGCCCAACCGGATGTGATCGTCCTTGACGAACCGACCAACGGGCTTGATCCCAATCAGACCGGCGAGGTCCGAAACCTCGTTCGGCGGATCGCTCGGACTCGCACGGTGCTCCTTTCGACTCATCTCCTTCACGAAGTTGAATTGCTGTGCGACCACGTTCTGATCCTTGACCATGGTCACCTGCGCTACGACGACGTGCTGCCGGCCGGGGACCGCAGTTCGGTGGAGACGTTGTTTCGTGAGATCACAATGGGGGAGAAACCCAGTGACGCGGAGTAGAAGACCGCAGACCGTCGGCACGATCGTCGGGAGAGAACTGGGCGCCTACTTCCACGGTCCGGTCATCTATGTGGTCGGTGTGCTCTTCAATGCAACCGCAGCGGTGCTCTTCTTCTCCGTGTTCTTCCTGTACAACCGGGCCGAACTCAGACGCTTCTTCGAACTCCTCCCCATTCTGTACGCAGTCGCCATTCCCATACTCGCCCTCCGACAGATCGTCGGAGAACGGCAGAGCGGGATGCACGAGGTGCTCCTGACCCTGCCGATCAGACCAACTGATCTGGTTGTCGGCAAGTTCCTCGCTCTGTGGATCACCTCCGTGCTGCTTCTGGTCCCCTCCGTGATCTTCGCTGCGATTGTGTTTCTGATGGGTCCCCTGGACATCGGCGCCGCGATGGCCGGGTATATCGGATCCATCCTGCTGGCAGGTGCCCTGAGCGGAGTGGCAATCATGGCGTCCACATTCTCAGCCTCCATTGCCGTCTCCTTCGGGATTGGACTGGTCATCTCGGTGGCGCTGGCGAGCCTTGAGGCATTTACGCCGCTTCTTCCCCCCGGTGTCGGGAGGGTGTTTCAGAACTTCAGCACTGCGTACCAGATGGCCGATTTTGGTCGGGGGATTGTCGATCTTCGGTCTGTCCTCTATTTCATCGGCGTGGCATTGACGGGTATCGCCATCGCCCGGCACACGATCAGGACGGGGAGGTAGACGATGTCGCGATCCCGTCCCGGCAAGGACAGACCGCTCCTCGTCAACACCATTCTGTTCATCGTTCTCGTCGTACTGGTGAACATTGGAGTAGCTCGAATCCCCGTCCGATTGGATCTTACGCGGAACCGCGAGTACTCCCTCACCGACCTTACCCGTGAAGTACTGACCCAGGCAGACCAGCCGATCCGCGTGCGGGTGTTCTTCACTCCGAACCTCCCACAGCCCTACGATTCCGCTTCCGGGCATCTCCTGGATCTGCTCCGAGAGTACCGACGCGAAGCACCGGAGCGGTTTGCCGCGGAACTTCTTGATGTTCAGGATCCGGCCGTCATTCGCGAGGCGACTGAGTTCGGCGTGACACCCCTGGAGATCCAGCAGATCCAGGCAGATCAGTACGAGAGTCGCACTGTCTACATGGCGGTGGTGGTGGAGTATGGCGGCCTGCTGGAAGTCATCAATCCGGTGACCGAGCGATACGCCGTTGAATATCGTCTCACCGACAGCATTGCCCGGCTCATCCGGCGACAATCGACCTACGCCGGGGTCAATGAGCCTCTCACCGTCCGGTATATCTACACGCCTGCGCTCGAGGGTCTGGGCGTACACGGCCTCCCGGAACTGGAATCAGTGGTATTCGACACGCTCGCATCACTCCGTACAGCCACCGGACTACAGTTCACAAACGTGGCAGAGTCGATTTCGGATCCAACCGATGTCGATCTCTATGCCCGCACCTATGATCTCCCCCGAATTCGGTGGAGTAGCTCCGATGGTACACTTGAGGCGGGCCTCCTCGCCGCCGTGGTGGAGCACGACGGTCGCATCCAGGCGCTCCCGATTGCCGTCCGCCGCAACGAGGAAGGGACAATCGAGATGGAGTCCCCGAGCAGCCTGCGACGCCGACTCGTGCGCGCGGTGGACATCGGCACGGGCGTGATCCCGACCGTCGGCTACATTCTGGGCCACGGCGAGCCGGCACTTGACAACGATCAGAACGGCGCGGGGGCCTTCAACGACCTGGTCTCGGCCCGGTACGAACTCGTCGATGTGTGGATTGAGGAAGGGGCGGTGCCGGATGGTCTCGCGGCTCTCATCGTAACGAGCCCTGCCGACGATTGGAGCATGGAGGCTGCCCGACGACTGGACGCCTACCTCACCGGCGGAGGGCGGGTGCTTGCCATGGTGGATCCATATGTCCTGGCGCCGGCCGGCACGGAGGGTACGGACCCCGAGTGGCGCCCCACGAGCACCGCATTGCTGAACGTGTTATCACGTTACGGCATTACCATCACCGATGAACTGGTCCTGGATGAGCGGAGTTTCGTCGCCCAGCGCGACGGCGTCCAGCGGCAACTCTTCCAGGCGCCGGTGGTTCAGGGACGCGACGTAAACCAGGATCATCCAATCACGTCGGGCATTGACCACGTGACACTCTTCAGCCCGGCCGCCATTGATCTGGGAAGCGGGGCGTGGTCCTCCACGGTGTTGTTACGGTCGTCCGACCGCTCGTGGACCAGTCGCGAGCCGGACCGGATCGGCCCCTGGATCGAGGAGCCCCCTGCGAGTGCGGCATTTGGCGCTCGGGTCCTCGCCGCAATCGTTGAGGAACATTCGGACGCCGCTTTCGGCGCCGGGAGCGGCAACCCTCGCGGGGGCCGTATCATCGCGCTCGGTACCTCGGCGCTGACAGCATCGCCCATGCTCGACGGTACTGATCGTCTATCCAATCGTGTGCTCGTCGAGAACATGGTGGACGTCGCGGCCGGGAACGATGCGTACGCGGAACTTCGAACCAAGGGAATGACACAGCCGCGCCTTGACGAAACCACCTCTGCCGGTCGCACCAGTGCGCGGGTCATGAGCGTTCTGATCCCGGCGCTCATGTTCGGCGTCGCCGCACTGGCGATGCTGCTCGCTCGCCGGAGACGACGCGCATCCATTCGCGCGCAATACGGAGATGCCGTGTGACCAACCGCGCGACAATCGTGCTGGCGGTTCTCGTTGTGACAGTCGGCATAGTGATCTTCGCCGCCCACGGTCGTAACGCCTCGGGGAACCGGCATCCATTCGATCTGCCTCCGTCGGTGAGCAGCATCCGGATCACAAACGACTCAGGCACGATCGAACTCAGGCAGACCACTTCCGGATGGATCGTCGACTCACTGAGTCGACCCGCCGCGCCGAATCGTGTCGACACCCTCACCTCGCATCTGACGGGTTCGGTGAGCTTCCCGGTCATCGCGACGTCAAGCGGGCCGGACCAGTTCGGTCTCGGCGCCGGAACAACGATTGACCTGTCGGGAGGCGATGAAACCGTCCGGGTGACACTTGGGGCGCCGGCCGCCGACGGACGCAGCGTCTACGCGCGGATAGGTGATTCGCGAACGGTCGTCCTGGTTCCGACCGAACTCGTCACGGCAGCCACAGGCGACGCCGTGGCGTTTCGCGATCCAATAGTGTTGCGTCGCCCGGAATCCGATCTCCGCCAGGTGGGGCTCTTCGGACCGTCCGGCGAGATCGTGACGGTGGCGCGCGCGGCCGGTGAATCCGCCGGCGCGACGTCCGCCGGCACAGCGACCAGCGACCCGACCGCGCAGACCGCCGCGGACTCGATCCTCGCATCTGCCCGGCGCGTCGAACGTATCGCCCGGGAGTGGCGCGCGGACGGCCCGCAGGCCGACGAAGTGATGCCGTTTCAGATGGAGAACATGTTCCAGGAACTGGCGGCGGTCACCGCAACGGCATTCACAACCATGACCGGATCCGGTGCGCCGGCGTCCGCCGACCGCACGCCCACTGCAACACTGGTGATTGACGCAGGAACCCCGGACTCCGAGGCGCTGCACATCTACGCCGCCGAAGGGGACCTCCACGCGGCCGATCTGGATGGCGATCTCTTCTTCATCTCCGCCCGACGAGTTCTGCGACTGACGATGGGGCTTGTCGGGAAGTAGCCCACCCGGAGCGCCAGGTTCTCAATGCTGAGTCACGGTCGAAACTGTGTTTCGCGGAACTCGAATAGGGAATTCCCCCATTGTACCGTGTCCGCATCACCGATAGGTTGGACTCCATCCATGTCATCCACGCGGAGGCAGAACCATGAAACGTTTGATTGTAGCGCTCATCCTTCTCTCGATCGGCCTGGGTTCCTGCAGCCTCTTCATCTACCTGTTCGGCGGTTCGGTTACACTGGAACTTGCCGCCGCACGGGGGGTCGCTGAGTGATCTGCCCGACTACAATTGCCGGTACTCAATCCCCTGATGAAAGAGTGAACCTGTCTGAAGTGTCACTGAGCGTGGTGGTCTGAGCGAGCGAGATCCCTGTGAGCGAAGG
>JAHOYX010000195.1 GCA_019038705.1 Spirochaetales bacterium
CCCAGATAGCGGGGGGCCGATGTGAGGGCGATCGAGGATTGCCACGGCCCTGAGCAGTGCGACAGTTGCACCGCGATTGACGGCACCCGACTCGAGAGGTTCACCCACGAGGTGAGGGTGCCCATATTCTTCTCGAGCAGGCTCCCGGCGACAACCAACCCCCCGACCTCCACACCGATTCCCGATTCCGACCGGGACGGCAGAACCACGGGCAGCCAGAGATCGGGTCGTGGCCAGTCGACGAAACGGCGCGAGCCCAGGATTTCCGAGCCGTCTGCGTCCTGCGCCGGCGCGCCTGCCACCAGCCCCGGCACGCCCGCTGCCGCACCGCCGGACGCCGCATCGTGGAACACCGCGGCGTCGCCGGGCGTCACACCCCCGGGCCAGTCGACAACCCGCCGCGTGAGTTGGTCGATCTGCTTCACCGACGGTCCGGTGTACGAGTAGGAAGCATAGATCGCGCCGTCCCCGAGGGGCGTTGCGTAAAATACTCCGTCCCGATCGGTCAACAGGTGCGCGACGGTACCGCTTGCCAGATCCAGTTCATAGAGGGCAAGCGGTCCGTCGAGGTCGGCGGTGAACCAGACGGTCGATTCGGAGACGTAGACGGGGAAGTGCTCCGCGACCCCGGATGAGCGCGTGAGGCTCCGTACACCGCCCGTGACAAGGTCAATCAGGTAGAGTTCCTGTTCACGGTCGCGGCTCGCGACGATGACAACGTGCCGTCCATCGGGGGAGACGGACGGCGCGGCCATGTAGGTTTGCGGCGGGTGCCAGAGCACCTCAACCGCACCGGGGGAATCAGGCGGGCCGGCGGCCAGGTCGATCCTCACGAGGCGCGAGTATCCATCGACCCGCTCCACGGCTACCGCTCTGGATCCATCAGGGTGAAGCGCTGAGTGATAGAGGCGGTGACCTCGAGTCACCCTGCGCGTTGAGCCGGTATGCCGGTCAATGGCGACAAGATCGGTGAAGCCCACCCACCGGTCGGGCCGAAGCTCATCGCCGAACCGGCGGATCCCGATGATGAGATCATCGTTCGCCGACAGTGAGAAGGGATCGACGTTCATGAGCACGGCATTACGGAGATCGGAACCCTGAACACCGTCGGCCCAGGCATCCCGAGTGATTACTCCCGAATAGCTCGTGGGTGAACTCCCGTACATCTCTGTGCGTCCGCGGGCCAGGAACCAGTAGCCGGCATCGTCGGGGCTGACGAGCTCACCCCCCGACAGTGCCGCTCGCGACCCGTACTGCTGATCCAGGTCGGCGAGCATCGCGTCGTAAAACACATCGACATCCACACCGAGCACGCGACGTATTGCGCGCCGAATGCCGAGCAGCGGGTGCCGCAGATATTCGCGGGAAAGATCCATGAATCGATCCAGCCCGTATGTCCGGATGATGTAATCCACCATCACGTAGCCACCAACATAGACGCGACTGCGCGGGGCAAAGTCTGAACCATAGAACGCCTGGTCGAAGCTCCAGAATTCATCGGCAAGCAGTGCCGCAACGTACTGCATCTCAAAAACCGGGCTCCGACCCCGGCCCGCACCGGTGAAGGCCGTCTCCGCGTGAATCGCGAGTCCCTCGGACGCCCAGTTCGGCATGAACATCAGATTGATCACCGAAGCGGAACGACCGAGCACGCGAGAGAACCAGCCCCATCCGACCGGCTCGGTGAGCTGGAAGTAGTGGGTCAGTTCGTGAGCAAATACCAGCCGCAACCACTCATCCAGCTGAGGGCCAATGATCGGGCTGGACGGTACAGCGGTGAACAGTACGATTCGGGTCGGGAAGAATCCGAAGTAACCGTTCGCATCGCCGGTTTCGCCCCGGATGACAACCGGTATGCGCCAATCGGCATCCACGCCAAGACAGGCGGAGAGTTCCTCGTAGAGACCGTCGGCAAAGCCGATAAGCTCGGCGGCCACGCGCTCATCGGCGGGTTGATAGATGATCGTGAAGTGGTCGGTATCGGTCTGTCGCCACCCCGACGCCACACCCGACTCGGCGGCGATCAGCGGTGTCGCAAAGATGGTGAAGAGGAAGGCACTGATACTGATGAGTCGAACTGTCATCTGCGGGATCGACGATACAGGAAGCCGGTTGATTCCTCAACGGGGGCGCCTTGTCAAAATACGCATGAATGTCGTGCATGAATGAAGAGGAGTTCACGCAGAGCACACAGAGGGCGCAGAGGAAGATTCAAAGTGGTGTGGGAGAATAGTGGGGCACGAAGAATACGAACGACGACCTCTGCGCGAGGTTCTGATGTCAGAAGACCCTCGCCACTTTCTGAAGCACCACCCTGCGGTTCAACTACTCTTCGCGAGCAGAGCCATTGCGGGCTGGGTGGGACCGGTGAAGACCAGCTTGGCAACTTCACACAGCAACGACTCGCTGCCGGCTGCCATGAAGAGGCGTTTGTCATCGTGGTAGAGAAGTGCCTGCGGAACAGGTTCAACGACGGGCGGGCGGGGTGCGGCGCCAGACGCGGAGGCGGTCGAATCCCAACGCCGTTCAACCGCAGTGCGCCCGCCGGCTTCCGACAGCACGATGATTGCAGCGGCGTAATCCCACAGCGAAAGGCTGCACGAAATGTACAAGTCGAGCGTTCCCGCGGCAATCCGGCAGACGCCGAGTGCCGCCGAACCGTACGACCGTTGCGCTCTGAGGTCGCGCACGAAGGGTCGCGTGTCGGCACCGTATCGTTCCTCGAGTCTTCGGGCGCAGATCAGGCTGGACTCGACGACCGACTCGTGGATTGCCTTGGTGCCAATGTGAAGAGGCCGGCCGTTCAACCAGGCGCCGCCGCCCGCAATGCCCAGGTAGAGCTCATCGGCCATGACGTCGTAGACGAAGCCAAAGACCGGCTCGGCGCCTCTGTAGTGGGCCACGCTGACGGCGAAACCGTCGCGAGTGGTCACGAAGTTTGTGGTGCCGTCTATCGGATCGATGATCCATGCGGGGGTATCTTCCGCCAGCGGCGGATGGTCGTGTTCTTCGGTCACAAAGCCGTGATCGGGAAACCGACGCTGAATTGAATCGGTGAGAAATCGATCTATAGCCCTGTCATGCTCGGTAACAATGTCACGGATGTTCCCGCCCTTGAGTTCAGTATCGATCTCGGTCAGGACGGCGCGCCGGGCCATTGCTCCAGCCTCTCGCACGAGCGATTCGGTCCATGCGACCAGCTCATCCTCGTGGCGGATCACCTGGGCCAGTGAACCAAACGGAGAGCGGATCTCTCCTATGTCATGATGCCCGCCGTGCTGTCCGCCGCCGTCGCTGCCGCCGGTCAGAAAGAGGCCGTGCTGTTTGGCAATGGCCTGAATCCTCTGATGATCGTCCGGATGGTGATCCGGGTGGTAGAGCTCTATCCCGTCAAGACCGGCTCGAACCAGATCCTCAACTGCGGGATACGAGTCCAACTGACCCGGATGCGCGAGAACCGCGAGTCCGCCGTCCGCGTGGATCGCTCGGATCGCCTCTGCGGCGTCCGCAACGCCTTCCGCAGAGGCGCCGCTGGAAATCGATTTGCAGAGCTCATCGATGTTCACAGCCGGCGAACGATACCCGTAACCGAGAATGTGAACCTGGAGCTGCGTCGCAGAATGGACAGCGGAAATCTCCACCCCCGGCACAACAGTGACTCCAGTCCGGCTGCCGGTCTCAATTGCCTCAGCCGTCCCCGCCGTTGTGTTCTGATCGACAATGGATACGTAGGAGAGGCCCCGCTCTTTGGCCAGGAACAGAATCTCCGGGACGGTGCGCACACCGTCGGAGTGACGTGAATGAATGTGAAGATCTCCAACCATGGTCCTTATAGTGTACGACCGGAGGTCAAGTCAGGACGAGAGGTGCGGTTGGCAAGGGCAGGTTTCATTCCCGCCAATTACGTCAGTCGCGCCTTTCCCCCCTGCGAAACAGCCCAAACAGAGGGGGTCCGACGAGGACGAACAGAGCGATCAGTAAGAATGCCAAACTGATGGGCCGGGTGAAGAACGTGGACCAGTCCCCCTGGGACAGCATCAGGGACCTGCGCATATTGCTCTCGAACATCGGGCCCAGGATGAGACCCAGGATGACCGGCGCGACCGGGAATCCGGCTTTCCGCAGGGCGAACCCGACAATCCCGGCGACGATGAGGACGCCGATGTCGAACATCGAGTTACTGATGGCATAGGACCCGATGAGACAGAACAGGAGGATGGCGGGAATCAGGAAACGTTTTGGCGTGCTGATGAGGCGGGAAAACCAGCGGGCTCCCACCAGTCCCAGAATGGTCATGAAGATCACCGAGATCAGCAGACTGATGAAGATAGACGAGACAAACGGCATCTGCTCCCTGAAGAGCATCGGTCCGGGTCTCAGTCCCTGGATGATGAGTCCACCCATCAGAACGGCGGTCATCGGGTCGCCGGGGATGCCCAGCGTCATCATCGGGATGAGGGCCCCGCCGGTGCTGGCGTTGTTGGCGGCTTCCGGGGCGGCGACGCCCTCGGCGATGCCGGTGCCGAGCAGCTTCTTCTTCTTCGAGAATCGTTTCTCCTGGCCATAGGCCACCAGCGAGGCGATGGATCCCCCTGCCGCCGGCACAGCGCCGATGATGACGCCGATGACGGAGGAGCGCAGGATCGTTGGAACCAGACCGATCACTTTCTTGAGGGACGGGAGCACGTTCTTGAGCTTCTGGGAGACTACGACTATGTGCTTCTCGTCGGAGATCTGGATGAGCATCTCCGACAGACCGTACATCCCGATCATGACCGGGATGGTGCTCACGCCGTCGTAGAGCTCGGGCGTGTTGAAGACCATCCGGGGGTAGCTCCCGATTGGATCCAGGCCGGCGATGCCGATGATGAGGCCCAGGGTGCCGGCCATCAACCCCTTGACCGTGGAACCCGGGGAGATGATGGCGATGATGCTCAGTCCTATGAACGTGATGCCGACGTACTCCTCGGCGCTGAACTTCAGAGCAATGCTCGCGATGAACGGAGCCGCAAAGGCCAGGACGATGACGCTGAACAACCCCCCGAGCCCCGACGCGATGGTGGATATTCCGATTGCCTCCCCGGCCCGGCCTTGCTGGCACATCGGGTATCCGTCGAATCCCGTGGCGATGGCGCTGGGCGTGCCGGGGATGTTGATAAGGATGGCGGACACCGAACCGCCGTAGACAGCACCGGAGTAGAGTCCGAGAAGGAAGGCGAAGGACTGGACCGCCGGGACGCCGAATGTGAAGGGGATGAACACGGCGATGGTCATAGTGGCCGTGAGTCCCGGCAGGGCGCCGAAGACAATGCCCACAAAAACTCCAAAGAGGGAGTAGGCGAACATGAGAGGGTTGGCAAAGAATCGCAGGCCCTCCAGGTACAAGTCGAATGACAGTTCCATGGCGGGCTCCTAGAACCGGATCATTCCGGCGGGGAAAGGGACCTTGAGAAAGAGCCGGAATACCACATAGGTGAGGACGGTGATCCCCACGGTAATGCCGGCGATGAAGGCGAGCTGCCTCCCTTTCCGGTATCCATCTGAGAGGGCGTAAATCAATGTAATGAGGAAGAGGAAGCCGGTGACGGCGAACCCGATCAGCCGCATGACGAAGGGATAGGCGATCAGCGCGCCGAGGGTGATGCAGAACAGGGTGAAGGTGTTCTTGTCCTTCCAGACAGGTGGCAGGGCTTCACCGGCATCTCCCCCATCGGTCCGACGGCTTCGGATCTCGGCCAGGACGGCGCCGGAGATTTGAATGCCGGACAGAACCACGAGGATGCCGGCCAGGATCCTGGGGTAGAAACCAGGGCTCACCGCCGCGGCATGTCCTTCCCGCAGCGGAAATCCCGATGCATAGACGAACAAGGCTACCGCGCCCGCGCCGAACACGGCGCCGGAGATCATGTCTCGTCTCTGAATGGTCATCAGGATCCTCCCTTCATGAAAAACGGCCCCGAAGGATCAACCCCCCGGGGCCGTCTGCAAATCAGTATAACTCAATCAATCGTCGACGAATTCCAATCCAAGCTCGTTCACCAGATAATCCAGCTGGGCTTTGGCGTCATCAACAATCTTTGCGAACTCGTCCTGACCCGCAAAAACCGGCTGGAATCCGGCACCGATCAGGAAGTCCTGGATCTCAGGATCGGCGATGGCCTTGCCGATGGCATCCTCGAGGATGTCGAGGTATTCCTGAGGCGTGCCCTTGGGTGCCAGGAAACCGGAGTAATTGCCCATAACCGCGTCGACACCCTGCTCACGCATTGTGGGCACGTCGGGATAGCTGGGATGCCGCTCGGCGGACGCGAGGGCCAGCATGCGGAACTCGCCGCTGTCCACGTACGGAGCCACGTCCGGCAGGGGGATGTTGGTAAAGTCGACATTGCCCGCCAGCAGTGCAGTGACCGCTTCGGCGTATGCGAGATAGGGGATGTGGTTCAGCTGGACACCGGCGCGGGCTTCGAACGTGAGCGCGTGGATATGAGCGCTGGCACCGTTCCCCGAATTCGAGATGGTTAGTTCACCCGGATTCGCCTTGGCGTAGGCAATCAGGTCGTCCAGGGTCATGAACGGGCTGTCGGTCCTCACCGTGATGGTGGCGGGGATTGAGATGACCTGGGCGATGAGCTCGGTGTTATCGATGTCCGGAGCCACGGGAGCGATGTATTGAGCGGAAACCGTGGACATTGACGTCGTGCCGATGATGTAGCCGTCGTTGTTGGAATTTTCGATTTCGAGAGATCCGACAACGCCGCCGCCGCCGGGTTTGTTCTCCACGACAAAGGGCACGCCAAAGTAATCCTCAAGCCATTTGGCGATGGGCCGGGTGAGTACATCAGTCATGCCCCCGACGGACCAGGGGATGATGATGCGGACGTTGCGATCGGGGTACGTGGACTCTTCTTCGACCGTGGCCGTAGCGAACGCGCCGGCAAGGATCGAAAGACCCAGGATAACCACCATTAACTTTTTCATGGAAATCTCCTTGTTCCTGCCATGTGGCAGGTGTTTGCTGAATGATCAGCGACATGTGTAGATGTCACATGCCGAACAGAGTACCCGCCTCAAGCCGGATCTGTCAAATGGAAGACAGAGGTGCCGGCTCATGATCGAGCTGCTGGATCCGGTCCCGCGCGATGGACCTGATCCTCCCCTAGATCGAGGGCAAGCGCCTTCCATCTGTCGCGCTATTCAGCTTCTTCTTCACATCTGCGAGACGCTCATCCATACCTGACTCGCCGCGCAGCATTCGACGAACACCAAACACGGGCAAGTTGGATAGTCCACGGTTCTCCGCGACATTGAGCATTTCCTCAATGAAGACACCGCTTCCCGGTTTCTCGTCAGTGCTTCGGCCCGTTCCAAGCATCGTCTCTTTGCCTTTGGTAACCTCGACGCCGCACGAGGGGCTTGGATTCATCCCGATGATACCGGCAATCTCAAACCCGGCACTGAGATACGCTTCAATGTCGTCTACAACTCCAGTGGCTAGCTTGCGAAAACAATCACGGAGTTCATCCGGACTCAACTCCCCGTACAACTCCTTCTCAGGTCCGAGACACTGAAACTCAGCACAGGGCATCTGAATAATGCCAACCCCCGCATCCATGAGTGTCTGGATCAGAGGCGTACATGCGCCTGGATACGCCGCCCCCTCCGGGAATCGTGGATTCATATTCATGAAACAGTGGGCGAGAAACACAACTCTTCGGCTCCGATTGTCCGACAGGAACAGATATCCCAGGTGATACGCATCCGAGAAAGAACCCTCGAATAGGATCTCCCCGGTTGCCCACAGAGCAATGAAGAACGGGATCTCATTCTCTACAATCTGCGAAAGCACTTTGGCTGATAAGCGCAGTACGATATCTGCGTCTCCGGAACCGGGTTCAAACTCACTACCATTCGACGTCCAGAGATGGCAGTCGTCATCAACGCACCATGCGACCGTTTTCTTCCAGTTGCTCAGGCGGAGCCTTGTCAGTTCTTGCTGGTTGATCCTTGTCCGAAGTGCTTCAACCGCTGTTGCAGTACTGTCCATTCTTGAATACTCCTCGCTGTGTTTTGGCAGGCCGTCTACCATCATCCGATCTGTTCGATTGTGATCATCATTACTACCACGATTGTGATCATGAAATCGGGATTTTCCGATCTTTTCTTTGTGATAGCGATACAAAGCAGGAGCCAATTCCTCGTCCTCGTGATCATTCTGTCAACTACCTGTTGGTCGTGGATGCGGCGGGTGCTGTCAATGCTGAACCCGGAGTACTTCCAACTCGACGTCCGAACCGGCGTGGACAACGGATTGACCACCGCAGTAGTATAGCTCGGCCACTCAGCGAAACGACCGAGGAACACCATGCAACATCTCGACATTCACAAGAAGCGGATTCGCCAGTTCCAACAGAGAGTCCACGAGAAACGATACGGATCGAGAAGCCGACTGTCGGTCAGCTACACCTACGATTCGAAGAAGCCGATACCGCTTGATTCACTCTCGACGCGATCGTGGAAACCGATCTCGGCGGGCGCCTCGTGGGGCAATCTCTGGGGCAGTGCCTGGTTTCGTCTCCAGGGTCGCGTGCCCGCGGAGTTTGCGGGGCAAGAGGTCGTCGCGCTGATTGATATCGGCAGCGAGGGGTGTGTTTTTGTCGACGGCGTGCCGTTCGCCGGTCTCACCGATGCGCCCCGCACACCTGGTGATCCAACGGGGAAGCGTCGGATCCCTCTCATTACCACGGCCAAGGGCGGAGAGGCTGTTGACCTGCTCGTTGAGGCAGGTGCGAATCAACTGGTCGGCTTTGTCGGGAAGCACGAGTTCGCCCTGCACCAGGCGGAGCTTGCAGTGATGGAACCCGAGTTCTGGCAACTCGGCCTTGACCTCGAGTTCCTGGTGAAGCTGGCCGAAGCACTCCCGCAGGAGTCAACTCGAGCCAGGAAGCTGTGGACGAAGCTCAACGATGCGGCAAATGCGTGGTGCGATGGCGCCGGGCACAAAGTGTGCAAAGCCATCTGCGCCGAACTTCTCAAGCCCAGGGCAAATGCCAGTGCCCCGACGGCATGGTCGATTGGCCACGCCCATCTTGATCTTGGCTGGCTCTGGCCGGTTCGTGAGACACGCCGCAAAGCAGGGCGCACGTTCTCCACCGCCCTGAAGCTCATGGAAGAGTACCCTGACTACTACTTTGGAGCATCTCAGCCGCAGGCGTATCAGTGGGTAAAGGAAGATTATCCCGAGCTATACAGGAGAATGGAGAAACAGATCGCCGCCGGGCGGTGGGAGTGTCAGGGCGCCATGTGGGTCGAACCGGACTTGAACGTGCCGTCCGGCGAGTCACTTGTTCGGCAACTGCTCTATGGGAAACGGTTCTTTCGAGAAGAGTTTGGCATTGACGTGGATAATCTGTGGCTACCCGATGTCTTCGGGTACACGGCGGCGCTGCCGCAGATCCTCAAGAAGGCCGGGGTGAACTACTTCATGACGCAGAAGATCTCGTGGAACGAGACAAATGAGTTCCCGCACCACAGCTTCGTGTGGGAGGGAATAGACGGTAGCCGGGTCCTGACTCACTTCCTGCCGATGAATGACTACGTCTCCCAGAACAACCCCGGGCATCTCGTTTTCGGCGAGCAGCACTTCGCCCAGGCCGACGTTCTGGACGATTTCCTGAATCTCTACGGAGTGGGGGATGGAGGTGGCGGCCCGTCACGGCACCACATCGAGTTTGCCCGCCGCGCTGCGAACACCGAGGGGTTGCCCAGGGTAAAGATGGCGCCGGCAACTGAGTTCTTCTATCGATTGGGCAGAGCCGATATATCCAAGCTGCCGCTCTGGCGCGGTGAGCTCTACCTGGAGCTACACCGGGGTACCTACACAACACAGGCGCGGTTGAAGCGCTACAACAGGCGTCTGGAGCACGCGCTTCACGACGCGGAGTTCTTCTCCGTCCTCAGCGGTCTGGACCAGCGGGCTGACCTTGCTGAGATATGGCGCGACACGCTCCTGAACCAGTTCCACGACATACTGCCGGGTAGTTCGATCACCGAGGTCTACGACGATGCGCACCGGATCAGCAAGGCCAATCTTGCGAGAGTCGCACAGCTCATAGACGCGAGCCTCACCACGCTGCACGGGCCGGTCCCCCGGCGACCGACCCGCTTCCTGGCATACAACACGCTTGCCTGGGAGCGCCACGCTTTGGTAGAACTCCCTTGGGCTGACTGCAGATCGGTTGCCGCCACCGAAAGGGGTGATACGCTTCCGGTACAAGCTGTCGCCGGTGGGGTTCTGGTTCCAGTCATCATGCCGTCTGCAGGCTGCACGACGATCGATCGCGGGACACAGACGGCAGTCTCAGCGCCGGCCCGGCACAGGCTTGCCGCAGCCGGGAATGCCTCAGAACCCCCGAGTACCGGTCGCTGGTCTCTGCCCTCAATCGCTCCGGTCCATGCGACCAAAGGACTGCTCGAGAACCGGATATTGCGCGTGACCTTTGGCAATGATGGAACAATCGCTTCCATCTACGACAAGCAACAAGATCGTGAGGTGCTCCGTGGTTCCGCAAACCAACTGCGACTCTGGGAGGATTACCCGTATGGCTGGGATGCATGGGAAATCAGTCATTACTACCGGGAGACCGCGCCGGAACAGGCTTGTCTTTTGGACCGGAGCGTCGAGGAAAGCGGGCCGCTGCGAGCCGTGGTGGCTCAGACAGTTACCGTGGGGAATTCATCAATCAGGCAGCGTATCGTGCTGGAGGCTGAGAGCCGGCTTGTTCGGATTGAAAATGTCGCAGACTGGGCCGAGCAGAAGAAGATGCTCCGTGTCCAGGCTGAGCCTGCCATCCTGGCCGATGAAGCCACCTATGAGATTCAGTACGGCACCGTGAAGCGCCCGACACACGGCAACACTTCGTGGGACCAGGCACGCTTTGAGGTACCCGGTCAGCGTTTTGTCGATATCTCTCAGTCCGACTACGGTTTCGCCCTGCTCAACGATTGCAAGTATGGCCACCACGTCAGAGACGGCTTTGTCGATCTCACACTCCTTCGCAGCCCCAAGCACCCTGACCCGATGGCCGATCAGGGTCAACACCGGTTCATCTACGGCTACTACCCCCACCCGTCGCGGTGGGAGCTCAGTGACGTCCTGGAGCAGGCGCATGAACTGAACGCGCCGCCGTTGCTCAGAGGGGTCGGTGCCCGGCAGTCCATCGAGGTTCCAGGCGGCCAGTTTGGGATTGATGGTGGCGTAGTAAAACTGGAGGCCATAAAGCCGTCCGAGGATGGCCCGGGTGTCATTCTCCGGCTCTATGAGACCAGGGGGACAAGCCACCATGCGGTTCTCTGGTCACGCCAACGGTGGTCAACGATCAGGGAAGTCAATCTTCTGGAAGAGGATCCGCGAGGTGCGAAGGGGCGTCGTCGAAAATCGGGGGATGGTCGAGAATCGAGCGTGGAGTTGGAGTTCGGCCCCTACGAGATCCGTACTTTTCGAATCGAATTCTCGGAGTAGGCAGGATATCTGCCGGCATGTGCATTCGCAAAGTCGATGCATGTTGACCGGGCTTCTCGGACATCGTTTTGTGTGGTTGGCTGCCCTCTTCATACATTCTGCGGGCAAGCCACTCTTCCGCCTCGGCGACGGAGTAAACGCCGCAGGCATCCAGACAAAGCTCGTGGCTACGTGAGAGTCCGATCCCGGTCCCGGCTCTCGTAGTAGTCAAAGCCCGGTCCGAGTTTCTCCATCAGGGGGCGAGTCGCGGCGTTCAGTTCTTCGATGATTGAATCGGACAGCGCCTGCTCCGCGCCCCGAATGTTGGCCTCCAGTTGCCGGACGTTGCGGCTTCCGACGAGGGCACAGGTAATCCCGCTTCGCTTGAGTGCCCAGCTGATCGCAACATCCGACATGGTCAGGCCGGACTTTTCGGCGATAGACCGGATTCGGACCAATGCTTCATCGGTCTCCGCTTCCGCGCCCTCTTCTCCATGCCTGCTCAGCGGGCTGCGGCGGTGGCTGAAGTGTCTCGTCCGCCGGCGCCACTCGGGTATCTCGGCGAAGCCGGCATAGGTTCGCGCCAGGAGTCCCTGGGCCAGCGTCATGTAGCCGATAACCCCAATGCCGCTCTCCTTGCAGTACGGAAGAACATCCCATTCAATGGCCCGCGCAAGGAGACTGTACGGCAGCTGGTTGACCGCGACCGTCATGTTGCCACCGGTGATCCGTTCCAAGGCCGATCGGGCGAAGTTGCTGACCCCAACGTGGCGCACTTTGCCCTCTCCCTGCAGCTTTGCCATGCCGGCCTGTACCTCATCGTGGCCGGGTGGGTGCTCAATCGTTTGCCGGTCGTCGGTGAAATGCCCTACGGACAGGCTGTTTATCGGCCAGTGGATCATGTAGAGATCGATGTAGTCCGTGCCGAGCCGTGTCAGTGAGGCCTCACAGGACTCCACCAGTGCGGCCGTTGTGCAGTGATGCGGCGATATCTTCGTGCCGATGATCACCCTGTCGCGGGGAAGCTCCCGCAGCGCAAGGCCGAGCGACGTTTCGCTGCGCCCGTCGTTGTACACTTCCGCCGTATCGAAGTACGTGATACCGCGGTCCACCGCGCAGTGCACGACGTCGTTCACATCACGCTGATCCTGCGCCCCCCAATACTCGCCTCCACCAAAAGCCCAGCACCCTACCCCGAGGCTCGAGAGACGCAGGCCCGAGTTCCCGCCGTTCCGTGTTTTCACCGGCTGTCCTTCTGGTCTTCCTGATCCCCGGGCTGCTGCCAGTCCCCCGGCCGCAGCGGGAACTGAAACGGTCTTCCCTCCCGGCTGGGCCGGTAGATGGCCGCGAAGAGCGCAACGGTCCTGCGCCCTTCCGAAGAGCCACGTCGGCGCCGACGGCCTCGTGGCCCATGGGGACCGATCTCCGGAGCGGGAGTGTCGGTGAACTCAAACCCGTTGTATTCTTCCAGAACCAGCGCCTTCATACTCATCCTCTCAGCACGGCCGCTCGTCGCACCGCCACTCGGCCTTCTTTCCGGAATAGAGCCCTGTTCCTGTCCTCCATCCCATTCGGGAAACAGCCGGTAAATGGCCCCTTCCTTTCTATCCACATTGGGTCGAAGAGCTGTCCGATCATAATTGGCTCTTGTTCTCCCGATTCTGCTTCTGTTCCATTGGAGTGTTTCCTTCCAGTAGTTGTGGAAGTCTCAGAGATTTCAGTATGTCCTTCTCCATGGAAAAGTCCATTGCGCCATCGTACCTCATCTTGACACTCCCCATATTCCTATCCGGATAACGTCATATCCAATATCAAACTATACGGTCGCAAAGCAGAGCAGCACCGTGTGAATCGTCGCTAATACCGGCATACCGGTGACAGCAAACTCCATATCATTGTTCCTTGCAATCCCTGACTCCCAGTTGTGCAAAGGAAATTTCCCAGGCCCCGGCGTGGAACATGGGCAATGGAAGGATGATCTCTAATCTCAAGATAACAGGCTGGCAGACCCGGACGTCTTGTGGGTTTCGTGGGGTGCGTCTCAGACATGCTTCCCCGCGATCGGGATATTTGCGCTTTCCTCGAGAATCGGATAGGATGACTCATGATCGACAGAGAAATCCCAGATCCGCTGACCAGAGACGAGGTAGTCGCTGCGGTGGAAGGACACCATCCGCCGCGCATCCCACTGGTACGCGCCAAGTGGTGGGGCGAGGGCCTCAATGAACAGTACGGCGCTGAGCTCGATTGCTTTGATTCATACCCGGACGACGTAGAGGAACTCCACACGAAGAATCCGGTAGATCCGGGTCGGATGGATCTCTCATGGGACTGGGAGTCAACCGGCGCCCACGATTCGAGATTCGTGATCTCCGAGTGGGCGCAACTTGAAGAGTTTGTGGACAATCTACCGGATCCGGCTTCTGATCCCTTGTGGCCTGAACTTGAAGAGAGAGCCGACCGGGCACACCGGGAGAACCGCTATGTCATGTGCGGTTTCTGGGGTCTGTTTTTTGAGCGCCCATGGGGGATCCGGGGCATGGAAAACCTCCTGATCGACTTTCATCTGGAGCAGGAGAATGTTCATCGACTCTTCACGGCAATGGCGACGCAATACAGTGGTTGGATTCGCGAGGCAACGCTCCGGCTCCGCCCGCACGGATTCTGGACAAGTGATGATCTGGGGCATCAAACCGGACCGATGATGAGCCCCGGGCTCTTCCATGACCTCCTCTACCCCTATTACTGCCAGGTGGGCGAAGAAGTACGCGGCGCCGGAATGCACTTCTGGTTGCACAGCTGTGGGGACAACACCCTGCTGCTGCCCGATCTGATTGACGCGGGGGTCGACGTCTTCCACCCCGTGCAGAAACACACGATGGATGAAGAAGCTATCGCCGAAGAGTTTGGCGGCGAGATCACCTTTCTTGCAGGAATCGATGTGCAGCATGTCCTCCAGGAGGAGTCCCCGCATGGTGTCCGCGCCGAAGTGCGTGCTCTGATTGACACATTTGATCGAGCCGAAGGTCGCATGTGCCTTGCCGCGGGCAACGGCATTGTGGCAGGAACACCAATTGAGAACATTGAAGCTTTTCTGGACGAGGCGGTTGTCTACGGAGCGAGACATCGGTCAGACCAATAGCGGACCGGCCGTCAGCAGATATCAGTCCCTTGATGACAGTCCAATGTTAGCGGAGGAAGCTTCGTGTAGACTGTGGCCAAGGTCATCGACACGGATCGTGATGATGTTGGGCTTCATCCGCTACCTCAGAAGTCGGTTGGAAGCGGCTCCGGACGGACTCCCGGCGTCTTGAGGTCATACCGACGCCCGGCCTCGGCAGCAATGTGGATGCCGTGCATGATCTCAAGCACGTGATGTGTGAGATCGGATGAGGCCCGCTGGGGTCTCTGGTGCCTGATGGCATCGGCCGCCTCGGCTATTCCGAGTCCGCGACTGTTCTCGACGTGACCGTGTGTCAGCGGAATGGTATGCCATTCATCGTGATTGAATCGTTTCACCTTCACATCACCACCAAACCCGTTGGGATCAGGGACGCTCAGGCTCCCCTCGGTGCCGTATATCTCAATTAGTGGCAGGTGATGAGCCCAAACGTCAAAACTCGTGATGATTGTGCCTATGGCGCCATTCTCAAACTCGAGGCTGCCAACGATGTGCGTGGGAACATCAACGTCAATCACGGTTCCCTTCCTCGGTTCGCTGGTAACAAGACGCTGCGGGAATGTGGTCCTGGTTGAACCGGATACTCTGCTCACCGGACCCACGAGATTGACCAAAGCGGTCACGTAGTAGGGACCCATGTCAAACATTGGGCCGCCGCCCGTCTTGTAGTAAAACTCGGGGTCAGGATGCCAACTCTCGTGCCCGTGATTCTGCATGAACGCGGCAGCCGCAATGGGTTTGCCAATCCAACCATCGTCAATCAGTTTCCGGCAAGTCTGAAGTCCGCCACCAAGGAAGGTGTCGGGCGCCCCACCCACCCTGACGTTGTTCGCAGCAGCAGCCGCGACGAGTCTTTCCGCCTGATCCAATTCCACCGAGAGCGGCTTCTCCACGTAGGTGTGCTTGCCCGCCTCAACCGCGGCCAGACAGACGTCAAAATGGGCGAGCGGGATCGTCAGGTTCAGAACCAGCTCGATGTCCGGGTCCGCGAGCAGTTGCTCGGGGCTCTGGTATGTTCGCGGCAGACTATGCTCAGCTGTCGCCCTGGCCGCCCGTTCCGGAATGGCATCGGCACAGCCAAGAAGCTCTACCCGATCTGAGAATTTGGTCGTCAGATTCTTCAGATAGATCCCGCTGATGTTCCCCACACCGACGATACCCACTCGTAATCGTTCCATGTCTTCCTTCCAATTGCTAGCGATTCACCGCGCTATTACAGCTTGGCGTCACTCTCAAACTCGGCTGATGACAGGCCGTTTTCCACAGCGATACGTTTTCCATCCGCCGCCCACAACAGGCCGCGCCTCTGGATTTCTCGTGCTTCCGGTATGTCAAATATGTCCGCATGGTGCCCGAGTGAATTGTAGAAGACCCGGCCGTGCCCCCAGCGCTTGGTCCACACAACCGGCATGTCCACCACACCGTTTGAGGAGTGAAACCACTTGAATGAAGGGATCCTGGTGGTTGCCAGAACCTCTACTGCCGGGTCAACGTGCAGGTAGTACTGTTCGGACGTAACTGCGAAGTCTTTCACGCCGTCCATGAGTGCGCTCGAGTTGTTTCTGATATTGACGGTGTAGTTGATGCCGTCGCCCCCGGGGTGGGCAACCCAGCTGCCGCCGGTAATGAATTCCCACAGGACACTGTCCCGAAACGCATCGCACATCCCGCCGTGACAGCCCGCAATGCCAACTCCCGACGCAACTGCTGCGCTGACCGCTTCGACGTAGGCGTTCTCAATTGTAGCCATTGTCCAGACCGGCACGATGAGATCCAACTGCGAAAGGGTCTCGGGGTCGGCGAGCGAATCCAGGCGATTGCTGATCTCAACTTCAAAACCTGCATCGCGCAAGAGCCCTGCGCAAACACCGGCGACCTGCTCGGGCTCATGCCCGTCCCAGCCTCCCCAAACAATGAGTGCCTTCTTCATTCTTCATCTCCTCTGCTACACTGGCGCTGTCCGGTGCTGGACCGGCTGTCCGCAACCACCTGCGGTGGCTCTCGATCTTTTGCGGGACATCATCTCAAAGCTGCAGGACGGAATCCTACGCTATATGTACCGGAGTGCCAAGGGACAGGGGGCAGCGGGTTATTCTATCGAAATGCGCCTGGCAAGAAACCCAATATCAGTGATAGGTCGTCGGGAATTAACAGATTCTCTGAAGACACGGAGGGACAATTCTCGTAAGTTGTCAGGCATTGAGGAAGCCGAGCAAATAGCGGAGGTGACGCCATGAAGACCGAACGTATGACAATGGCTCAGGCCCTGGTGAGATTTCTGGACAGCCAGTACGTGGAGATGGACGGAGAAGAGACGAAATTCGTGCATGGTGTTTTTGGCATCTTCGGCCATGGCAGCGTAGTGGGCCTCGGAGAGGCTCTGGCAGAGCAGGATCATGCCCTCACGTTCTACCAGGGCCATAATGAGCAGGGAATGGCCCACGCCGCGATTGCATACGCAAAACAGCGCAGGCGCCGGCAGATCTTTGCCGTTGTCTCGTCCATCGGGCCGGGAGCCCTGAACATGGTCACGGCAGCGGGGGTGGCAACCGTTAACCGGATTCCCGTGCTCTTTCTCCCCGGTGATGCCTTTGCTTGCCGCCAGCCCGATCCGGTGCTGCAGCAGGTAGAGCAGGATTACAACCACAATACCACTGCCAACGAAGCGTTTATTCCGGTGAGCAAGTACTGGGACAGAGTTTCGCGGCCGGATCAGCTCATGACGGCGGGCATCAACGCAATGCGCGTTCTTACCGACCCGGCCGAAACGGGAGCGGTGACTCTGTGTCTGCCACAGGACGTTCAGGGGGAGGCCTACGATTACCCGCTGGAGTTCTTCGAGAAGAGGATCCATCACATCGATCGGCAGCCAATAACGGAAGATGCTGCGCAGCGGGCCGCTGCCCTTTTCCATGGCAAGCGCCGGCCTCTGATCATATGCGGGGGGGGCGTCAGATATTCCGGCGCCGACGAAGAGTTGGCCTCTTTTGCTCAGAAATTCCAGATACCTGTTGCCGAGACCCAGGCCGGCAAGGGGTGTGTGGTGTGGGATCACCCCATGAATCTGGGCGGCATCGGTGTCACCGGCACCCTCTGCGCCAACCGGGCGGCCCGGGATGCGGATCTGGTTATATCAGTCGGGACCCGGTTGGGGGATTTTACCACCGGCTCGAAACTCGGCTTTCAGAATCCCAATGCCGAAATCATCACGATCAATGTGAACCGCTTCGACGCGTACAAGATGAACGCCACTCCTGTCGTTGCCGATGCCAAGGTTGCGCTGCAGAAGATCGCGAAGCTCCTGGAAGGAGCCGGATACCGCTCCGCTTACGGGGACGAGGTCCAGAAGTTGAAGACCGAGTGGAACGCCGAAGTTGATCGCCTCTACTCCCTCGAGAGCGGGGAAGGTATGGCTCAGACAAGAGTCCTTGGGGAGCTGAACGAGAGGCTGATGCAAGAGAACGCTATCGTCGTGGGGGCTTCCGGAAGCCTGCCGGGGGACATGCAGAGGGTGTGGCGTCCCAGGCAGCCGGATACCTACCACATGGAATATGGTTTTTCCTGCATGGGCTACGAGGTGGCGGCGGCCTTGGGGGCCAAATTGGCGGAGCCCCATCGAGAAGTCTACGCCATGGTCGGCGACGGGAGCTATGTGATGCTTCACTCAGAGCTGCTCACAAGCATCCAGGAGAATATCAAGATCAATGTGCTGGTATTCGACAACCGCGGTTTTCAGTGCATTGACAATCTCCAGGTATCCCAGGGAATCGAGAGCTTCGGCACGGAGTTTCGCTACCGCGATGCCCGGTCAGGCCGTCTGACGGGAGACTACATACCCATCGACTTTGCGGCAAACGGCCGCAGCTATGGTGCCCGGGCCTATACGGTCACCAATGTTGAAGAACTCACCGAGGCCATGCAAAAAGCCAGGGAGGACACCGTTTCGGTGCTCATAGACGTGAAAGTTCTCCCCAAGTCGATGACTCACGACTACGAGTCCTGGTGGCGTGTCGGAACTCCCGAGGTGTCACGCAACGAGAAAGTGAGGAAAGCCTACGCGGACATGAAATCTCATGTCGAAAAAGCCCGCAAGTATTGAGAACTGCCGCGAAGAATGGGGATGGAACTCCAGTAAACGCTGCTCCCGGAAGGACTTGCGCTGGAAAGTGACGGCTTCGTGCAACACCAAAGCACGCAATCCATTGCCCAGACACGAGATAGGCGCGATTCATCCCCATTCTTCGCGGCAGTTCACCAGTATTGAAACGCGGCTATTCTCCGGCCGGGACTGCCTTCGCCAGGATCTTCTCCGCTGCCTGCATGGTCCTTGCCGTCTGTGCGGTCGTTAGTGGAGCGGAGACATGGGAGGACATTGAGGATTTCGGGGAAGCAAGGATCGATTGGCTGAAACGCTTCCTGGATCTTCAATCCGAACGGCTTGGTTCACGAGTGATCGGCCGCGGTTTATATGCGCTGGCCCTGAGGATTATCCTCAGGAACAGAGCCTTTTTCATCGAGTAGTTGTACCATACATGTTTGGACTACTATCAACCAGATCATCGATGGAGGAAGAGCATGACCCACTATTCCAACCGCTTCACCTTGTTCACGAAACCGTGGCGCGACTTGTCCTTGGAAGCACTGGGGAAACTCGTCAAACGCCTGGGTTTTGACGGTGTCGAACTGGCGGTACGACCCGGATATCAGGTGGAACCGGCAAATGTGTCGGAAGGACTCAAGGAGGCGGCCAGGATCCTCGGCGACCAGGGCGTGGTCATCAGCAGTATCGCAGGTCCCACCGACCCGCCCACCATCGCCGCCTGCGGGGAAAACGGGATCCCCATCATTCGCATCTGCCAGGGAATCGACCTGGGCGTCGGCTACATGGAGTCCGAAAAAACAATCAGGGCGGAATACGACAAGATGATCCCCGCGCTCGACTCCGCCGGTGTTTCAATCGGAGTCCAGAATCATTGCGGCGACATGATCGCCAGCGCAATCGGCATTATGCACCTCATCGAGGAATATGAGCCCAAACACATCAGCGCGGTTCTCGATCCTGCTCATTGCGCGGTGGACGGCGAAGGCGAAGAGATGGCCCTGGACATCGTCTGGTCCCACTTGAGCCTGGTCAACTTCAAGAGCGCCTCGCATCGGCGGACCAACCGGCCAACCGCGCCGGAGGCCGAATGGGAGATCCTTTGGACCACCTCGGCCCACTCAGGCTACTCCTGGCGTAAGATGGTATCCCTGCTGAAGAGTCGGGCCTACAAGGGCGACATCTGTCTTCCGGCTGAATACTCCAAACCCGCCGGGGGAGGCCAACTCATGGGCGACGAAGTCATACCGAACCTGATGTATGATATCAACTATATGAAGTACCTGTTTGCCAGCGACCTGAAAGAGGATACCGAGCCGTTCAGGATGGTAGACTGGCAATCCGCCGGACCGAAGTAGGGCAAGTCGCCAGGAGAGGGAAGATGGCAGGCAAAGTAAGAATATGCATGGTCGGGGCCGGGAATATGGCCAACAACGTTCACTATCCGTCGCTGGCTTCCTTTGACGACGTGGAAATCATCGGCCTGTGCGAATTGGACCACCATCGCCTGGACAAAACCGCAGACAGGTACGGCATCCCCAAGGCACGCCGTTATTACTCCAGGATGTACGACGACTATCGAGGCATGCTGGAAGAACTCAAACCCGACGGGGTGTATGTCATTGGGCAGCCTCATCTGATGTACGACATCTGGCGCTGGTGTCTGATGAACAAACACAACCTCTACATCGAGAAGCCAATGGGACTGACCTGGCACCAGGCTCAGATGCTGGCCCACCATGCCGAGGAGAGCGGCTGCATCACCCAGGTCAGCCATCAGAGAAGAACGGTGCCCCTGTTGCACGCCATGCGCGACAAATTGCTGGAAAAAGGGCCGATCACCCACGGAGTGGTGGAGTTCTACAAATGCAACATCCAACCGATGACCGGACCCCGGGATCACATGATGGATGACTTCACCCACTCGGTAGATACCGCCCGCTGGATGTGCGGAGGGGAGGTCATGCACATCGAGTCGCACTGCAAGCGTATCGGTACCCCCGACATCAACTGGATCAGCGCCATGCTGCACTTTGACAACGGCTCCACCTGCTCGATCATCAACAGCTGGAGTTCGGGACGACGCGTGTTCCGGGTGCAGATGCACTCCCCCGGCGGCTACGCGGACGCCGAAGTGGAGGGCAAGGCATATCTCTATCTCGACGGCGATTACGAGGGCGAAGAATACGACACAAAGGACGTGGCCGGCAGCGATCAGACGTTTGTCTTTGGAGGCTTTCAGCGCAAGAACAGGGAGTTTATCGATTCCCTCGGGACCGGAAAGGAAGTGACCTCTTCCCCTTTCAGGGACACGGTGAAAACCATGGAGGTCTGTGAGAAGATTCTTGCCAACGCCCTTTTGAGAGGGGAGTGATTGAGGTGTGCGATGAAACTGCGCCGCAGGCATCGGGTTCTTGAGTTCGACGAGGAAGGATACAGCGACTGGCGAGTACGGGAAGAAAACCAGGAAATATCCCCGGACAACCTTGCGATAATCCTCTGCGATGTCTGGGACAACCACTGGTGTCGCGGGGCCAACGAGCGCCTCGCTGCGCTCCTGCCGCGCATGGCCGGGACGGTGAGCGCCGCCCGAGAGAAGGGCGTTGGTATCATTCACGCGCCGTCGGACACGATTGACTACTACGCGGGTACGCCGGCCCGGGTACGGATCCAGAGCTTGCCCCGCTCCACCCCACCAGCCGAGGTCCGGCGAGACAACCAGCCCCCCCCCCAGG
>JAHOYX010000130.1 GCA_019038705.1 Spirochaetales bacterium
GTCTCCGTGCCCTGCAGGAAGAGCCAGGCATTGTCGGGCGCAATTGCGGCACCCAGGTTACGCAGCGGCACGAGGCGCATACGAAGCAGATAGCCAATCGGGTTGAGATCGCCCAGGTCGTGTGCAAACCGAATATCGTGATAGCTCGGCTCGGGCTCGTTCATGGTCCGAAAACGGGGGTTGGTCCAATCGAACTTTCCGCTGTCAATGACCACACCACCGATCCCGGTGCCATGACCACCGATCCATTTGGTCAGGGAGTGGATCACGATGTCGGCGCCGTGCTCAATTGGTCGCAGAAGGTACGGCGTTGCGAAGGTCGAATCGACGATGAGCGGCACGCCGGCGCCGTGTGCGATTTTGGCCACCGCGGTAAAGTCGGGCACGGTGAGCGCCGGATTTCCGATGCTCTCAATGAACACAGCCCTGGTTGAGTCGTTGATTGCCGCCTTCATGGACGCCAGATCGAGGGGGTCCACGAAGCGGGTGCTCATCCCGTACCGCGGGAGGATGTCGTTGAACATGGTGTATGTTCCGCCGTAGAGGTGAGAGCTGGACACGATCTCGTCCCCGGCCTCCGCGATATTGGTTATGGCGTAGAAGATCGCAGAGGTGCCGCTGGCCACGGCCAGTGCCGCCGCTCCACCCTCCAACGACGCAATCCGCCGCTCAAGCACATCCTGTGTCGGGTTCATGATCCGGGTGTAGATGTAGCCGGGTTCCTTCAGCGAGAAGAGATCGGCTGCGTGCTCGGTATCACGGAAATTGTACGCGGTCGTCCGATGGACGGGCACCCCTCGGCTCGGAACCTGTTCGTTCTTCTCCTGCCCGGCATGCAGTGCCCGGGTTTCAAACCTCTGATCGCTCATTGGTCCTCCTCGAATAGCCAGGTGCTCAGATACCGTTCGCCGGTGTCGCAGATGACGGTCACGATCAACTTGCCCTCGCTCTCCGTACGCGCGGCAATCTCCGGCGCCGCCCAGACGTTCGCGCCGGCCGAGACAAGCAGAACGGCTACGGCTCAGTTCTCCAGAATGGTGATCTCAACGCGGCGATTCTTCCGTCGACCTGACTCCGTGGAATTGTCGGCCACGGGTTCCTCCGCGCCGACTCCCCGTTGGATAATCTGATCCGGGTGTCGCACGCCCAGTTCCAGGAAATGGTTGGCAACAGCTCCGGCGCGTTCGCGGGAGAGTTGCAGCCGGCCGGCTTCAGTACCGGCAAGGGCGGTGTGACCGGTAACGAGGATGTCCCGGTCCGGATACTTGTTGAGGATCTCCACGATGCCGTCCAGTTTCGCCTTCTCGGAGTCGCGCAGGAGAGGCGAATCGGGCGGGAAGAGAATATTGTCCAGACGGATTGTCACGCCGCGATCGTCCACAATGACTTCCTGATCGTCAAATCCGAGTTCGTCCATCTCCTCGCGGATTTCTTCGGCGACCCGGGGACGGTCCATTCGGCTCGCCTCAATCACCCTCGCTTCCGCTGTCCCCTCATAGAGGACCTCGTCACCGGACGACAGCGTGAAAATGAAAGCATACTCTTCCTCATAGGCGTACGGTCGCCCGGCCACGATGTCCCAGTAGACCAGTTGATCTGAGAATCCCGAGATACGTACCGGGTAGAGCGCACCTTGGTAGACACGGTTGGGCCGATAGAAAACGTTATAGACAACTCCGATGAGCGCGAACTCCCTCCCGTCCTGCTCAACGTTGCCCTCATATCGATAGGTCACCGGAATTGGAAAATGGTAGGCGTCCGGTATTCCGAAGCTGCGTCGGAAGTCGTGCACCTCGCTCCCCTGCCCCGTCCAGGTATCACCGGGCGCCACAGCGGTTTCCGGGAACAGCGGCACATCGCGCACCACCGGCATGAAGTAGATCGGATCGATTTCATAGTGACCGCGCTCGCCGCGCCAGAACCGGGAGCGATACTCCTCTCCCCATCTGAATGCCTGCGCACCGTTCACGGATTCCTCCGAAGTCACGAAAGTCGCATCGTGGAAACCTCGGCCTTCCTCTACCTCGGTTACCTCAATCGCAATCCGATTGAAGATAGTCGCGTGATGGGAGAACACATCGTTCAGCCAGACGTCCTGCTCAACGGTTGAGAGGACCCGGTACTGCTCTCCCTCCTCGTACGAGAACCGGAAGACCTCGTCCGCGACGGCAAGCCCGGCGGCGGCGGCAAGAAGCCCGGTCATCAGTACAAAACGACGCATGCACGCTCCTGATCCTGAGAATCGGCCGATTGGGCCATCGACTTGATAATCTTCGAGACAATATTCTGTCTACCGATTGCACAGCGGCACGGGCGGGCGTGATTCCACCCGCCGCATGCTGCCTGCACCCCTTACGCCGGCGGTGAGTAGGAGGCGTCGATCCAGGCCCGTCTCTGTCCGCTCTCCACGGCCTTGTGAATGAAATGGACGCCAATCGCACCATCTTCGACGGTCGGAAAATCACGAGAGGGATCCGCCGTCTCTCCGGTGATCTTCGCGGCCATGGCGGCACAGGCATTTCGGTAGATGTTGGCAAATCCCTCGAGGTAGCCTTCCGGGTGACCCGATGGTATCCGTGAATGGGCGGCGGCATCGGGCCCAACGTAATCACTCCCGCGGGTCCACTTCTGGAGAGGCTCACCATCAACCTGGAACCAGAGGTAGTTGGGATCTTCCTGGTCCCACTCCAGCCGGCCGGTCTCGCCGTAGATGCGGATTACCAGGTGGTTCTCCTCACCAACGGCAACCTGAGATGCCCAGAGAACCCCTCGCGCGCCGCCTTTGTACTGCACCAGCAGGTTCGCATCGTCCTCGAGCCGACGACCTTCGACAAACGTGGTCATGTCGGCCAGGATCGATTCCATTTCCAGCCCGGTGATGTAGCGAGCCAGGTTCTCCGCGTGCGATCCAATGTCACCGACGCATGAAGAGACGCCGGCCCGGGCCGGATCAGTGCGCCAGGCGGCCTGCTTCTGCCCTGCCGCATCCTGCGGGGTTGCCAGCCAGCCCTGCGGGTACTCGACAACGACCTTGCGGATCGTCCCGATCTTGCCATCCTTCACGAGCGCTCGAGCCTGCTTCACCATTGGATATCCGGTGTAGTTGTGGGTGAGCGCAAACACGACGTCGTGCTTCTTCACGAGCCGAACGAGTTCCTCCGCCTCTTCCACGGTCCTCGTCATCGGTTTGTCGCATATGACGTTGAACCCGGCCTCAATGAAGGTCCTGGCTACCGGGAAGTGCATGTGGTTCGGGGTCACAATCGATACAAAGTCGATCCGTTCCCCTTCGGGAAGCGCGGCTTCCTTCTGGGCCATCTCTTCGTACGACCCGTAGACCCGGCTCGGGTCAAGGAACAGCACCTCGCCCTGCTGCCTGGACTTCCGGGGGTCTGAAGAGAACGCACCGGCAACCAGTTCAGTCTGCCCGTCAATTGCGGCCGCGATTCGGTGGACCCCCCCGATGAACGCATCGGGCCCGCCGCCAACCATTCCGTACTTGAGTTTCCGTCCTAGAGACATTGTGCACCTCCTGATGTTGTTGATCTGAAGATCGCTATTCCACGCGACCGGCAATTACGCAATCGTCACCTTCGCATCCAGTTCCACGGGTGTCTTCATCGACTTGGAGATGAGGCAGTGCTCCTCAGCCTTCTCCAGGATGCGCCGTGCCCGCTCAACCTTGGACTCATCGCTGATTACGACATGCGATCTGACCACGATCTTCGTGAACTCGTACCCGTTCTCGGTCTTCTCCAGAGTTCCGTCCGCCTCCGAGTTGTATGAGACAAACTCCAACCTGGAGTTGGCAGCAATGGCCAGGAAGGTGGTCATGAGACAGATCTCAGCGGACGCAACAAACATATGTTCCGGTGACCAGTGGCCCTCAATGCCGCCGGGGAACTGCGGTGGCGTCGCCACGTGAATCTCCGGTAACCCGGACGAAGAAATAACGCCTCTTGTCGTCTCCGACCACGCAAGACTTGTCGTGTAGGTGTGTTCATCTGCCATAGCCTGCTCCTCCGACGCCCCGAGGCATCTGTTTCTTCATACGGCCAGCATGAGAATGCTCATGATCAGGGAGTCCGTCAAGGACACCCCGCGACGGCTGTTCGCGTTGACAAGGAGGAATGCTCCCCGATATCCTTACAATAACAATAATAGGGTTCGACACGGGATCGAGGTAGTCAAGGATTTGCAGGTTCTTCATTCGGAGAGTGAGACTCATCGTCCGGTCGGAAACCGACCGAGCAGAGAATCCAGCGGGCACAATTGGCTTCGCGGGATTGTCCGATTCATACGGCGTGGTCGGGATGTTGTGGTCGAGACCGGCCCATCGTGGAATCGATCGGCCGACCTTCTCTCTGCTGCGGTCGCCTGCGTTCAGAGTGACCAGCCGGATGTGCAATCGTTACTGATTCTTCCGGAACCGGACGATGTGCAGAGCGTCGCGTCGCTGTCGGGGGATTCACTCGGTGGACACAACCCGGACGGCCTGAGAATCGTGCATCTGGGTCCAGCCGGCGATGCCCGAACAGAGGCCCCAGCGGTCTCGACAGGTCCGGATGTCGTTGTCACCACGCCGCAACGTCTCATTGACCACATCCGGCGGGACAACATCGATCTGTCCCGGGTGGCAGTGTGCGTCCTCAATCCGCCGACAGGGAAATCGATTGGGCAGTTCAGTGCAGATTTGCATTACATCTACACGAAATTTGATCGCCAACCGACGACAATCCTGTTCACGCGCGCCGAATCTGACGAAATGGCCGGTATTGAAGATCTCATCCGCAGACCGGCAACCGTTTCGCTGGAAGACGCCGATCCCCCGAAGAGCGACCCGAGTCGAGAGCCCAAACAGGAGCAGACCGAGATGGCAAACAGTGATCTACCATTCGACCCTGAATCAACTGCGCAGCAGCTGCGCGACATTGTTCGACGGATTCATGAGGAAGAGGATCCGGCGGAGATGAACCAGTACAAGCGATTCATCAAGAAACATGTATCGATTTTTGCCCGCGGCTATTTCACGGCATATCTCTTCAAGCAATTAGCCGGCGGTTCGACACTGTCGTCCAATCAGAAGAGCATCTTCGTCAGCGCGGGCCGCAACAGGCGGGTGCATGCCCGTGACCTGGTGACCCTCTTCACGAGCGCCGACGGCGTCACCCGTGACGACATCGGACAAATCAAGGTGCTGGACAACTATTCATTTGTTGAACTGGATGCGGCGAAGGCAAAGCAGGCCATTGAAGATCTCAATGGAACCGATTTTCGTGGCCGCAAACTCACCGTCAACTATGCCAGAAAGAAGTAGACACGTCATCGGATGACGTACTGGAGCACGACAAAGGCACCGGCCAGATTGATGAGAAGGGCCGCGCCGAGGATTGCAGCAGAGGCGAGTTCGAATGCTCGGGCCTGCCGCTGACAACGCAGCGAAAGCTCTGTCGGGTTGCCGGGGATGATCGCAATCTCTGTCATGGGATCCGGAGGGGTTTCCAGGCCGGTCGCGCCGGGATATCCGAACGCAGCATGGAGTGACGTGTCCAGTGCAATCGGCGGGCGAATCATCTGCCCGCCGATCTCCTCGAGTGTTTTGGCATCATCCGGAGTCAGGTATCGCAGCTCGTATGGTTCACCGTCCGGAAGAACACCAGAATCATCGGTCTCCTTCAGATGCCGGAGAGGCACTCTCAGTATGTCCCGGTGTGCACGCAGGACCCGCCCGCGGCGCCAACTCCAGCGGTAGATGAAAAACAGCCCCACTCCCGGTGGGAGCAGCGGCAACAGGGGGACTGAGGCAAGGGTGAGTGACGCAATTGCCGGAAGCCGGCCCGCAGGGGAGCGCAGCAGAACATAGGCGATCGTGATAAGAGCAAGCGTTCCGCCGGCGAGCGCGCCCGGCGTGAGCAGATTCCAGTACTCGTTGAGTTGACGCCCACTCCAAATGCACCGCCGCAGCAGGTCTCGTTCCGGGCCGTCATAGAGCACAACGAGCAAGGGATCCGACACATCGCCGCACATGACCGCGTGAGCGCCTTCCGTACGGATTTGTCCGGCGACAAACACCTTGGCACCCTCGGTAAGCGACCCAAGGCGAGTCCAGGTGGTGCGCACCGGCGGCTCGTCAGGCAGATCGCCGGTATCCCGGGGAAGGACGTAGATCTCGCTGTTCGACATATCTGCCGCCACGGTGACGTCGCCACCACGCAGCCAGAGCGCCTGGTCGCTCTGTATGGCTTCCAACGCACCGAAAAAACGGTACGTTGCACGAGGGAAGCCTTCCTCGTCGAATTGCCGTATCACCCGGTAGGTAAGTAGCGGCCGGAGACTGGCTTCCTCAACTCGTCGACGGAAGCGCCGCCACCGGCTCCGCACCGAAAACGCACCAACTCCGGGAATCCCAACGAAGAAAACCAGCGCTATTAGAATTATTGCAGTAATTGGTGGCATTTCGTGGGTTGCCCAATCGGGAGGGATGCTCTATTTTTAGGGGGTATGGTTGAACGTATCATCGTTGGTCCACTCTACACAAACGCCTACGTGATTTCCACCGGCAAGAAAGAGTGTATCCTTATCGATCCAGGCGCCGATGCCACTGAGATCCTCACCCGGCTGGAAGTGCTCAACGTTGTCCCGACGGCAATTGTCTTCACGCATGGTCACCTGGAACACACGAGCGCGGCGCAGGAAATAGTCAACCACTACGCCGGACGAGACCTCAAGATTGATGTTGGCATCCACCGCAGCGATCGCCCATACCTTCCGCCCAAGGGCAAGGATACCAACTGGGCACTGTTCAAGCCCTTCGGCGAAGCGGCGACCACCGTGTTCGAATCACTGTACACAGAACTGCCGAAGCCAACCTTCTTCCTGAAGGATGGAGACCCGCTCCTCGAGACCGACTTCGTGGTTCTTCACACGCCGGGCCACAGCCAGGGAAGCGTCTGTCTCTACAGTGAGGAACGGGAGATGCTTTTTTCCGGAGATACGCTTCTCTTTAAGACAGTCGGACGAACCGATGTGGTCGGTGCGGATATCAAGAAGATGACAAGAAGCATCCAGAGTATTCTCTTTGAACTCCCTCCGGAAACTCGCATCTTTCCCGGTCACGGCCCAAACTCAACGCTCGAGCGGGAGATCAAGTTCAACACATTCGAGCCGAATCCTCAGATTTAGGTGAGTTGTTGACCGTCAGGCGACCAGGCTGAAGAGCATGCCCGGCTCGGCGATTCCCGCAGTCACCGAGGGAGAGATGCTGTCGGCCGCCCGTAACGTCTGGGCGAGTTCTCCGGCATACCGGGATATGAGTGTATCCTGATCAGCACCGCCTCCTGGAGACGAAGACATCACCGAAGACCCCCTCAACTGAATCAGTCGTTCGACAAGAAGATCGATCATCTGGAGCTTTGACACGGAGTATCCGCCGCCCACGGCCTGCGCGGGAACTCCCTGAATGTGCTTGAAACGAGAGTAGAGCCCGCCGCTCTGCGGGAGCGCAATCTTACCCTGCGCATACTGGGCGCGGATGATATTGCTGAGATGTATAGTCCTGTTGACGGTGTTGTGTGTGGCTATGCTCACCATCCTCTCCACCTCTACTTCAAGTATCGGTGAAAAGAAAAACGAGTTTAGCTACACGATTAGCCCACGACGGGCTTCTTAGCGGTTCTTCCGCTCGAACTCATTCTGCTCCTCTATTCGATAGAGGGCATATGGGATCGCTTCCAGGCGTTCTTTCGGAATCGGTTTGTCGCTCTTGAGGCAGATGCCGTACTTGCCGTTCTCAACACGAGCCAGAGCTGATTCAATAAGCCTGAGACGTCGGATCTCCTGGGTGCCGAGGGCCTCCAGCGTTATCTTGTCAATGTCCGAGCTGGCGATATCAGCCAGATCCTTTGAATCGTCCTTCTCCACGATGTCGCGAAACTCTTCGTCCTCAGCAAGTAGTTTCTCAAGGATCTCAGCTTTCGTGTCGAGCAACTTCTGTTTCATTCGCTCGACAAACTCTTGGTCCATGCAACCGCCTCCCCGAAATGAGGCCATAATCTGCCTGATCTCAATTAAAAAGTCAACCGCGCCGAATTGACAAGCGATAGGTGTGATGCGTAAGATCCCTCAAGGGAAAAAGGAGGATTTGTGGCGAAAGAGGAAGCCATTGAAGTAGAAGGAACGGTAACGGAGTCTCTCCCGAACACAATGTTTCGGGTTGAGCTGAAGAACGGTCACACGATACTTACCCACCTCTCCGGCAAGATGCGGAAGCACTACATCCGTATTGTCCCCGGCGATAGAGTCAAAGTTGCACTGTCACCGTACGACCTGACACGTGGTCGTATTATCTACCGGGAACGGTGACGGTCAGGCACTGATTCCGGCCCACGCTTCTCCCGCAGAATGACCCATAACGCACCCCTGCCTCCCTCAGCACCGCTGCCGTGGCCCATGGTACCGGTCATTGGATGCTGTTCGAGGTAGGTGCGAATCTCGCGCCGGAGGACACCCTTGCCGTTGTCACCCTTGCCGTGGATGACCAGAACCTTCCGACACCCATCGTCGACGCACCGTTCAATGAACGCGCCGGTGGCATCGAGCGCCTCCTGCAGTCGATATCCGTGGAGGTCGAGCGTGTCGTCTATCTTGAGTTTCTCCAGGTTGGGCCGCCGTGCCGCCCGGTCGGCGGCCGGGCCGTCCGCATCCTTGTCTTCGGCAGGGTACCGGTCTAACCACTTGTTCATCTGGTCGGGGTTGTCCGGTTCAGGTCGCGACCGTCGGCCGGACCGCTGCTCAGACCGCCCGCCTTCCCATTGTTCGAGGATCTTGCCAAAGTCTCCTGTCACCGCAAATCTCCTATCACTGGAAGCGTCTCATCACCAATTGAAAACAGCGGACGAATCCACCCGGTTACATGACAAAGGCCCGGTAGCGAAGGACCGAGATGGCGGGGTTTCGCGGCCAGAGGATTGAGTCCATATTCACCCAACCCTCCAGACCAAGGTCGGTCCGCACGAGGACGAACCCGTCCTTCTGAGTGATGAGATCCACGGCGGTGCCCGCGGCAAGATTCAGCCAGCTTTCGGCCGCATGCGAGGGAATACGGCGTAGAGAGAGTTCCTCGAGCACCACGCCGACCTGATCCTCGTGAACGCCCGCCGCCATGACCAGCCCGATAGTCAACGCGATAGCGATCACGCCAAGAAGAATCTGGCCAATCGCAAGAAGCCCGGCACGTCGGAGACCCTTCTGTCTTCCAAGGAACACGAGAAGAACGCAAAACACGTTCACCACGCCGGCCAGAACGCCGAAGACCAGGTCCGGGTGAACGATGTGTCGCGCGGGCACGGACCGCTCGAGTCCGGCGGCGCGCTCAATGAGTAGCTGGGTGTCCCGGATTCTGCCTGATGACGGGTTCAGTCGCACCGCCTCGCGCGCCGCGTACACCGACCGACCGATGTCGCCCTGCTGATAGTACAAGACGGCGAGATTGTGCTGGATGCCCGGGGACCCCGGGGCGCGGCGTGATGTATCCTCGAATGCGTGAATCGCGCCGGTGAGATCGCCGGCATCGTAGAGTTCAAGCGCGCGATTGATCTCTGGCCAGGGCAGATCGTCGGATGCGGCAGCCACGAACACGAACGCCGCCAACGCGATCAGTGAAGCCTGCGAGCCTCGTCGCTTCCAGATACGCAATACCAGGAGAACGAGCAGTCCGGGCACGAAGAGTCCGTAGCTCATCGGGTTCCGATACCAGTTCCGTGGCTCGACCGATCTGATTTCTTCCGACCGCAGGAGTTCGAATGAGAACTCAGGTCCCTCGTCGGTGACCGGCTCCTTGACCGGGGTGATCTGCACCTCGAAAACCGGAATCCGGGTCCGAACCACTCGGTTCAGAGATCGATCGAAGTGAGCGAACTGATCGATTGTGACTCGCCCGGTTCCTGCCCCGATCGGCCTGAGTGTGAGCCTGTCCTCGATGTATCCGGAGTACCCGATGTCGACAGGCGTCAGCCGCTCGTCCCGTTCCTCGGACTCAATGCGAAAGCCGTCAACGGTGATCTCCGGGAGCTGCAGGAAGTGGAGGTTTCCGGCGCCGTCAAGCCTCACGGTGAGCACCACTGTTTCGGTCGCAGAGATTGTCGCCCCATCAACACTTGCCGAAAGGGAGAATCTCCCGACCGCTCCCGAGGCGGCTATCGCGGGAGGAGCATCAACCACAATCATGGAAACAGAAGGCGCGGTGGATGTGAGTCCTTCCCATTCTACCTGGGCGGATTCCATCCGGATTGAACCGGCCGCCGACGGTGTTACCATGAACACGGCAACCGGAATCTCGTAGAGCGTTACCCCGTCCACGACCGACTGACCGATACTGCCGAGTCCCTGCACTTCCTCAGTAATCGCCTGGGCGGGGGCCTGCACGGCAATCTCCGACGGATACACGAACTCGTCCGCGTTGTAGATCTCCAGGGAGACCGCACGAGATTCGCCAACGAACAACGGATCCTCGGGCACTACCCAGCGAGCCAGGAATGGAACCTGATCCCGGGCGCCTCGCCGACCGACCTCGACAAGCTTCACCGGCGTCTGAAAGACCTGTCCCGCCACCTCAATCAGCACCGGATCAAGCACGTATCTCCCTGGTTCCACGGCCTCAAAACCCAATCGTATCTCAACGACGCGAGAGCGCTGATCTACCGAGATTCGGGTGGCGGGTCGGACGCTCGGGCCCTCGACCAATCGAAATCCCGGAAAGGCGACCTCCGGAACCACCACATCGTCAGGGTCTTCATAGTCAATCTGGATGTCATAGGTGAGTCGCTCACCAACAGACAAAGCCCGGTGGGACAGTTCCACCTGCACCTGTGCGTGGCCCACGCCGGACGCCAGGAGGAGGAGGGCGACTACCAGTCCTGAGGCTGATCTTGCGATTCGATTTCGCGATTCGCGAACCATTGCTGTGTTTCCTTTCGGCGAACATACTCGAGGATACGGAGGGTCTGTTCCCCGGGCCCATCGTCCCCGGGATCATCCGGAGGCGCCGCTGAGACACCCCCGGCCGCCCCGGGGCTCGCCTCATTCCCATCGGCGGCGGCATTCGCCGAGACGGCGTCGGCCGCCTGAAGTTTGCTCAGAGCGAGCTCAAGGTTCGCCTTTGCGTCTGAGCTTCTGCTGTTAACCGACAGCGCATACCGTAGTTCGTTGTACGCTGCTTCGTACTGTCCCTGCTGGTAGAGTAGCACGCCCCGGTTGTAGCTGGTCGCATAGATGAGCGAGAGCTGGGAGGCGCCTGCATTATCCACTTCCTCAATCGCGCGCCGGGCGTCATGCCAGACCTCGAGGGCAGCCTCGTGTTCACCAAGGGCGTAGTAGACGTTCCCGATGTTGAATCGCGTCCATGCGTCGCTGGGCGCATTCTCAACCGCCACCATGTAGTGAACCAACGCGTTCTGATAATCCCCCCGGCTGTACGCGAGGTTCCCGCGAAGGACCTCGGTGACTGACCCATGGCCGCCGCAGGCCGCGACGGCTGCAACGGCGAGGATGATGATGGTGGTCTTTAGAACATATCTTGCCATCTGATTATCCGAACTGCCAGAGACAGGGCGAGGGCAATGAGTGCGGCACCGATGAAAAGAGGGTATCGGCTCACCGGCACCAGGCGGAATCCGGAAGTCTCTCGCCGCTCTACGTGACCGAGGAGATTGTCCACGACTATCCCTACTACCTCAAGGTCATTCAGCCAGACGGAGGTAGACAATGTCGATTCAGCGATCCCTTGAAGTACCGCGGGCGCGGCGCGCGAGATAACCGGTCGTCCCTCGTCATCGGTGATGACCGAGCCGTCACCTGCCGGCAAGGTTGAACCATCGAGCGTGCCGGCAATAATGGTCAATACCGGAATGCCAAGCGAGCGGGCGGTGTTTGCCGCGCGAGCGGGTGATCCGCTGAGCGACTCGCCGTCGGAGATGAGGAGAATAGCACGATGTGCGTTGGTTCCAGCCGGAAACGCATCTATGGCCTCGGCGAGCCCTCGCTCGAGGTCTGTCCCGGGTGTACTGACGAGTTGCGGTGAGACACCATCCAGAACGGCCTCCAGTGCATTCAGATCCTCCGTGAGCGGCAGGAGCATTGCCGCGTCGCCCTTGAAGACAATCAACCCGAATCTCGCGGCCGGCAATTGACGACTCGCTGAACGGATGACCGCGAGGCTTTGACTCAGTCGCGATGGTTCCACGTCATCCGCGAGCATACTCCTGGATATGTCCAGAGCAACAATCACGTCAAGGTTGTCGCGGTCTTCCTCAACCGGCCGTTCCCCCCAGGTGATGTCCGATAGCGCGAATATGGACAGAGCAACAAACAGGTCGAACGTCAGCGCCAGAAAGAACCACTTCACGAGGAAGAGCATCTGCACCGCGTCGCGATCCCAGTGCCTACCCAACACGGCAAGGTCCTTTCGCCCTTTGAAGTACGCCCGAAGCTGAATGAGCATGATCGGCAGAAGGGCAAGCAGTGCCCACAGAATACCGGGAGAACCAAACGTCATAGCACTTCCCGCGCCAGGATCCGACGGATCACGAAGTCCAGGAAGACGCAGCAGAGACCAATGAAGAGAAACACCTGGAACCGAGGCTGCTGCTGAACACGCAGGAGCGAACGCTGTTCAACGCGTTCCACCGTGTCAATGGCCTCAAACACGGCCCCGAGCGCCCCGTTTGTCCCGGCATAGAAGAAAGCGCCATCCCCGGCCGCCGCGACTGTTCGGAGCAACTCCTCATCAAATCCGTCCTCAACCGTCCCCCGGAGCGTCTGGCCGGAGTCCGGGTCAGTCACCTCAATCTCCACGGGGGCGCCGCTTCCAATCCCGATAACGTACACCTGGATTCCCATGGAGCCGGCCGCCTGTGCAGCCGTTTCCGGCAGGATCTCACCGGCATTGTTGACGCCGTCGGTGATCAGAATAACCACACGGCGAGGCGCGGTTGACTGTGACAGATGGAGCGCTGCAACTGCGAGACCCATCCCGATTGCCGTGCCGTCACCGAGCTCCATGATTTTCATGGAATCAAGAACACTCAACAGGTGCGGGTAGTCAAGGGTTGGCGGGACACGAAGAGACGCTTCCATGCCGAATCCGACCAGCCCAATGGGATCGTTCTCCCGGCTTATGACGAAATCTGAGATTACCTCCCTGGCGGCTTCAAATCGGTTGGTGGGTTGGAAGTCCTTGGCCGCCATCGTCGGTGATTGATCAAGCGCGATCAGAATATCGATACCTCTCGTAATATAGACCTGTTCCCGGGTAACCCGCTGTGGGCCCGCGAGTGCAACGATCGAGAACGAGACTCCGACCCAGAAGGCCACCGCACCAAGACCCACAAGGAATGTCACAACCGTAGACGGCGGACTAAAACCGCGTCCGCCCCAGTTACTGAACGGGAAGACCAGCTTTCCGCCGCGACCCCTCCAGAAATGTCGTGCATACACCGCAGGAGGAATCAGGAACAGAAGGAGAAGCATGGCCGGAAGATCAAACACCCACATGAGACACCTGCTCCCGCGGAACGCGAACCGATCGACGCAATCTCCTTCGGTGGGATTCCAATTCAACGGCAACCGCATGGACGAGTTTCAAATGGCGGGCCCGTTTCTTGCGCCGGATCGTCTTGCGCGCAAACTTTGCACTGTCGGCTGCGAGGAAAATTTCTTCGAGGGGAGCAGCCGTGCCGGCAACGGCGCCACAACTCTCCTCCAGCTCGGGAAGGATCGCAATCAACTCGGTGGAGGTTGCCGCCATGCAGTTCTGTTTCACGCGGCAGGTCATGAAGGTCTGCAACTCTTCCGCCAGAATGATGTAGAACTCACGCATGGTATGCCGATTGATATCCCGCTCCAGCACCTGTACTCGTGCGAGAAGCCTGCGGTAGGGAACACGCGCCCGATACCTGCTCACAATGCTGTGGATGTGACGCCTGCCCGGTCCCAGCAGATAGAGAACGAGCGCGATCACGAAACTGATCCCGAACCCGAACAGGAGCAGTGCTGCCTGCGTTCCGGGCAGCCTCTGCGGGCCGTGAGCTGGTCGGAGGCCGACGTCACCGGGCGGCAGGATGGAATCCACTATGAGACTCAGGCCCTCAATGCGAACTTCTCCCAGATCAATACGCGGAAGGGTGAGAGTCCCCGGCTCGTACGGGGTGACTGTCATTCGAAGATCAAATCCACCGGCACCGGGCTGGACCCGCACGGCGGTGATATCCCCCCACCGTGGTTGTGGGGTCTCGTCGGGGACGATCGCGGTGGCCTGCGATCGCACCGAGTATCGGAGCTCCACCGGATCGCCAACGTAGGACTCTGCGGGAAGCCGGACAGAATCAACAATGACATACGACGATTGCGACACCGCGCCCCATGCGACGACGAGCATGAAGACCACCAGAAGCGCCGATCGTCTCATCGCGACTTTCTCTTCTCGAAGTAGCGGATGAGCTGAACCGCCGGATCGGCATCTGTGTGCACTTCCAGCGCCCCAATGCGGCGTCGGCGGCAGTCGGCTACCCAGGTTCGCCGCTGCTCTTCACGGTAGTCGCGATAGGCGTCGCGAAAGCCGGCCGCGGCGCCGGGCGCCAGAATCGTGCGCCGACTCTCGGGATCCTCCAGACGCATCAGGCCGCTTGACGGATACTCCCTGTCAAGCGGGTCAACAATCCTGATGGCAATCACGTCGTGCCGTCTGCCCATGAGGGTAAGATCCGGGAGATAGCCCTCAGTCTTGAAATCAGAAATCACGATGACAACGCCCCGACGCTTGAGGGCTTCGCCGGTCGTCCGAAGGGCCAGAGCCAGGTCGGAGCCCTTGCCTTTGGGCTCAATGGCGACCGTACCGGCAATCAATCGGAGTACGTGCCGCTTACCCTTCTTCGGCGCGACCCACGACTCTATCCGATCCGAAAAGAGAACCGCGCCAACCCGGTCGTTGTTGACCGCGGCTGCGAGAGAGAGCAACGCGAACAGTTCGGCCACGACCTCCCGCCGGGTCCCTTGCGGCGGACCGTACATCAGGCTCGCGGAGACATCAACGAGGAGAACCAGCGTGAGTTCGCGTTCCTCGCGGAAGGTCTTGGTGTACGGGCTGTTCATCCTCGAACTGACGTTCCAGTCGATCTGACGCGCGTCGTCTCCCTCCACATACTCGCGAACCTCGTCAAACTCGATACCCGGGCCCCGAAAAACCGAGCGATAATCCCCGGCAAGCAGGTTCTCGACGAGCCGAGTGGCAACAAGCTGAATTCGTTTGACGCTGGACAGGAGTCGAGCGCGATCCATCAGGGCACTGGTACCGCGGACAACAGCAGATCAACCAGATCTGTTGAACTGAGCTGCTCTGCTTCGGCCTCGTAGGAGGGGATGATGCGATGGCGCAACACCCCGGGAGCAACGGCCTTCACGTCGTCGGGCAACACGTGACTCCGTCCCTCAAACAGCGCGTGAACCTTTGCGCACCGGTACAGATAGATGGACGCCCGCGGTGAAGCTCCAAACTCAATGTAGCGATGGAACGATCGTCGCTCGCCCTGTTTTCGCGAAGCAGTGACCAATTGGACGATGTACTCCTCAATTCGCTCGTCCACGGAGATCTGCTCAACTGTCCCGCGAATCTCCTGAATGTCGGAGCCAAACAGCACCTTCTCGAGTTTCGGATTGAACTCAACACCAACCCGGCGGAGAATCTCGAGTTCCTCCCCGGCGGTGGGATAGGTGATCGCGAGCTTCATGATGAATCGATCCAGCTGCGCCTCAGGGAGGGGGTAGGTGCCTTCCTGCTCAATGGGGTTCTGGGTTGCCATGACGAAGAAGGGGTTCGGGAGCTCAAAGGTAGTCTCGCCAATCGTCACCTGCCGCTCCTGCATCGCCTCGAGCAACGCGGACTGCACTTTGGCCGGAGCGCGGTTGATCTCATCGGCCAGGATGACGTTGGAGAAAACGGGCCCCTTGCGCGCGACAAACTCTCCGGTCTGCTGACGATAGATCATTGTCCCAACCAGATCGGCAGGAAGCAGATCCGGCGTGAACTGGATCCGGCTGAAGCTTGCATCCAGGACCTGGGCAAGGCTCCTGATTGCCAGGGTCTTGGCCAGACCAGGCACCCCTTCCAGCAGAATGTGGCCGCCGGCGAGAATACCGGTGAGCATCCCGTCGATCATTTCCTTCTGACCAATGACCGCCTTCCCGATCTCGTCACGGCAGCGCTCAATCCGATCATTGGCACGCCTGATCGCGCGGTCAATGTCGCGGGTCACATCTTTAGACTTGCTGTTCTGTTCATTCATCAGGTAGTCCTACAAGCGTTCTTATGTACGATAATCGGCGTTCTCACGAACATACTGATCCGAGAGGTCCGCGCCAATTGCCTCGCCCACACCGGCGCCGCCGTCACATGCTATCCGGATCTCCACCGACCGCTGGTGCTGCGGGTAGCCGAGCAACCGCGGATTCAACGCGGCCGATTTCAGATACTCGGAGAGTCGAATCTCCTTCTCCCGATCAATCTCAAAGGCCCCTGCGGCGTACACAGTCTCCGGACCAACGTCGATCCTCACCTTCTCCGGCTCAATGGCCAGTCCGGCGTTCCCGGCATAGTCACCGAGGGCGGACAGAATCCTTCCAACGTTTGGATCATTCCCATACATGGCAGTCTTCACGAGGGGGCTGTTGACGATCGCCTTTGCCGCGGCCCGCGCAGTCGCGTTGTCGGGCAGCCCGCTAACCTGAACATGGATGACGTGACCGGTTCCCTCCCCGTTTCGCACGATATCGGCCGCGAGCCGGCTGGAAAGCTCACCGATTGCGTCGCCGAGCATCGCTTCCGACACCGCGGGCTTCACGCCGCTCGAGAGCAGAAGCACCATGTCGCTGGTGCTCATGTCGCCGTCCACCGAAATCGTATTGAAGCTGCCGTCCACCGAGGTCCTGAGGAGGGATCGGGCAGCCTCCCGATCAATGGCGACGTCGGTGAGGAGAAACACCAGCATGGTAGCCATGTTCGGTTCAATCATACCGGCGCCCTTGGCGATGCCGACAACCGATCCTTCACCGAGCGCGACGCGTCGGACCTTCGGGAAGCTGTCGGTAGTCATGATCGCGTCGGCCACATCAAGTGCGGACCCGGCGTGCAGCCCTGACACCAGCTCCGGTATTGCGCCCTCCATCTCCGGAATCGGCAGCTTCCAGCCGATGATTCCCGTTGAAACGCTCAACAGCTTCTCGGGCGCGGCGTGCAGTTCCCTGCCGAGTACTTCGGTGATCCGTTCGGCGTCGCGAATCCCCGTTGTCGACCTGACATTTGCAATCTTGTTGTTGATGACGACTCCCTGTATCGAGGGTTCGTCCATCCTGCGACGTCCAAGAATGACGGGCGCGCCGGGGAAGGCATTCCTGGTGAACACGCCGCCGAAAGATTCCGTCGGTTCGTCGGCGCAGATCAAACTGAGGTTCATCCTGTACGGTTCGAGCGTCGGGCGTTCGGAAGGAATGAAAGCTATACTCGCCGTGCTCACCCGGAACCCGGCGGGAAGTTCCGCCACCGTGGAGAGATAGCGCCGGTACTCGGATTCGGTGGAGAACTCCGGGAACTCCGGAGCCAACCCGATAGCCTCCGGTCTATCGAACGACACGGGCGCTTCCGCCGGCCACGAGCTTCTCAACTTCCGCGAGTGAGGCCATGGAAGTGTCTCCCGGCGTCGTCATGGCAAGAGCCCCGTGGGCGGCACCGTATTCAACGCACTCCTGGGGCTCCTTGCCGGCGAGGAAACCATAGATCAGTCCACTGGCGAAACTGTCGCCCCCGCCTACCCGGTCCAGGATCTCCAGGCGTTCCCTGTGCCGGGCTTCGTAGAACTTCCCCTCCGCGTAGAGGATTGCGCCCCAGTCATTGGAGGTGGCCGTGTGCACATCGCGGAGCGTCGTGGCTACGCCTGAGAAGTTGGGGAACTCCGCGACAACCTCTCTGATCATGGCTTTGAACTTGCTCGTGTCCAGGCTGGTGATACTCGCATCCATGCCTTCAACGGCAAAGCCCAGCGAGGCCGTGAAATCCTCTTCATTGCCGATCATGACATCGACGTAACGTGCAATTTCCCGGTTGATCTCCTGGGCCCTTGCTTTCCCGCCGTTGGATTTCCAGAGCGACGACCGGTAGTTCAAGTCATAGCTGACAATGGTCCCGTGTTTCTGAGCCGATTGCATTGCCTCTATCACGACGTCCGGTGTGCTCGCGCTCAGTGCGGCAAAGATCCCACCGCAGTGAAACCATCGCACCCCTTCGCCACCAAAGATGGAGTCCCAGTCTATGTCGCCTTTCTTCAACGCCGCGGCTGCTGAATTGGCACGGTCAGAGACCCCAAGCGCCCCGCGCACCCCGAATCCACGTTCGGTGTAGTTGAGCCCGACCCGGTTCTCGCGGCCAATGCCGTCGTAGTTGACCCATTTCACAAACTTCAGATCAACACCGCCCTGGAGCATCAAGTCCTCCAGGAGCAGCCCGGCGTCCGTGCGCGGGATCGCGGTTACGGCGGTTGTTCTCATCCCGAAGCAGCGGCGCAGACCGCGTACCACGTTGTACTCGCCCCCGCCCTCGGACACCCGAAAGGAGCGTGCTGTCTTGATACGCCCCTCACCCGGGTCCAGCCGCAGCATGATCTCTCCCAGTGACAACGCATCCCAGGTACATGACTCTGCCGATTTCACAGTTAGTGTGCTCATTGTGACTCCCGATAGATTAATCGATGGAATCAGACTACTCAGGAGAGAGGCCGTACATCAACCCATTTTCGCTCATTCCGGCTCTCAGGTTCGAACGAGTATCGTCCCTGAGCAAGGAATGATCGCTCTGGGTCATCCCACCGGACTGATATCGACCTGAACGGCGTCCCTCTGAGTCATGATACACAACTCGGCGGCCTTGAAGGTGTGCTCCTGTGTCATCGCCGTCTCCGTTCCGTTCAGACAGTCCAGGATGAGCTGGCCGAAATAGGGGAATCCAACCTGGCCATGCACGCTGATGTGCCGCTCTCCATTGTGATCGACCAGGAATACCTGGTCACCAATCGGCCCGGTCGCAACATCGATGTACTTCCTGAGTTCAATGTATCCATCCGTGCCAACGATGAATGTCCGGCCGTCACCCCAGGTTCCGAGCCCGTCTGGCGTGAACCAATCTACCCGGAAGTAGTTGGTTGCTCCATTGTCCGCGACCAGTGTTGCGTCCCCGAAGTCGTCCATTCCGGGGTACTGCGGATGGGCGTAATTCGCAACCTTGCTGTGGAGCACGCGGGCGTCGCGGGCGCCGGTGTAGTAGAGAAACTGTTCCACCTGATGGCTTCCGAGATCGGTCAGGATGCCGCCGGAGCGTTCCCGGTCAAAGAACCACTCCGGGCGTGATGGCGCATTCAGCCGGTGCGGGCCCATCCCGATCACCTGGAGCACCGTACCAATTGCCCCTTCGTGAATCAGATTGCCGGCGTAGACACCACACTCGCTCTGCACGCGCTCGCTGTAGCACACCGCCCAAATCAGCCCGGTTTCCTCCACCTTCTGTCGCGCATCCGAGAGCTGTTCGAGAGTCGTGAACGGCGCCTTGTCCGAGAAGTAGTGCTTTCCGTGATCCATGACACGCAGACCGAGTGGTCCGCGATCGGCAGTGATCGCCGCCGAAGCAACCATCTGGATGTCCGATCGTTGGAGAAGCTCGTCCTCGGTGCGTGCCACTTCCGCCGAAGGGAACTCCTCGCGGAACTCGGAAAGATTCTTTTCGTTCGGATCGTACACGGCGACCAACTCGCCACCGGCATCTGCCAGCCCATGGGCCATGCCCACAATGTGTCCGTGATCAAGACCGATCACGCCAAACTTGAACGCTCCCTTCTCCACCACCGGCGCGGCCTTTGCGCGCGGCGCGTACTTCATTCCATCAGCCATGTCAGCTATCTCCGTTTGATCTTGACTTCTACGCCGCCGAAGATCGCCACACCGGTGATCTTCACGGTCGGCGCCCGGGAATCGCTCGATCCACGGTGACTCTTCCCGCCAAATCCACCAAATATGCCGGCGCCGGAAACTTCAACGTTCAGATCATCCGGAACGACAATGTCTACGCCACCGAACAGGGCTGCCACGTTGATCGCAAGGCCTCCCGCCGGTATTCGCGCCTCCCGCAGGTCAATGTCGCTTCCACCGAACATGGCGACGACGTTGAGGTTCTTTGGCGAATCCCACACGCCCTTGCGTTCGGCGCCTGAGAAGATGGCGATGACTGTTGACTCATTCGCGGCGTCACTGTCGTTGATGAGATACCGCTCCCGACCCACCGTGAGGTTCGCCGACCGACTGGAACTGTCGCCGAACGGGACGAGAGGATCCGGAGCGCCGGCAGGCGGAAGATCCATCAGAAGCTTTCGGAGTTCCCCGTGGGTTCCGGCAGCCGTCGCCTGCTCCACACGTTCTTCAAATTCCTGCTGATTCAGATGGTCTCGTGCGTAGCTCGAGCTGAGCTTCTCAATCACCTCTTCACGAAACCGTTCTACCGATGAATCTGACCCACTATTCATGGCTTTGAGATTATCGCAGCGTCGTTGGAAAGGGAAGCACGGGTGTGTCGAATTGCCAAACCTGCCTGATCTGATTATGATAGCCGTCACGTGATGCAAACGAGGTGTGTCTCACTGTGAAAAGAAAACGAGTAGTAACAACAGGTCTGGGTGCTATCTCACCGATTGGCATCGGGACGACCGAGTTCTGGGCGGGGCTGACAGAGGGGCGCAACGGCATTGGGCCGGTCACCCACTTTGACGCTTCAGAGTACCGCTCCAAACTTGCGGCAGAGGTGAAGGGGTTCGATCCGGGGAACTGGATGGAGACAAAGTCGGCGCGGCGGATGGATCCGTTCACCCAATTCGCCGTGGCGGCATCTGCCATGGCGATGGAAGATGCGGGGTTGGATGCTGGACAGTTTGACGCAACCCGGGCCGGAGTGATAATCGGTTCGGGTATCGGTGGGGCCCAGACCATTGAAGATGGCTACGCGATCCTTCAAGAGAAGGGGCCCGGCAGCCTCAATCCGTTTCTTGTATCGATGCTGCTCGTCAATATGGCCGCGTCGATGGTTTCAATTCGATTTGGTCTCAAGGGGCCCTTGGCCGCGCTCTCGGTTGCCTGCTCAACAGGTGCGAACGCAGTAGGGGATGCTTACCACATCATTGAGCGCGGAGATGCGGACATCATGTTCGCCGGGGGATCGGAGGCGTGTATCACTCCGCTGGCGTATGGGGGATTCTGTGCGACCCGCTCGATGTCCCAGAACGCCGATCCGAAGACCGCGTCCCGACCATTTGACAAAAACCGGGACGGCTTTGTGATGGGCGAGGGCGCCGGTGTTGCAATTCTCGAGAGCCTGGAAC
>JAHOYX010000206.1 GCA_019038705.1 Spirochaetales bacterium
GTTGTAGAGCACCTGCCGAATCATCCGTTCATCGATCGTGACACTCGCTGGAACACTGTCAGCGTCAACCTGGACATGCACGCCCTTTCGTTCGGCCTGATCCTCTACGATCCGGATTGAATCCCGAAGCAGCGATGGGAGATCAACCTCCGAGTACTCCAGGTCGGCCTTGCCTGCTTCAACCCGTGCGAGATCCAGAACATCGTTGATGATTGCCAGAAGGTGTCGGCTGCTGGAGAGCACGTCGCCCAGGTACTCTTGCTGAGTCTCGTTCAGCTCCCCGACTTTTTCGCTCAGCACGATCTCCGAGAATCCGATGACGTGATTCAGCGGAGTGCGCAACTCGTGGCTCATGTTTGCCAGGAACTGGCTCTTTGCCTGGTTTGCCCGGTGAGCCTCAGCGGTTGCAGCCTGCATCTCGAAAACCGCTTCCTTGCGTTGCCGGATTTCCGTCCGGAGACGTTCGTTCGTCGCCGAGAGATTCGTCTGTGCCTCAGTCAGATTGGCTACGGTATCCTGGAGGGTTTGTGTTTGACGTGCCAGTGCCTGACTCGCGGCGCTGCGCATTCTCTCGTAGATGAACGAGGCCAGGGACACCAAAGCGAAGGATGAAACAAACCGGATTTCAAAGGCCGTGGAGTAGGCCGCCCACCCTTCTGCCTGCGGCCCAACTAAGAAATAGAGAGATGCAAGGGCAAGGAGGGTGGCTGACGCGAGACTGCCCTTCCGAGCGCCGAGAAGGAATGTGGACATGAGTGGAAATGCGTAGTACCACACGTACGCTGTCTGATCCTCACCCCCGGACATCAGGAGATAGACAAAGACTATTCCGATGAATGCAACGCCAATGTGAGCCACGGCGTTGTAGCGTCCGGTGGCCCAGAAGAAGGCCAGGAGAGCTACCAGCACGAGTGCTGTTGCGAAGTCTGCAATCGCGAGCGCAGTTACGCCGCGCAAAGCTGCGACAGTACCGAGCGCGGCCAGAAAGACAACTGCAATAGTGCACAGCCCATTCACCAACTCACCTCGACGCCGCGCTTCCGCAGAAGCGTCAGGACAGGTACCAAGAGAGAGGAATCGAGTGAAGAGGCTCGGGGTCACGGTGTTTCCATGGCTGTCGTATGTCTTCATTGTATCCAATCTATCTTCATCTATCATCCCCTTTCGCCGGCCGGGTTCCCGGCGTTGTTGAATGAGGCGCACACTCACATGCTCACCGCGGTCGAGCTTCTGATATCTCCGTCGTACGAGGTAGTCGTCGTTGGCGCTTGGGAGTAACGGGGCCATCAGGTCCGCGCTTCCCGCCTGTCCAGTTCGTTGTGAACCAGGGTTAGGCAATGGGCTGCCAAAAGCACCTTTGGCCTCCGGTTCAACGCACTGATTGCGCCGGGGACAGGGCGCGCTTGAACGGATTCTTCGACGCCTGCTGACAGTGGAGACGAGGCTACGCGCTGTCCGACTCGCGCACAGGTATCTCCATTACGAATGTGGATCCCTTTTCGGGCCCGTCGCTTTCGGCCCAGATCCGTCCACCGTGGAGTTTAACAATCTCACGGGCAACCGACAGACCCAATCCCGTACCGCGCATGTGCCAGTTCGTGGGCGAAACCGCTCGCTCAAACGGCAGGAACACGCGGTCGAGATCATCGTTCTGGATTCCAGTTCCTGAATCGATCACCGTGACGACGAGCATCGCATCGTCTCCGGAAGCCTTCACGTCACTCGATCCCCGGCGGGAGGTTGCATGAACGCTTACCGTACCGCCGGGGCTGAACTTGACGGCGTTTGAGAGCAGATTGTACATGACCTGGTCGAGTTTCGGCCTGTCCCCGAGGATGACTTCGGGCGGATCCTCGGTTTCCACCGAGATGGATACCATTCCAGTCGCCGCGGCGTCGGAGATTGCCTGGACTGCCTCGTGCAGCAGTGCGTCCGATCTGAACGACGAGATCTGGAGTTCCATGCGCCCCGCTTCGATCTCGGAGAGATCGAGAATGTCGTCAATGAGATCCCTCAGGTGGCCACTGCTCTCAAGCGCCTGACGCAGATGCTCTTCCTGTGCTTCGTTCACGCTCCCGAATCGTCCGTCGGCCACCAGTTGGGTGAACCCGATGATGTGGGTCAGTGGCGTACGGAGCTCGTGGCTCACATTCGCAAGGAATTCGTTTTTGACCCGACGCGCGGTGTCCGCAGCCTCCGCGGCCTCTTTGGCCCGTCCCAATTCCTGCTCTGCCTGTTCGCGCTTATCGAGAATGTCGTCAAGCTCCCACTTGATGAGATCAATGGCATCAAACACAGGCCAGAAGGGATTCGATGAGTCCCGCTCTCTCTCGTCCGGAACTCCGTCAATCTCCCAGCTGATTCCTTCGATGTATTGAAGCAGGTCATTGACATGGTATTGGACTTGATTATTCACATCGGATTTCTCAGTCGAGTCTTCCGTCACCGGAGGAATTGAGGAACCGACAGTTGCAGACGCGTCTTCAGCTATGATTGCCAGGGCGCCATCCAGGTCATCTGCCACCCGGACCCGGAACGGCACCAGGTGGCGGGCCAAAGCAATCCCTGCTTTGAGCCATTTGTTGGCTCCGTAGAATATGAGCATCCGGAACGGGTGCTCTTCATACCATGCCGACACGGCCTCAACGTAGCTCTTTCGAACCCCCTGGGCGGTTCCTTGCGCCTCCGTCAGCCCCAAGACGTAGTAATAGGAGTCTGATACCCCAAGCGTGAGCGAGGATTTCATGATCTTCTCTTTCACACTGAAGACAGGGTCGATATGCTCATTTTCAAGACGGCCGATCGAAATTCCGTGGAGGATGTTGTCGTTGACGATCTCAAATCGTATCGAATGATTTCCGGCTTGATGGTACCAGTCAGGGTGACTGACTACTCTGTGAGGCGAGACATCCTCATCGTGAGTACCGCGGACGTGACGGTCGGTGTCAGCATGCGGTTTTCCCGCATTGAGTTGAGCATCTGGCAGCATTTCTTGTGCACGCCCCACCGCATCAACGTGGTTGTCCGCTATTTCCGCAACGAAGGGTACGATGTTCAGGCGTTTTCCGAGATTGAAGCTCAACCGAAGGAGTGGTGAAATGCCGTAGTAGATGACGCAGCGAAGTCCTTCCCGTTTCTTGAGATATTCAATGAGGTATCTGCGGGCTTCTCGAGAAAGACCTATTGTATTTGACACGTCCTCCAGCAAGACATACCCGCGGTCCCTGGAGATCACTTCTTCAAGAACACTGTCGGTGAATCGCAGTGCATCCTGGATATCCTGCAGGGCTGCGTATCCGGAGATCTGCAAGAGAAGAATACTCTTCCCGAGCAGACGGAAAGTGATTCTGTAGGTCTTTCCGAAGCGGACATCAGTCCATTCAGGTTTGCTGAGAATCGGTAAGCCGGTTATGGGGCACGACTGATTTGTCTCGATTTCAGAGTCCTGGTTCTCAGGGTGTTCCATAGAACTCGGTTCCTTCTGCCGCAATTCTCGTTCCTGAATTACACCGCATTTGAGGGCGGTTGTACAGAAGCTGGTTCAATTTCCGTTGACCCGCGACGACGGTTTCGGGTGGATTCATCGTCTCCACGGTTACAGACAGGTTGCTGGACTCGGTGGCGTCGGAAATCAACCCACCGCTTCCCGCCTGTCCAACTCGTTGTGAACCACGGTTATGCAATGGGCGGCAAATAGCACCTTTGGCCCCAGACTCAAGCCCCTGACACCAAGCCGTTTCAGAAGGCTGAGGGTCTTCTTCTGCATGGGAATATGGTCGGTGAAGATGAAGGCGCAATCGCCGGTGAACTTCGCAGAACGGATATCGTCGCCTTTCTTGTCCAGGATATAGACCGGCATCCTGCCGGAAAGCCCCCTGATCAAAGCCTCAAAGCTGATCTTGCAGAGCTGGATTCCCGGCTCAACCTCCAGCTGCTCTTCCTTTGTGAGGTCTGCCGCGGGCTTGAGAATCCGCCGAAAGACATCAGCGATCGAGGCCTCGTCAAAGCCCCCCAAGGAGCCCATGGAGGCGGAGTTGAAGGTAACGGTCACCGGTGGCACCGGGCTGCCCTCCAGCACCACATGAAACACCACATCGTTTCGGGTCTGCTTGGAGATCATCAACGCGCTTACTACCGAGTGGGCAATCACCTCAAAATGGTCGGGATAGCCCATTGCCCTTCCGACAGCCGCCGGGGACGTAGGCCCTTTCCGGGCCCGCAGCACAAAGAACCTCATTCTTTCGCCTGGTAGCGGGTGATGATGGTCTGACCGTATGTATGCACCTTGTCTTCCGAGAAGTGTTCGTACTCGGCAGCGAACGATCGACCGCTCCGGTGTTCGACCATGAGCAAGCCGTCCGGCGCCATGAGGTTCAGCTCATCCAGCTTGACAATCACTTCATCAGTTCTTGGATACTCGTACGGTGCGCCGACAAACAGAAAGTCATACCGGCTGTCCTCCGTCCCCAACTGCGCCAGGGCTCTGAACACATCCAGGCGGAATACCCGGGTCTCGTCCTGCACTCCGAGTTTTTCAATGTTTCGCCGGGTCATGGCAGGATTCAAGTCGACAAAATCCACCGACTTCGCACCCCGGCTCAGGGCCTCCAGCCCGACACCGCCGGACCCGCAGAACAGATCCAGCACACGGTCACCGACTATCCGTCCCTGGAGGATATTGAAGATCGCCTCCCGCACCATCTGGGTCATCGGTCTGACCTTCGGGCTATTGGTGAAGAACAGGGGGTGCCCCTTGAAACGCCCACCCACTATGTGCACACGACACCTCGCATTGCCATTCTATGAATCGGTTGTCGTTCTGCCTACTTCTCTTCCTCCTCCGGCAGCCACAACCTACCCACTTTCTTGAGACCCCGGCCTTTGGAGAATATGAGAAAGAGCACGAAACCAATCACGACATACGCAACAAGCATGCCAAGCGTAATCCAAATCAGCCCTGGTTGGCCGCGGTCCACGGCGTAGGCGGGCAGGTTTATCATCAGGATCAGCGGGATGACGAGCAGAAAGACGATCGCCGAAGAGTAGACGTAGTCACTTCCCACCGGCGTTTTGAAGTCAGGATCAATGACCCGCAGAAGGGCGAGTCCCGTCGGCAGCGTGCCCGTCATGGCGCCAAAGAGAATCAGCGTCCGGTGAAGCCGATGGTCGGTGAAGAGTCGTGATCCCATCCACGGGACAGCGACGATGACGAAAGTTCCGGCAATCGAGGCAATCACGAGAATGGGTAACCAGTACTGACCAACAACCACCAGTGAAATGGCGCCCACCGCCGCCGCCACCGTCAGATCCACCGACGTTCCCGATATCCGGGTCAGACTGCCGGTGTCAAGGATGTGGTCAGCCTTCGCCGCGCGGAGGATCAGCCGAACAACGAGTGCCATGACCGAGGCAAAGACGAAGCCGATTCCCCAAAGGTTCGTGGCCAGATCGGTCCCGAGATCTCCGGCAAATGAGAGTCCGAACGAGATCAGCTTGAGGAAGAGGAAGGTGAGCAGGTAAACTGCGACAACCATCCCAAGATTGACGGTCATCGAGTCGATAGCGTCCGAGTCGGTCGTGAGCCGTGCGCCAACCGGCATCTCGCTCCCTGCGCGGCGGACCCCCGGCCCGGTGTCTATAGTCGCGATCTCGTCCGAGTGTTTACCCAGCCAGCCGTGGCGGACTCCGTAGTTGATCAGAAACACACCCACAAAACTCGCAATCAGGAATCCTATTGCGGCGAAGGTGAGACCAACGCTGCCGGCGCCTACAAAGCCAAACTGTTCCCAGCCGGATCCGATAGCAAAGGCCTGTCCGGGGCCAAGGGCATAGCCGAGGGGCACCAGGAGGCCGAAGGAGGGGAACAAGCCGGGTACGACGGTTGCGGCGAGGACGAGGGTCAGCACGAATCCGATGAAGCCCTGCGCTCCCAGCTGGAATGTGACGGCAATGGAGAACCACAGAACACCCTTGCCCGCTTTGCCGCGCTTTGATTCGGTCTTTCGCAGCATCATGGCAATAAACGACATGCTCAGCAGATGGTAGACGATCTCCCCAAGACCAGTCTGCACCAGCCCAAGGTGCGGACCTACGAAGTTGTAGAATGGCAAGAGGATGAGGCCGGCCGTCAACGCGTTTGGAATAAGAAAACGCTGGAAGAACTTGATCTTGCTTCGGATGAGGGTCGCCAGAAGCAAGGCGATCGAGATGATGCCAATATCAAGGAAGTACGACCACTCGAAATTCATAGACTCCTCCCGGGTACGGTTGCAGGTCCGAGGTTTGTCATCGGGCGGTGACCGACCGACGAAGCCTCTCGCTCGGGGATTGTAGCGTGATTGGTCAGAGTTCGTCCACTTGGGGCTATCGGCCAGCCGTGGCTATCAGCCTCCGTCCCCTGCGGTGCGATTCTTGCCCGGCACGCGCCAGTTACCGCCGGATCACTTCGGTGTCGGAAGAGGGCAACCGCTCGTTTCTCCGGGGAACAACAACCGTACAAGCAATCCCGGGGGACCAAGGATGCCTTTCACGCCCCCCCGGCGGATGCCCGCACTCCCGTAGGCATAATCTCGGGCCCGCGAGACCATGCCTGCCGTCACAGGGTTCTCTGTGATATACCAGTACGCGTGGGCGAACTGGCGGAGCCCGCTAATCACCACGCTCTTGAATCGATCATACCAGACGTGCCCCTGCAGCCCGAACAATCGATTGAACCGCACCGCGAACACACTCAAAATCCACTGCATTATCCTGGACAGTGACTCTCCCTCGCCCGGACGCAGCAACAGGTGAATGTGGTTGTCCATGATGCAGAGCGTATCAACCGAGAATCGGAAACGCCTTCGTGCCCGAGAGATGACCGCCAGGAACATGTCCTTGATTCGATCTGACTCCAGGATGAACTCCCTGCGATTGGCCCGAGCGACAACATGATACCGTGCACCGTCAACAAGTCTTCGTGTCTTTCTCATACCCAGGACAACGGCCGGAACTATCGCCGTGCTTCAATCTTCCTCCGTCCCCATTTCCCGATCGCCGTGCTTCAATCTTCCTCCGTCCCCATTTCCCGCGAGAGAAGCTCAGCCGTGCCGACTCACTCTGAGACGGCGTCACAAACGAGCCGGTCAACGGGATCATCAGGGTCAAGTCCTGAGATCGATGTGAGAATCGATTTCAGGCCGTCGGCGTGGTGCTGTCCAAGAACCTCCGCGTCACCCGGGAATGACTGTCCGGCCTCATCGGTCGCGCCAAACCCAAGCGCCGCCTGGTAGACCGCGGCTACCGCGCCCATCGGCAAGGCGTGTTTCGCAAGCAGGCGCATCGCCCCGACGATACGGTCGCCCGGCCCGAGTTTGCGGTTGAGATCGCGGCCCACCCTGAACACGGTGTCATTCAGCGCCGGATTCGCAAACCTGGTGAGTAGATCTTCAACGTGTGATTCCAGATCACCGGGACGGAACTCGTCGGGGTACTCGAGGTACAAGCCGTCCGCGCTCTGGAGCATCGCCCGTTCTGCCGCAGCCCGAACCTTCGGCGCGAAGATGGCGTCGGCAATTGTGACGGCATCCGGGTTCTCGGCAAACCCCACGTAGGCTACTGCGGCGTGTCCAAGATTGTGGATGAAGAGTTTCCTGTCGATATAGGCCCGAATGTTGTCCACGGCGAGGAGATCAGGGATGCGGGGCGCCGGGCCGACGAAGCCCAATCGATCCACGATGAGGGTGTTGTATGGTTCCGCATAGACAAGTAGCGGGTCGGATGCAGCGACTGCGGCGGGCACAATCGGGACCATTTTGCCGATACTGGTCTCCACCAATCCGAGGAGTGACAGATCGTCACCGGCAATCGTTGCCACGCGCCTACGGGCGAGGTCGGCCGCGCCGGGGATGTTCTCGGCGAGGATGACGTCAAGCGGAACTCCCGGCCGGGTAGATCCGCGTTGAACCAACCCGTGAGCGACCAGTTCGCAGACCGGGCCGAACCCATCGGCGCCGACGGCCGTGGCCGCGATGTCGGTGGCTGCTACGACTGCTGCCACCGCCTCTGTATCGCGTGCGTCAATCGCGCTGACGGACGACACGCGCACTCGCGACTCGTCGCCGGTGGCGGCCAGCATGACCACGTCATACTCGCCCCGATGGTTGATTGCCGAGACAACTGTCTCATTGATGTCTACAAAGGTGATCTCATAACCGGCGGCCGAGAATACGGGAGCGATGAAGCTCCTGCCGATGTTGCCGGCCCCGAATAGTGTGAGCGTCATGGTAATCCTACCTTCGCCTTGCTCGGACGCCAACAGTGTTTCCCGCCCCGGGAAGCTCGTCAAGGGCTTTCATTTGTTAGCAGTTGACTTACATTTGAAAGCGCGATACGCTTTATATAGAATCACTTGCGGAGTACGAGATGGGAATCACTGCGGCGCGAGAAGCCGTTGAGACCGGATACACTGAACGAATACGAATCCTCAGGGATGAGGTGCTGAGTGTGCCGTCCACGATTTGTCTTGAACGGGCGCGTTGCTACACCGAGATCTACCGGGCAAACGCCGACAAGCCGGTTGTTATCAAGCGCGCCCTGGCGTTGGATAAGACGCTCAGGGAAATGACCATCTTCATCGAGGACGGTGCGCTGATCGTGGGCAACCAGGCGTCCCGCCTCAGAGCTGCGCCCATCTTCCCCGAGTATGCCGTTGAGTGGATCGAAAAGGAGATTGACGAGTTCGAACTGCGTCCCGGCGACCAGTTTTTTCCGTCACCTGAGGTCAAGGGCGAGCTTCTGGAGATCTGTTCTCACTGGGCCGGGACGACCACGCTGGACAGGGGCCGCGCGCTGATGAGCCCCGCTTTGCGATCGATCCATCACGCCAACATCATTCGTGCCGAAGGCAATCTCACTTCCGGGGATGCACACATTGCGGTGGACAATCACCGCATCCTGACCGACGGGCTTGGTGGGTACGTGGATCGGGTGACGGCAGCGCTGGATTCCTGTGACCACTCCACCCGCGACGGAGTGAAGCGCCGGGCTTTCTACGAGGCCCTGCTCACAAGCCTGAAAGCTCTGGAAGCATTCATTGGTCGTTTCGCCGATCTGGCCGGTGAGATGGTGGGGACGGAGGAGGATCCACGCAGGCGTGATGAGCTGTTCACGATCAGCGCAAACTGTACGCACATCAGCCGCCGCCCCCCGCGATCATTTCACGAGGCGCTCCAGCTCGTCTACTTCATACAGCTGGCCCTGCAGATAGAGAGCAACGGCCACTCCGTGTCGCTCGGGAGGTTGGATCAGTACCTCTATCCGTTCTTCAGAGCAGACTCGGATCGAGGTGTGTTGAGCCCGGGGTTCGCCATGGAACTATTGGAGAACACCTGGATCAAGCTCCTGTCGATCAACAAGATCCGATCCTGGTCACACACCCGGTTTTCCGCCGGCAGCCCCCTCTACCAGAATGTCACAATCGGCGGACAGACCACCGACGGGCAGGACGCAGTAAATGAGCTGAGCTATCTCATTTTGCGCTCGGTGGGCGAGACGCGGTTGACCCAACCCAACCTCAGTGTTCGATTCCACCGGAACATGGACGACCGCTTCCTCCAGGCATGCCTCGCGATTGTCGAACTCGGGTTTGGAATGCCGGCGTTCAACAACGACGAGGTTGTTGTTCCCGCCTTCGTAGACCTCGGTGTGGAACGCGAGGACGCGCTTGACTACTCGGCTATCGGGTGCATTGAAGTGGCGGTCCCCGGTAAATGGGGGTATCGCGCTACGGGGAAGCACTTTCTCAATTTCATGCGGGTCTTTCTGGCGGCTATGAACAATGGGCTGGACGCCCCGTCCGGCGAGACTTTCTTTCCGGGAACCGGCGCGCTGGAGGATTTCACGTCGTTTGGCGATGTCATGGAAGCGTGGAAGACACAGATCCGGGAGTACGCTCGTGCCGGGGTGGCAATCGATACCGCAATAGACATCGTACTCGAAGAGGAGGCCCCCGACCTGCTGTGTTCGGCGTTCGTTGACGACTGCATCGATCGAGGGTTGACCATTCATGAGGGGGGGGCCAAGTACGATTTCGTATCGGGACTCCAGGTGGGCATTGCCAATCTCGGTAACTCCCTCGCGGCCATCAAGAAACTGGTGTTCGACGAGAAGCGAATCTCCGGCGCGGATCTGGCCAGGCACTTGAGGGAGAACTTCGAGGGCTCCGGTGGTGAGATAGTCCGTCAGCAACTCCTGAATCTCGCTCCCAAGTACGGCAATGATGACGACTACGTTGACGATCTCTTACGAGAGGCCTACCTCTATTACATTGACGAGCTTTCACAGTACCGGACGATTCGCGACGGGCGAGGACCCATCGGCTGCCGCTACTTTGCCGGGACATCGAGCATATCGGCAAATGTGCCGTCGGGCGCTGTGGTGCCGGCGACTCCGGACGGACGAAAGGCCGGCACGCCGCTGGCCGAAGGGGCATCACCGTCCGGGGGGACCGATGTGACCGGACCCACCGCGGTGTTCCGGTCGGTTGCCAAACTCCCGACCGAGAAGATCGTGGGCGGGGTGCTTCTCAATCAGAAGATCTCGCCGGTGATACTGGGACACGACGCGAACAAGGCCAAACTTGCGAGCATGCTCAGATCGTTCTTCACCGATCTCAACGGCTGGCATGTCCAGTACAACGTGGTTGACAGGGAAACGCTGCTGGACGCTCAACGGAATCCTGAGGCACATCGGGACCTGGTAGTCCGGGTTGCCGGATACTCCGCCTTCTTCACAGTCCTCTCGCCTGATGCGCAGAACGACATCATCTCGCGTACGGAGCAGGCGCTGTAGATCGATCATGACTCCCGATCATGAATTTGATGTGGTTATCATCAGTGGCGGTCACATCCGGTGGAGTGAAGTTGAACCGCTTCTCTCTGGACATGACCATTAGATAGTCATATCATAGTCATATGCATGCAATCACCATTGCCAGGCTCAAGGCAACACTGAGTGCCGAACTGCGGCGTGTTCGCGCAGGCGAGTCGGTCACCGTTCTTGATCGAACTACCCCTGTCGCCGTGCTTACTCCTATTCCGGACGCGGTTCGGGTGGTGCAGCCCGCCGCTGAGCCCTACGTCTACAGCCAACTCAAGCCGTTGACCTCGCGCGACCCGATGGAGTACCTGGATGATGAGCGGGGCGAGGCGTGGTAGCGTACCTGGATTCCTCGGTGGTACTTCGTCACATCCTGCTGGGAGAGGAGCCAATCAGGCACGCCCTCGAGTTCCCACAGGTCGTCTCGAGCGAACTCCTGGAGATCGAGTGCCGGCGGGTGCTGCACCGCTATCGCCTTGCGGGCGAACTGACCGATGAGAGTATGGCGGCGGCCCGTGAGCGCCTGGACGCCGTCCTCGGCGGCGTAGATCTCCTGGAGATGACAAAGCCCATCAAACAACGGGCAATGGACCCGTTTCCGGTCAGTGTTCGGACCCTCGACGCGTTGCACGTTTCAACGGCGCTGATGGTCGCGGACACGACAGACGGGCTATCTCTCTTCTCCCACGACCGTGCCATGAACCTCTGTGCCAGGAGCCTTGGCCTCACCGCCGCATTGGCTTGACCCCGGTAGCACCCACAAATCAATTCCTGCTATTCTCCAACCATGGCGACGGCTGACGATAAGAAGATCATCTACTCGATGCACCGGGTCTCACGGGTCCATGGCACCAAGCAGGTGCTCAAGGAGATCACCCTCGGGTTCTTCTACGGCGCGAAGATCGGTGTCCTTGGCCTCAATGGCTCGGGCAAGTCCAGCCTGCTTCGCATCATGGCGGGGCAGGACCCGGACTGCTCCGGTGATATTGCCATTGCACCGGGTTACACGGTCGGTTTCCTGGAGCAGGAACCGGAACTCGCGGCTGGGAAAACCGTTCGAGAGATTGTGCAGGAAGGCGCACAGGAGATTGTCGATCTCATTGCGGAGTTCGACAAAGTCAACGAAGCATACGGTGAGCCGGATGCCGACTATGACAAACTCGGGGAGCAGCAGGCGGCTCTTCAGGAGAAGTTGGACGCCGTGGGCGCCTGGGACCTGGATGCCCGGCTCGAGTTGGCGATGGACGCCCTGCGATGCCCCCCGCCGGATGCCGTGGTCGATGTGCTCTCCGGCGGCGAGCGAAGACGGGTGGCACTGTGTCGATTGTTGCTTCAGACCCCCGACATTCTTCTCCTCGACGAACCGACCAACCACCTTGATGCCGAGACGGTCGCCTGGTTGGAGCGTCATCTCCGGGAGTATGCCGGCACGGTGATCGCCGTGACCCATGATCGGTACTTCCTGGACAACGTGGCCGGGTGGATCCTGGAGCTGGACCGGGGTGAGGGGATACCGTGGCACGGCAACTACTCCAGCTGGCTCGATCAGAAGCGGGAGCGTTTGGCAACGGAAGAGAAGGGCGAGAGTCAACGGCAGAAGACTCTGGCGCGCGAGCTGGAGTGGATTCGGATGTCACCGAAAGCCAGGCACGCGAAGTCCAAAGCCAGGATCACCCAGTACGAGAAGCTCCTCGCCGACGGCCCGGGAGAACGCGTGAAGAACGCACAGCTGCTGATACCGCCCGGGCCCCGACTGGGAAACCTGGTGATCGCCGCGGACGGACTGACCAAGTCGTATGGTGATGAGGTTCTCTTTCAGGATCTCTCCTTTGACGTTCCCACCGGCGCGGTGGTCGGAATCGTCGGCCCGAACGGGGCCGGGAAGACCACACTCTTCAAACTCGTTACCGGCATGGAAGAGCCGGACGGCGGCTCGCTGAAACTGGGCGATACGGTGAAACTCGCATATGCGGATCAGATGAGAGCGGGCCTGGATCCGGAGAAGAGTGTGTGGGAGCAGATCTCAGACGGGCAGGACTTGATCCGACTGGGAGGGACCCAGGAGGTGAACTCCCGCGCCTACTGTTCGTGGTTCAACTTCACCGGCGCGGATCAGCAGCGAAAGGTGGGCGTGCTCTCCGGCGGCGAGCGCAATCGGCTCAACCTGGCGCTCATGATCATTGAGGGCGGGAATGTCCTTCTGCTGGATGAGCCCACAAATGACCTGGATGTGAACACTCTCCGTGCGCTCGAGGAGGCCATCGACGGGTTTGCCGGTTGCGCGCTGGTTGTCAGCCATGATCGATGGTTCCTGGACAGGATTTGCACCCACCTCCTGGCGTTCGAAGAGAACGAAGTAGTCTGGTTTGACGGAACATGGAGCCAGTACGAACAGCACCGCAAAGAGCGCTACGGCAAGGCAGCCGAGCGCCCGCATCGATATACGCACCGGAAACTCACGCGGTAGAACAGCGACACCATTAGGCAGGCGCGGACGAGTCTGCCTACAACTCGTATGGCACGACAACGAAATCGAACAAGCCTGGTCTGAAGTCACGCGTGTTGCGAGTGACAAGGTCAAGGCGATGGAGTTCAGCCACAGCCGCCTGAAACGCATCTGGCAACCTGAGACGTTTCTCGCGTCTGATTCGGGCTGCCCGGTCGGCGGTTTCAGCTTCCAGCGGCAGACAATCAAATGAGTCCAGCAGGTGAGCAATGTGTACAGACTCTTCCTGCGCCGCACCGGCAAGGACCTCCGCGCGGGTAATCGCAGAGATGGCCAACCGGTTCCAGTCCTGTGACGCAAGCCAGACGGTGCTCTGCCCCACTCCGTTCAGGTGATCGATGAGGATCACCGAATCAAGCAGTGCCTCTACCATTCGTCCCGTATCCTGTCAACGAAGTCGAGCGCGTCACCCTCCCTGCCGTCCCACAGGCCTCCCGTCAACCTCAGTATCTCAGCTTTCTCACTCTCGGCGTCGGTGTTCCGGAGGCTCCTGATGGCCGTGCGGACCGTCTCCGCGGCCGACTGACCATGCCGTGCGCTGTATGAGTCCAGCCATCGTTTATCCTTCTCCGTGAGCGAGATCAGCGTTCGAATCATAGTGATAGTATATCACTGCTATGATATCTTTTCAAGATTTCGATATCTGTCCGGCAGGAAGACTGATCACCCCCTTGAAATTCCACGGCTTTCACACTATATTTTAGCTGAACCCCCATTCAACTACGGATTGGACATGCCAAGACAACTCGACGACAAGAAACGAGAGGATATTCTGCGCGCGGCCCTCGAGGTGTTTGGCCGGAAGGGGTTCGCAGCTACCACCGTGAAGGACATCGCCGATCTGGCGGGAATTGCCTCCGGTACCGTTTATACCTACTTCCAGGACAAAGTCGATCTGTTCTCCAGCGTATCACAGCAGAACTGGGACGCGTTCCACGCTCAGATGACCAAGATCCTCGAAGGTCCGGGCAGCACTCAGGAGAGAGCAATGGCGCTCCTGGGCGATGGCATGGACCGCATCAAGGAACTCCACCCCCTGATGCGTGGCATGTACTCGGAATCCCTGAATCGCAACGTGTTGTCAGACAATGTCAAACGGGTGACCAACCTGTTGGCGCGGAACCTGATGGGAAGTATCCCCACGGAGGGCCCGTGGACTCATTTCAGTGCGGAGGAGTTGCATGCCGGCCTGCACATTATCATCGTCGGTCTGCTGTTTGAGGCTGCCATGACTCCCCCTGAAGATCTTGATGAGAAGATCGCGCAGATGAAACTCGGGCTCGGAGACCTGGTAGGGAAGGGATGGTGAAGATACGACCGGCGCACGCCCTGTGGTTGATACCAGTTGCCCTGATCGCCATACCCGGCTGGAGGTGGTTGCAATCGCGCGACGCCGAAGAACCGGCGCGCGTTGGCGTACCGGTAGTGGTGGCTCAACCAACGACCGGTGACCTGGAGATTGTCCTCTCCTACCCGGGTAACCTGGTGGCCGAAAGCACTGCGACGGTTGTCCCCCGGATAGGTGGCGAAGTTATGCAGGTTCTGGTCTCCGAGAATGAGCGGGTCACCGCCGGGGATCCTCTGGTGAGAATGGACGACGACATCGTTCGCATTCAATCCGAGCAGGCGCTGGCGGCCTGGCAAGCCGCGCTGGCCCAACTGGACAAGGCCGTGCGCGGTGTACGGCCGGAGGAGTTGGAGAGCGCACAGGCCACCGTGAGTCAGTCGGAGCGGGATATTGAGGTGGCACAGACAAGCCTGGACCGAACCCGTCGGCTATACGACGCCGGCACGGTGCCCACGGTGGACTACGAGAACGCCGAGAACCAGTTGCAGAGTGCCCGGACGCAGCTGGAAAACGCACGGCGCAGCCTCGCTCTCATGGAGCAGGGTGCGAGCGAGGAAGACGTCGCCATGGCCACGGCCAACGCCGACGCGGCTCACAAATCGTACGAGCTGGCGCTCCTGCAGCTGGAGTTCGCCACGGTTTCCGCTCCCGTGTCGGGCACGGTCGCGCGGATCATGGTGGAGGAGGGCAACTCGGTGGGGCCGGGCACGCCGCTCCTCGCGATCATCAATGACGACCTGATCTATGCAAACGTTGCCGTGCCCGAGAAGCACTACGGTGAGTTCGGTGCCCGCCAGGGGAGCATTTCGGCGAGAGTGGCCCCCATCGCATATCCGGACAATCCGGTACTCACCGGGCGTGTGACCTCCATCGCGCCCATCATCGACGCCAGAAGCCGCACGTTCAACGTGGAGATCGCCGTCCAGAATCGGGGATCACTCCTGCGACCGGGCATGTTCGTCAACGTGGAACTGGTGATGGAACGAGTCACGGACGCCCTGATCGTTCCCCAGTCGGCCGTGCTGTTCAGGAACAATTCGTCGGTGGTTTACGTGGTGGAGGTCCACTCGGAACCGACGGTGCGAATGGTTCCGGTGGAGACTGGAGTCACCCAGGGGACGTGGGTGCAGATAGTTTCCGGGCTGGCTCCTGATGCCGCACTGGCGATAGAAGGCAATGCTTTTCTTGAAGACGGCCAGGTGGTCCGTCCGATAGAGGCCGAATGAGCATCCCGAGAGCCTCGGTCAAACATCCGGTCACCGCCTCCATGGTCTTCGTGGCACTGTTTGTCCTCGGCGTCATCTCCCTGGTCAGAATCGGCATGGAACTCTTCCCCGATATTGACCTGCCGACCGCCTACATCCTGACCACCAATCCCGGAGTCGGGCCCTATGAGATTGAGTCCGGAATCACCGAGCGGATTGAGGAAGCGGTGGCTGGCCTCACGGGGGTGCAGTCCATCAACTCTACGAGTCAGGAGAGCGCTTCCATCCTGACGGTGAGCTTCGCCTCCGGCACGGACATGGACCTCATGGTGCCGGAGATTCGGGAACAGCTGAGCTCAGTGGAGGACCAGTTTCCGGAAGGAACCGAGCGCTCGCGAATATTCAAGTTCTCATCAAGCCAGCTTCCCAGCCTGCAGATCAACGCCTATACCCGGACCCATGGCATTGACGTCCGGGCTCTGATGGACGAAACGGTCATACCGAGGCTCCTCAGGATCCCGGGTGTCGCGCAGGTGCAGATATTCGGGGGGCGTGAGCTGGCGGTGATGGCGGAGCTCAATCTGGACTCACTGGGGAAGCTGAACCTGCCAATCACCCAGGTGATCCAGGCCTTCTCCGGGGAGAACGTCTCTCTCCCGGGCGGAACAATCGATCTGGAGAATCGCTACCTGGTGCTTCGCACGGTTGGCGAGTTTGAATCAGTGGACGATGTCGGCGAGGTGCTCGTTGGCGTTGCCGGCGATGTCCCGATCTATCTGCGGGATGTGGCTGATGTGGTCCTGAAGTACCGGGAACAGGAGGAGTTTGTGCGCGCCGGCGGGTACGACGGTGTTCTCCTGCAGGTTCAGAAACAGACGGGCTACAACACCGTTGAAGTGAACGAAGGGGTTCTGGGCGAACTTGAAGCAATCGTCTCCGAGCTCCCGCCTTCGGTTCAGTTTGACGTGGTCTCCGACCAGGCCGAGAGCATCCGTAACTCGATTGGCGGAGTCACTGCTGCCGCATGGCAGGGGGGGCTGCTCGCGATCCTGGTGCTCCTTTTCTTCCTTCGGAACGCTCGGTCCACGCTGATCATTTCCACAGTCATCCCGGTATCCGTGATCGCCACTTTCAGCCTGATTGACTTCGGGGGGATGACCCTCAACATCACGAGTCTCCTGGGCATCACGCTTGCGGTCGGGATGTTCGTGGACAACGCCATCGTGGTCCTGGAGTCGATCTATCGGAAGGCGCTGGCCGGGATGCCGGTTGAGCAGGCTGCCGTGGAAGGAGCCGAGGAAGTCTCGCGGGCGATCACGGCGTCTACCCTGACAACAATGGCCGTCTTTGTTCCCATGCTCTTTGTCGAGGGCATGGCCGGTGAGCTGTTCCAGGATCTGTCCCTCACCATCACCTTCTCTCTGGCAATCAGTCTGGCATCGGCCCTGTCGTTGATTCCGGTGCTCACTTCTCGATTTCTGAAAGTCACCCCGGCGAAGGAGGTTGAAGGCGTCGCCCACCACGAAGTCTCGCTTGCCGACGTGGTGGTGAGCACCCGGTTCAGGCTCCTTAACTGGTTGTCCAGACGGATCCAGATGTTCCTGCTCCGGATGGACGAGGTGTACGGGAAGGTGATCGCCTGGGCTCTGGATCATGTCTGGACGATCATCGGGGTTGGCGCGGCAATCCTGGTCTTGAGCCTGGGGTCTGTCGCGCTCCTGGGGATGGAGTTCCTTCCCGAAGCCGATGAAGGGGAGTTTGAGATCAGTCTCGAGACTCGTATGGGATCCACCTACGACTACACCACCGGGAAGGTGATTCAGGTGGAGGAGATGCTGGCAGAACTGGTGGGATCCGATATCCGGACCATGGTGTCGTCGGTTGGAGATGGCGGCGCCAACCGTGCCGACATCAGGGTTGTCCTGATCGCGAAGGACCGCAGAGATCGATCCATCTGGCAGATCGTCAACGAGATGGATGAGCAAATCGCCAGGGAAGTTCTGGACGTCCAGTTCGAGATAAGCATCCTGGGGATGAGCTCAATGGCCGCCATGGCCGGTGGCGGATCAAGCCCCATTGTGATCAATCTGGCCGCTGACGACCTGGACGCCCTGGACACGTACGCAAACTCGGTGGTTGACGCGGTCGCATCGGTTGATGGCACGCGGAATGTCCGCTCCAGCTTTGCCACCGGCAAGCCCGAACTCCAGTTCAGGGTGAAGCGGCGAGAGGCGGTCAGTCTGGGCGTCAGTCCAATGGAGATCGCCGCGACAATCCGGACTGCCTACAGCGGAACCACGGTGAGTCTCTTCTCCACCAACGAGGGGGAGTTTGACGTCATCCTGGTTCTCCGGGACGAGGACCGTAACGACCTCTCCCGGATCAGCAGTCTCTTCTTTGTCACCCGTGGAGGGGCCAGCATACCACTGGAGAACGTGGTGGATGTGGTTGAGGGACGGGGGCCTGTTTCCATCACTCGGACAGACCGGACCCGCACGATTCAGGTTCTCGCGGCACTCACCGGAGAACGGGCCTTGTCCCGTGTCATGGACGACGTTGAAGCGGCCATCGACCGGGATGCACCCACCCCGCCGGGCGTTGACCTCGCCTACTCCGGCTCAAAGAGCGAGATGGACGACAGCTTCTCGTCGTTGCTCTTCGCCCTGATACTTGCGGCCTCGCTGGTCTACATGGTAATGGCGAGCCAGTTTGAGTCGTTCAGCTATCCACTGATCGTGATGTTCTCCATCCCCTTTGCAGTAATCGGGCTGGTCGCGGCGCTCCTGTTCACCGGGACAACCTTCAACATCCTGTCCTTCGTCGGGATGATTCTGCTGGTAGGCATCGTGGTGAACAACGCCATCGTGCTGATTGACTACATCATGCTGCTGGTCTCCCGCGGAGTTCCGCTCAAGGAGGCAATCATCAAGGGTGCGACGACACGCCTCAAACCCATCCTGATGACGAGTCTCACTACCATTCTGGGCCTCATGCCAATGGCCCTCGGGGCGGGTGAGGGCTCGGAGCTTCGCTCTCCCGTGGGACTGGCCGTGGTTGGTGGTCTCACGACGTCAACTCTCATCACCCTGATACTCATACCCACCATCCTCTGGTTGGTGGAGACCAAGATCAAACCCGCACTACGGCGGGACAGACAACCGAGCGAGGTAGAATCATGAAATTTGGAAGATCAATCCGCGGCGTCACCCTGGTCGTCGCCGCGATCCTTTCCATCGGATGCGGCAACTACTACAGTGCGGAGATCCAGGGCTTTGTCATAGACAGCGGGAGCAACACAGGAATCAACGGTGCAACCGTGCGACTCTACCTCAATGAACCAGTTGGCGCAGCTGACGACGGGTTCTTTGCGCGGACCTCCACGGCGACGAGCAACAATCTCCCCGGCTACTTCCGGAACGCGGTGGTCTGGAGGGCCTGGTTCGCTTCTTTCGGCCCGGAGGGTGACTCCGGGACCGTGTACCTCGGAATCACGCACGACGATTACGCAGCGGCCGTTGTGAGTGTGCCGGGTGTACTCTCGGATGCGATCAACACCGTGCAGAATGTCCGGATGGACCGAATCAGCTTTGAGGTGCCGACCGTGAAAGGCCGGGTGGTAGACGTAAACGGCGACGGAGTGAACGGCGTGCGAATGGTTCTGGACCTGGCCTCCACTACCGACAATGCCGAGGACTACGTGACCGTCACGGGTGATGAATCCGATGGCCCCGGGTACTACGTCTTTGACGAGGTCGAATGGCGGGATGACGCCAACGCCGGCAATGATTCAGACGACGAGGAGATCACGCTCACCGTGCAGGACGGCGAGTGGGATGCGCCCGCCGGCCTGGCGGTGACCTTGACCTCGGGGCAGGAACGCGTTGTGGCAACTGACATCGCCGTCACGCGCCAGCCGAGAACCGAGTTTGCTACGAATGTGGCCGGCGGTGTCTTTGACGTTGTGGTCGAAACCCAGATACCCAGGGCTGGGGTAGGCGTGCGAATAACCCTCGCCGGGTCCGGTGACATCATCTACGCCCAGACCGGCGCGGACGGCAGGTTCGCCGTCCGAATAGAGTGGACCGACACGGTGCCCCGGGACTTCGACGGGGACGAGAATGACGGCGACGGTGACGATACGAGCATACCCGAGGGAGAGGACGGGCTCCTGATGGACATCGACTATGACACCGACGGGAACTCGCTGTATGGCCAGGTGCCCAACGGCGACGAAGTCGACGAACGGTCGATTGCGGGCTATCAACTCAAATCCTGGATCAATCCCAACTTCGTCCCCGACTGGGATCCGGGCCCGTAGCGTTCCCATGAGACCAGTCCGACTTGCGGCCTTCGCCGTCATCATGACATGTACCGCGGTTCTTCTTCCGGCGGCGGAACTCACCCTTGACGAGGCCCTTGCGATGGCCAGGGGCAACTCGTACTCGCTGCGACGAGTTCACCTTGACCTTGGCGCAACATCGGCAGCGCTGGAGCAGGCCAGGGCGGAACGCCTTCCTGAAATCAGCCTTCGGGCGACTTCCACCTATCTCACAAACCCTCAGG
>JAHOYX010000125.1 GCA_019038705.1 Spirochaetales bacterium
GAACCTGCACCGCGGGGTGCCCCGCATTCCACGCGGATCACGAATACAACCCGCGAAGAATCATCAGAATGATCCTCCTGGGTATGCGCGAAGAAGTACTACGATCCCCCGCCATCTGGCTCTGCCATCAGTGCTACGCGTGCTCGGCAAACTGCCCGCAGGATGTGGACTTCTCTCACATCATGATGGCCATTCGCGAAATCGCGGTTGAGGCGGGGTATCACCCGAAGGACCGTCTGGAAAAGGTAGAAGAGATTACGCTGCTCGCCAACGAGTTCAGGCGGGACTGCATCAAGATACTCACCGGTGATGAGGACCTCGCCGACGATGCGATCCTTGAGCACGTCAGGAACACGGTTCAGATAGCCAGAGGTGTCACGCCGCCGGCCGCGGAGAAGGCGAATGACTGAGACGAAGGACGGAAAGCGCGGATCCGTACTCGTCGTGGGCGCGGGTATCGCCGGCGTCCAGGCCGCGATGGATCTCGCCGAATCTGGTTTCAAGGTACACCTCGTCGAACGCAATCCCTCAATCGGCGGCGCGATGGTACAGCTCGACAAGACCTTTCCGACCAACGACTGCTCAATGTGTATCGTGTCGCCGAAACTCGTTGAAGCGAGCAGGCACAACAACATTGAGCTACATACCTACACCGAGGTTGAGAGTTTCTCAGGGAGTGCAGGTGCGTTCCAGGTCACGCTCCGGGAGAAAGCCAGATCCGTGGATGCCGACAAGTGCACCGGTTGCGGAAACTGCGTTGCCGCCTGCCCGGTACGGCAGGTTGTTCGTGTGCAGGATATCTTTGAACTGGAGCCGAACGAGGAGACCCGCGCCGTCGATGAGATCATTGACGGGAGCGGGACCAACCGGGAGGCCCTCATTCACATCCTTCAGCGGGTCAACGCGACGTTCGGTTACCTCCCCGAAGACGCCATCCGGCGGGTAGCGCTGCGTCTCTCGCTCTCGTTCGCTGAAGTGTACGGTACGGTGAGTTTCTACAAGTCGTTCAGTCTCGAACCGAAGGGAGAGCACATCATACAGGTCTGCATGGGGACAGCGTGTCACGTGCGAGGCGCAGCCGGTGTTCTCGAAGAATTCGAGAATCGTTTGTCCGTCGAAGCCGGCGGAACGACAGACGACGGAAAATTCACCATCGAGACGGTTAACTGCCTCGGCGCGTGCGCCCTGGGCCCAATCGTTGTTGTTGACGGTGAGTACCACGGCAATATGTCTCTCTCCAAAGTATCCGGTGTCATAGATACGTACGCAAAGAGGGCTAGCTGACGTGCACTGCAACTCGATAGCCGATCTGAACCAGTACTGCGATTCCCTCAAATCGGACTCGCAGAAGAACCAGATCATTATCAGCACAAACGCGACCTGTTGCCTGCTTCAGGGGGCTCGCGAAGTCGCCGATGCGTTTCAGGAAGAGATAGATCGACAAGGCCTTGCGGACACCACGCAGATCGTGCTTTCCGGCTGTCTCGGGTTCTGTGAGATTGAACCCATGGTCATTCTCACCGACCAGGACATCCTCTATCAGAAGGTCAAAGCCAAAGATGTCCCGCAGATAATCGAAAAGAGCATTCTCGGGGATGATGTCATTCAACGACTGCTCTTTCGGGATCCCGTGACAAAGAAGCGAAATCGCAACCGCGATCTCATGACCTTCTACCAGAAACAGAACCGGCTCATTCTCGGGAACAACGAGAGAATCCAACCAACAAGCATCGATGATTACCTCGCGATCGGAGGATATCAGACCGCGGCAAAGGTTCTCTTTGAGAAGACACCCGAAGAGATTCTCGACGACATCGAAAAAGCCGGACTCCGCGGACGCGGTGGCGGAGGATTTCCGGTGGCGAGAAAATGGCGCAGTTGTCGAAAGGCGGAGAGCGAAGACGGCGTGCGATACGTGATATGCAACGCGGACGAGGGAGACCCGGGCGCGTACATGGACAGGTCAGTGCTGGAAGGCAACCCGCATTCCGTCATTGAGGGCATGATCATCGGTTCGTTCGCAGTCGGATCACATGAAGGATACGTATACGTACGAGCAGAGTATCCGTTGGCGGTTGAGCACCTGGAACAGGCGATTCGGGATGCCGAATCCATGGGGTTCCTCGGCGACAATATCCTCGGCGGCGGGCACGCATTTCGCATCAAGATTGTGCAGGGAGCCGGCGCATTTGTATGCGGCGAGTCCACCGCGCTCATGGCGTCCATTGAAGGACGGGTAGGGCGCCCCCGGGCGAAATACGTTCACACCGTGGAGAAAGGCCTCAACCAGCGGCCAACTGTGTTGAACAACGTTGAAACATGGGCGAACGTCGCTCGGATCATGCAGATAGGCGCCGACGAGTTCCGCCGCATTGGCACCGAGGGCAGCCCGGGGACAAAAATCTTCTCCCTCGTCGGTAAGATCAGCAACACCGGTCTCGTGGAAGTACCCATGGGTATCACTCTTCGCGAGATCATCTTTGACATTGGCGGCGGAATCCCGAACGGACGAGAGTTCAAGGCAGTGCAGACCGGCGGACCGTCCGGAGGGTGCATTCCTGAGGAACTTCTGGACCTGCCCGTTGACTTTGACGAACTCACGAAAGTCGGCTCCATGATGGGATCCGGCGGCATGATCGTCATGGACGAGGATACCTGCATGGTGGACGTCGCCCGATACTTCACCTCGTTCTTGAAAGGCGAATCGTGTGGGAAGTGTGTGGCGTGCAGGGAAGGCGTCGCTCGACTCTCGGAGATCCTTGAACGTATCTGTGCGGGCGAAGGGATCGAAGAGGACATCGATACGATCAAGGAGCTCGGGGAGTACCTCGCCGACTCCTCGTTGTGTGCGCTTGGATCCACCGCCGCAAACCCGGTCATGACGACGCTCAAGTACTTCAAACACGAGTACGACGAGCACATCCAGGATGGCTACTGCCGCTCGGGTGTCTGCAAGGGCCTCTTTCAGTACGAAATTGATCCCGAGGCCTGTACCGGGTGCGCGGCCTGTTCGAAAGTGTGCCCGACTGAGGCCATTCTCGGCGAACGGAAGGAGCCACACGAGATACAGCAGGATCTCTGTATAAAGTGCGGCGAGTGTTACAAGGCGTGCAAATTTGATGCAATAGCAAAGGCTCATGTCAGCGAGGTGGTCGTATGAACGAACCGGCAAAAGACCAGTTCACCATCAAGCTGAATGGCCGCGACGTAGAGGTACAGGACGGCCAGACGATCCTGGAAGTGGCGACTCAGGAAAACGTCAAGATACCCACGCTCTGTCACCACGAATCGCTTGAGGCCCACGGCGGCTGCAGACTCTGCATCGTCGAGGCCAAGATGGGCAAACGGACCAAGATGGTCACCTCGTGTAACTACGAGGTGTGGGAAGGGCTGGAGGTGCTCACCGACTCGCCACGGGTGCAACGAAACCGACGGATGACCGCCGAGCTGCTTCTCTCCAGGTGTCCCGAAGTGGATATGCTCAAAGAGCTGGCGGGGCAGTACGGGGTCGAGAAGCCACGATTTGCAGACGCCGAAACGACGGCGGACGGAAAGCCGTCCGATTGCATCCTGTGCGGGCTCTGCGTCCGGATCTGCCGAGACCGGATGAAGGCGTCGGTCACCGACTTCGTCGGCCGGGGTGTGGACATGGTCGTGGATACGCCCTACCACCGGGGAAGCGAGGTGTGCCTCTCGTGCGGAGCTTGCGAGCATGTGTGCCCGACCGGCTCAATCCGACTGTCCACGGTATATCCGGTTCCGCCGGCCAAGCGGCAGTCCGAGTTCGAACTCGGCTTGAGCGCCCGACCATCAATTTTCATACCGTTCTCCCAGGCCCTGCCCAACGTTCCGGTGATCGACCGCGAGAACTGCGTACATTTCAACACGGGCGGGTGCGGCATCTGTGAGGAAGTCTGCCCCACCGATGCAATCGACTATGATCAGACCGACTCAACAACCGAGATCGAGACCGGCGCCGTCATACTCGCCCCTGGTTTTTGTCTCTACGATTCTTCCCAGAAGCCGGCCCTCGGGTTCGAGACGTATCCCGATGTCGTGAGCAGCCTGCAGTTTGAGCGAATACTCTCTGCGAGCGGGCCGTGTGACGGAAAGGTCATCCGTCCCTCCGACGGAGAGACGCCCGATAGCGTCGCCTTCATCCAGTGCGTCGGGTCGAGAGATTCGGAACACAACTACTGCTCCTCGGTGTGCTGCATGTACGCGGTCAAAGAGGCGGTCATGGCCAAGGAGCACGAACCTGACCTGGACTGCGAAATCTTTTACATGGACATCCGCGCGCACGGCAAAGGGTTTGACGAATACGTTGAACGCGCAAAGGACCTGGGAATACGATTCACCAGGTGCCGGCCATCCCGGGTTGAAGAACATCGTTCAACCGGAAGACTCGCTATCGGTTATGTCGATGAAGACACGCAGGAGTACGGTGAAAAGACCTTTGGGATGGTTGTGCTATCGGCAGGCTTTGAACCGCCGTCTGAGATAAAGGAACTCGCCGCGACCTTTGGTGTGGAGCTTACCGACTCCGGTTTTGCCGGCACGCAACCGTTCCGCCCGGTAGCGACTTCTGCCGAAGGCGTCTACGTCTGCGGGCCGTTTGCCCAGCCGAAAGACATCCCGGAGACGGTGGTGGAAGCCTCAAGCGCCGCGGCCAACGCGATGGTGGACCTGGCGTCCGTCCGCGGTACCGAGGTGACCGAGCAACCGCTGCCGCCGGAGCGCTCCATTGACGGCGAACCTCCGCGAATCGGCGTGTTTGTGTGCCACTGTGGACTGAACATCGGGGGCGTTGTCGACGTGCCCGGGGTGGCCGAATACGCGGAACGTCTGCCAAACGTTGCCTATGCGACCGACAGCATGTACACCTGTTCTTCGGACACCCAGGACTTCCTGAAAGGTGTGATCGAAGAACATCGTCTGAACCGGGTAATCGTCGCTTCGTGCTCGCCCAGGACCCACGAGCCGCTCTTTCAGCAGACCATCCGGGAAGCGGGACTGAATGTCAATCTCTTCGAGATGGCGAATATCCGTGATCAGTGCTCCTGGGTGCACATGCAGGACCACAAAGCTGCCACGGCGAAAGCGAAGGATCTCGTCCGCATGGCCGTGGCAAAAGCCAATGTGCTCGAACCCCTCGGTTCAATAACGCTGGGCGTTACCCAAACGGCGTTTGTACTCGGCGGCGGAATCGCCGGTATGACTGCCGCACTGGCCATCGCCGATCAGGACTTTGACGTATATCTCGTGGAACGGTCGGCCGAACTCGGCGGCAACACGAGAAACGTGGAGCGAGCTCTTGACGGTCGTGACGTGCAGAGCTACCTCCGGGGCATAATGGACCGGGTACGTAATCACGATCGAATATCAGTCTACACCTCGGCGGAAGTTGAGCACGTGGAGGGGTTTGTCGGGAACTTCAAGACCCAGCTTCGGGTTGGACATCCGGGAAACGGTGCGAGTCCCGAAACCGTCGAGCTGGAACATGGGATTGTCATCATCGCCACCGGCGCCACCGAGAGCAAACCCACCGAATACCTGTACGGTGAAAATGAAAACGTGGTCACCCTACAAGAGCTCGACGAGAAGATGAGCGAGAGCACGTTCAAAGTGCCGGAAAGCGCCGTATTCATCCAATGCGTGGGATCTCGCGAGCCGGACCATCAGTACTGCAGCCGGATCTGTTGTTCGGCGGCAATCAAGCAGGCGATCCGGATGAAAAAAGCAAAACCGGAAGCCACGATATGCGTGCTCTACCGTGACATACGAACCTATGGATTCCGGGAGGCCTACTACTCCGAAGCGCGGGAACTCGGAATTCTCTTTGTGAAGTACGACGTAGATCAGAAACCGACTGTGCGGGCCACCGGCAACGGCGTTGTCGTGGAGACTTTTGACCCGGTCCTTGGGGCGCAACTCGAGATTCCCGCGGAGATGCTCGTCTTGAGCGCACGGGTAGATGCGAACGCCGACAACGACCAGACTGCAAAATTCTACAAAGTTCCAATCACGGACTCGGGATTCTTCCTCGAAGCTCACGTGAAACTGAGACCCGTGGAATTTGCCAGCGAAGGGGTATTCGTCTGCGGCTTTGCGCACTATCCCAAAGACATCGACGAGACCATCGGCCAGGCCATGGCCGCGTCCAGCAGGGCGATGACGGTGTTGAGCAAGGATTCCGTCGAGGCCGGCGGGAAGACAGCGACGATAAATCCCGCGCGCTGCAACGCGTGCGGAGCTTGTGTATCGGTATGTCCGTATACCGCGATTGCCATCGACGAAGAGAAGGAGGTGGCGGTCATCAACGAGGTCCTCTGCAAGGGCTGTGGCGCCTGCGTCGCAACCTGCAAAGGTTCCGCGCCGAATTTGAACGGATTCAAGGACGAACAAATTTTGAGCATGATCAACGCCGTATAGCGGGATGGGTAATCAGGTGGGTGATGTGGCAACAACAAAACCGGACTCTACAGCGGAAACGACCATCGCGGCTGATGATTGGCAACCCAGCATTGTTGCCTTTCTGTGCAACTGGTGTTCGTACGCCGGCGCGGATCTTGCCGGAGTGAGCAGGCTTCAGTACGGACCAAACGTCCGAATAATCCGCGTGCCGTGTTCCGCCCGGGTGGACCCCCAGTTTATTCTGAAAGCGCTTCAGAACGGCGCCGACGGCGTGCTCGTGTCCGGATGTCATCCCGGCGACTGCCATTACATCCACGGAAACCTCGTTGCACGCAGGAAGTTCGCGGTCATAAAGAAGTTTCTCGAACACATCGGCATAGAGAGCGAGCGTGTACAGTTTTCATGGGTTTCGGCCTCCGAAGGAAGCCGGTTCGCGGCCCTCATGAACTCGGTTATTGACGGCGTGAAACGTGTCGGACCGTCCCGCAAGCTGGTAAAGGAATTGTAATCGAATGGAAGATCGTGTGGAGCAGACAAGTCAGGCGATACGGAACGAGGCTCGACGTCTCTTCGAGGCCGACGAGATTGATGTGTTTATCGGTTTCGAATCCGGATCGCTGCCGCTCTCATCCAGACCTGCCTTCCTGACCGCGGAAGAGATCGCCCAGGATCCATCGAAGATCGACACGCTCGTCTGGGATTCGTTTTGCACAAGCAACCTCGCGACATACCTGCTGCGATACTACGCCAACGAGCCAAATCGGCGAAAAAAGCGGGAGAAACCGTATCCGCGAGTGGGTATAGCGGTCAAAGGATGCGACTGCCGTTCGGTCTACACCCTGGCGAAGGAACGACAGGTACAGCGCGACTCGCTTCGGCTTGTCGGTGTTCCTTGTGCGGGCATGGTGGATGTCCGGAAAATCCAGGAACAGTGCGCAGATGAAATCGTTGCATGCGAGGAAGTTGACGACTCCATATCAATCACCTTGCGAAACGGTGAATCGACGAAGATAGATCGCGAGAAAGCACTTCGAAGGTCTTGTCTGGAATGCCGATTTCCGAAACCGGAGAACACGGATTCCATCATTGACACTCCTGCGCGGAAGCCCGGAGACGGTGGCCGTGCAACGCTCGAGGCTTTTGAACAGAAGTCCAGCGACGAGAAGTGGCAGTATTTCTCGGATGAACTCACAAAGTGCATCCGGTGCAACGCGTGCCGACAAGCCTGTCCCACCTGCTGGTGCAAGGAGTGTTTTGCCGAACACACCGACCTCAAGTGGATTGGTGTGGGCTCCGACCTCACCGACGCGATGGTATTTCAGATAACGAGGATCTATCACCAGGCGGGACGGTGTGTCGAGTGCGACGCGTGTTACAGCGCCTGTCCCATGGGCGTGGATTTGCGCACCTACACGAACAGAATCGCCCAGGACGTGCACGAGCTGTTTGATTATCTGCCGGATTTCAATCCGGAAACGTCACCGCCGCTGGCGACGTTCAGCGAAGCCGATTCAAACGATTTCATCACCGACCCGGAGCAAGCTCATGAGTGACACAGTCGGCTGCACCATCGAGAAGAAGCTTCTCCCGACACTACTCTTGAACGAATCGAAGCACTCGAGAGTGTTCATTCCGAAGCAATCCGACGGGGTTACCGAGTACGCAGTTTTTGGCAAAGGCGACACTCCCGATCTCGAAGCCGGCCAATCACGGCTGTCGCCGAAGTCGTTCTTTTTCCCGCAGACCGAGACCCTCTATGCCTTTGACTATGACACCATAGAGCCGTCGGCAAGCGAGGAAGCCGCCGAGGCGCCGGTTGTGCTCTTCGCCGTACGGCCGTGTGATTCGGCATCGTTTGAGCTCCTGGATCAGGTTTTCGGACCCGAGAATCATGGATATCACGATCCATACTACGAGAAGAAACGAGACAATACGATTGTCGTGACTCTCGCCTGTAACAAACCAGGCTCGACATGTTTCTGCACATCCGTCGGGGGTGATCCGGCCGGGACCCGTGGCGCCGACGTGCTGGCGTTTGACCTGGAGGACCGCCTCTACCTGGAAGGCCTTACCACAAAGGGTAAGGAGTTTCTGGCGCGCAACGGCGAGGTGCTGAAAGAGGCGGCGGAAACCGACCGGGAAGTCGCGAACACTCTCGCGTCCAGCGCCCGGGAATCGATGCCTGCCGTGGAGTACGATCGTGCGACAGTCAAGAAGAACCTCGACGACCAGTTCGACAATCCCATATGGGAGAAGATCACCAATACCTGTATCGGCTGTGGCGCCTGCACCTATCTCTGTCCCACGTGCCACTGTTTTGACATCTGTGACGAAGAGCGGCACTACAAGGGACGCCGAATACGGACCTGGGACTCGTGCCAGTATGCTCAGTTCACCAAACACGCATCGGGCCACAATCCCCGACCCACAAAGACGGAGCGTCTCCGACAACGCTTCATGCACAAGTTCTCGTACACCGTCGAGTCGGTGGATGAAGTGTACTGCGTAGGTTGCGGGCGATGCGTCCGGTACTGTCCCGTCAATCTCGACATCCGTGAAGTACTCCGGGAGTTTTCATCGACATGAGTGAGCAAGCGGTCAAAGCAAATCCATACGTACCGATGCCAGTGACTCTGGAGTCGGTCGCCATCGAAAACGACGCAAAAGATCTGAAGACCTTCGCTCTGGCGTTCGAGAACGATGAAGACCGCGAGCAATTCAGCTATCTTCCCGGGCAATTCGCGGAAGTCTCGATCCTTGGAGTCGGTGAGTCTCCGTTCGGGATTGCCTCATCCCCGACAGAAAAGGAACATCTTCTCTTCACCGTCAAGCGCGCCGGTTCGGTTACCCAGGAGTTGCACCGCCTGGACACGGGAAGAAGACTCGGGGTTCGCGGGCCCCTTGGGAACTCGTTTCCGTGGGACCGAATCGCCGGTAAGAACATCATCATCGTATCCGGAGGGTTCGCATTTACTACCCTTAGATCGTCGATCACGTACATGCTCGACGAGACAAACCGCGATCGATTCGGCGATATCACTGTGCTGTACGGTGTCCGTTCCCCCGGAGAGCTCCTGTACAAAGAGACCATCGCACAGTGGAAAGAGCGAAGCGATATCGGAATCAATCTCACCGTGGACCGTGAACCGGACGAGCCGTGGGACGGCACAGTTGGACTGGTCCCCAACGTCCTCCGGGACCTTGGACCGTCTCCCAAAGGCGCCATCGTGCTGGTGTGCGGCCCGCCGATTATGATCCGATTCACCATTCCCGTGCTCAAGGAGCTGGGGTTTGGAGAGGACGACATCATACTTTCACTCGAGAATCGAATGAAGTGCGGCATCGGCAAATGTGGTCGCTGCAATGTCGGCCCCAAGTATGTCTGCGTGGACGGTCCGGTGTTCACACTCGCAGAGTTGCAGCAATTGCCGGCCGAGTATTGACGGCCCGACCTTTGATACCCTACTTACCGGTCAGTAACTCGCCCATCGCCGGGTGAATCTCTTCCGGAAGGACGGGTCGTCCGTTCGCGGAGACTGCGGCGCTGATAATCTTCGCGGCCACCATGAGCTCGTCATCCGGCGCTCGGAAGATCTCCTGCAGGAAAGCAAACTTGAGCCTTGAGATGCGCTGGACGTCGATTCCAATCCAGAAAGTGTCACCACTCGTCAATGAACGTTTGTAGTCGACCTCGGCCCGGACCACGACCATGTTGATGCCGCGCTCGGCGACTTCTGCAAAATCGATTCCCACGCTCTTCAGGAATTGATGACGGGCGTGCTCCAGGTAGTTCTGATAGACCGCGTTGTTGACAATACCCTGCAGGTCGCACTCGTAATCACGAACCTCGAATTGGATCCGATAACGGAAATTGTCAGTCAGATCTGCCATGTGGACCATCCTATCCAGTTTGGCGGAAGGAGGCCAGAGATCTTCGCGCGCAGGGCAAACGCACAAGAGCATTCACCAATGGTGCTGATGCATGCAGGAATGTCTTCTCGCTGTGTCCTTGCAGAACCGCCGGGGCGGTTCTGCCGCAGTATGGCCTTCGGCCAACTGCATGGCACCAGGAGTGCCTGCGGGGTCGCTCCAAGCCATTCCTGCATGCCGCACACCATTACCGCGTATGTGCGTTTGCCGTGCGCTGCCCAGCGAACCAGGTTTGGAGGTGTTCGGCCAGCCAGCCGGCCAGAGGCCGTGGTCTCTGCCAACCCACAGTTGGAGACTCCACGCTACCGTCCACGCCACAGTGGAACTACGCGCGGTGAATATGGGCACGGCAAACGCACATCAGAGAAGAGGTTGTGCGGCAGGCGAGAAGGACACGGAGCGTCCCCGCAGGCGAAGCCGAGGACAAGCGACGGGGCCTTCTTGCATGCGCAAGCACCCCTGATCAGTATCTATGTGCGTTTGCCCTGGTGTGGTGGTGTCGCTGTCTCACGTAGTGATATGGTAGACCCGCGATGTGTATCGAGAAGAGGCCTGTGCCCGTTATCGCTCTCGCGACCGTGGTTGTGGTGATGGCACTCGGCGGTTGTGTGGGAGACGAGCCGCCCGCTGTGGAGAGCCTGCCAACGGCCGCCGAGCGGGTCGTTGAGGTCAATGGTGTCGCGATTCACTATTTCGATTTCAATCCTGACGCCGCTGGTACTCCGATCCTCTTTCTCCACGGGTACTCGGGAAGCGGGTACGAAAGCTACTTCATTCAGGACGACCTGGCCGATCGACGCATCGTTGCGCCGGACCTGCCGGGGCTTGGCCGCTCCGGCAAGCCGGAGATTGAGTACAACCTCTCCTACTACCTGAATTTCGTTCGCGGGTTCGTTGAGGCCCTTGGCCTCGAGGAGTTCGTTCTGATCGGGCATTCGCTCGGCGGCAAGATCGCGGCCGTCTACACTGCGTTGCACGGTGAAATGGGAATGACTTCCACCCTCGACTCAGCCACACCTCTGGATGGAATTGGCGTGGTGAGCGCACTTGTCTTGATTGCTCCCTACGGTCTGGATGGCGAGGCCGGCGACATCGTGGGGTTTCTGTCCAACACCGGGAACCTGGTCAACGTCTCGTTCAACCTTCACAGTCAGACGCTCATTGATGTCGCGGTGCGGTTGAATATCTTCCACGACTCCGCAAAGATTCCGGAGGATCTGATCAACTATATCGCCTCGGCAACCTTCTATACGGAGAACGGCGTCAAGGCCCTCGCGAGCATCACCCGCAACGCGATCGCGCGCGATCCCATTGACTGGCTTCTGCCCGAGATCGCCGTGCCAACCCTCGTTGTCTGGGGAGAGAAAGATCGTATCCTGCCTTTCCGCCACGCCGAGGCCTTTACCGCTCTCATTGACGGGAGCCGGCTGGTGGCGGTGCCGGATTGCGGTCACATGCCTCACGTGGAGCAGCAGGCGGTCACGGCGCACGCCATCACAACCTTTGTCGCCACGCCTGGTGTCGCCGGGACCGGGATTACCGCACCGGCTGAGCAGTAGCCAACCGCTGGTGGACGAGGCGGCCCCGGCATCACTCGCCCGTCTCGACCTCCTTCGCACAATCGAGGACGGTGCCGCCGGTGATTGTGCAAAGCTGGTCAAAGGTCAGTCCGAAGTTATCGTGGGGCGTGCCGGCCGCGGCGTAGATTCGGTCCCACCGCGAGAGGGTCGTGTCGATGATGATCGGAATATCTGCGGTGCGATGGGCGACTGGTGGTACTCCGCCGGGGGCATAGCCAAAGACCGTGACGCATTGCTCCGGGCTGGCAATCTTGATCTTCTTGCGACCGATCCCGAAGTGCTTCGCAAGCTTCGCCTCGGCGATGCGCTGGTCACCACTGGCAACAACGAGAGCAGGTGAGCCTCCGACCATCAGGCACATACTCTTGGCTATCTGTCCAAGCTCGCAGCCGATGACCCTGGCAGCGTCCTGGCTGGTCGTTGTGTGGTCGTCAAAGTGGATCACCGTCAGCCCGAGCCGATGTGAGTCCAGCACCGATTGGACGTGGGTGGGCGTGAATGTTTCCATGCGGCGCATGGTACAGGAACACGGGCGAACGGGCCACCGGTTTGATGCGCCGGTCGTCCGCCCGTCAGTTGACAGAAAGGCTCAGCATACGGGAGTATCTCGGTTGACGACAGAACAGAAGGAGACCACAACAATGAAACTTCGCTCCATAGAGCAGTTTTACGAAAACCTGGGCGCAAGATCGCAGGCGAACCTTGATAATGCGATTTCCAGGATTGTCGAAACAAAGAGAAGAAACGGCAAAGTCATGCTCGTTATTGGGAGCGGTCCAAATCTTCACGAGGGTGTGACGACGCTGGTTGCCGAACTCATGGACAAAGGCATTGTCGACAGTGTCACCACCAGTTCCGCCGTGATTGCCCATGAGATGGGTGGAAGCCTCGACAGAGTGAAGAGAGTGAAGGCCTCGGAATTGGGGTTTGACCCTGACAGCCATTTCCTGCCGAAAGGTGGCGTTTTCGAGTTCTCGATGATGGGCGATGATGAACTTGACCTGCTCAGGAAAGAGATGGTCATCGACGACGAGCTGCTACGCAAAGGCAGAGCCGTTGACGGTGACGTCATCATCAAGGCCGCCGGGAATATGGCGTATCCGGTCGGCTTGCGCACCGAAAATCTGAGCACAGAAATACTGACCATAGCGCAAACCTACGGGCTTCCGTTCGAAACGGTGGCCGGGTGGGGAGCGGACCCGCGCACAATGATTGGAATGGGGGCTCAAAAAGGGAAGCCGGTGCTGGTGACGGTACCTCAGCTGGTTGGCGGGGGTAACGTGGGGCTTGCGGTTGCGGACAGCATTCCGGTCTCGCGGCGGTGCGCCCGGATCGCAGCCATGATGGAAGAAGCCGACGTCATCATAGAATCGGCCGTGGCGCTGACCCAGGAGATCCACGACGGTCCTTTTGAGTGCTACACCGGTCATGGCATATGGGCGTATTGGAACGGGCTGCAAACCACCAGCCTCAAGGGAAAGACCCTGATCCGAATCGACCTGGACGAGAATTTGCTGAAGGCAAAGGATGCCCAGGAAGATAGCAAACAGATCCAGGAAGCGATAGACAAGGGCCTGCCGAAAACCAAGATCACCGGAATTCCGTTTCGCATGGAGATGTCCGCGTTTGCGCGGCTGGAGGGGAGCATTCCTGTCGTCGGCGACATCGGTGAGGTATGGCCGATTATTGCGTCGAAAGTCGCGGATGCCCTCGGAATCTCGCTCGATTTTATGAGTTATCCGCAACAAACCACCGAAGGGCAACAGATGCGGGAATGGCTGGTAGAGAGCGTCAAACCTGTGGACAGGGAGAAGATTCTCAACAGACTGAAGACGTTCGGACAATCGGAGGCGACGTGAAAACCATCGGCATCATTCCCGCTCGATATGCTTCCACACGGCTTCCCGGCAAACCGCTGAAGGACATTGGCGGCAAGCCAATGATACAGCATGTGTACGAGCGAACCCTGCGGGCAAAGCTCATAGATGAGGTAATCGTAGCCACCGATGACGCACGAATTGTTGACGCGGTCGAACTCTTCGGCGGGACCGCGGTAATGACATCTGTGGAACATCCGAATGGCACCAGTCGGGCCGCTGAAGTTGTTCAGAATATGGACGTTGAGCTCATCATCAACATACAGGGTGACGAGCCGCTCATAAAGAGTGAGATGATTGATGAACTGGCCGAGGTCATGACCCGCGATGAGACGCTAACCTCCGCAACCCTCTGTTATCAGATATCTGAAGAACACTTCCCGGATCCGAACGTAGTCAAAGTCGTGCGTGACCGGAATGGATTTGCCCTGTACTTCAGTCGTTCTCTGATTCCCTTTGGTCGCGACAGAGAAAACTACAAGGTGTATGAGCATATCGGCGTATATGCCTACCGAAAATCGTTCCTGCTGCAGTACATCGAGCTGGAAGATACTCCCCTGTCAAGAGCGGAGTCCCTGGAACAGCTGAAGATCCTTGAACATGGTCACAGGATGAAGGTCGTTGAAACGCAGTATTCATACGAGGCGTTGAGCATAGACACACAGGAAGATCTGGACCGGGCGCGAACCATTATTGCGGGGAGAACTGGCGGTTGATGCCACCGGTTCCGCCGTGACGGAGCTCGTGCTGCCTCGGAGCCATGTCCTGGTGGTCCGGCCGGACAGGCCAGGGGGCATCGGGTCTTCCTCAAGATCATACAGCTCGCCGTAGGTCCTCCCCGGGTAATGGACCATCTTGTACCGGGCATGCCGCACCATCTTCCCGACGCAGTTTTCCGAGAATGCCGCTTCCCGGTGCGATTGTCTGTCGCCGGTCTTTCCGTAGGCATCTTTCGCAGTCAGTCTCCCATCACCTGTCAATTCCCGAGAGGATCTTCTCAACTCCGGCATACTCCGAATCGGTCAGATTCAAGCCAGTCATTATCATCCGTCGCGTCGCCCGCCCGAAATATGCAGCGCCGGCTTTCACTGCTGCATTTGCCTTGGTGGACGGACATACGCTGAAGATGCTGCGGTACTGATTCACTATTCGCTGGCACTCTTTCACCTTCGCTGCGTTTCCCTCTTCTGCCGCCTTGAACATGGTGATGTAGTGTTCGACCCGGATATTCGCGAGCCCGGTCACGATACTCCGCGCGCCGAGCAGCAACGCCGACGCGTCCAGGAGATCTTCCCCCATGATCCACTCGAAACGGTCAGGGTATTCGCCGAGGAACCCGCGGGAGAAGAATGTGAAATCACCCGAGGAATCCTTGATGCCGGCTACGTTATCCAGGTGGGAGAGCTCGAGGACGGTTTCAACAGCCATCGGGCTCTGGGTCCGTCCCGGGATATTGTAGAGAATAAGCGGTACCGGAGACTCTCGAGCAAGGACAGTGAAGTGTTCTTTGATCGTCGCCTGGTCCTTGGCACCGTAGAACGGGGTAACCGCAACGAAGAAGTCAGGCTTCAGGTCTTCCATCATGTGCATTTCCCTCACGACCTGGGGAGTGGAGGGTTGAAGCGCAGCGAGACAGAGAAACTGCCGTCCCCCTGACACTTCTTTCACTGTTTCGAAGATCAGCCGCCGCTGCTCCGCTGAAAGGTAGGCACCTTCTGCTGTGGTACCACCCACAAAGAAGCCATGGGCTCCGGAAGACGCGAGGTACTCAGTCAGCTTCGTCAGCAAGCCGATGTCCAGTTCTCCATCCTCGGTTAGCGGGGTGAGGATTGCCGGGATGATTCCTCGTATGCTGCGTTTCATGTTCTCAATTCCTTTCTCCGCATTCGCGGAGGACATCACGGACCCGCCGGTCCGGTGTAAGATGCTGAATGTCAGCCAGGACCACGTCGCAAGGGGCCAGGTCCCGGAAAACAGTTTCCATATCCGTGTGAATATCTTTCAGGGCCGCGTCTTCCAGTTTGACCGGCGAGTAGAGCACCGCTCTCCGTGTTTCGGGGAACTCCCGGCGTACCCGGGCCATATCCGACATCATTCCCATATCGAGATACCCCATTTTCGGCAGTTTTTTCAGAACATCTATGTAGGGCGTAACATCCCATTCGCAGGTGTGTACGCCGAACCGGTTGAAGGATTTCGCAATCCTCGCATCATGAGACAGGATGAACTCTTCGTACATCTCAGGCGAGATCATATTCATCACACAGTTGCTCACACTGAACTGGTCTACCGAGAAACCGCTCTTCCGCTGTCTCGCCTGTACCATTTTCGCCAGCTGGATCATTACTTCCGTGATAGTGGAAAGAAAGCGGTGGGCAAACTCCGGCCGCTCATACATGTCCAGGAAGATTTCCTGTCCCCGGATATTGAACGCATTGTTGAGCACACCCTGCCAGTTGAGATACCCATGGATTCTACCCCATTCTCTCGCAATGATATCCATCTGCCGAACGATATCTTCCACCACCGGTCCGTTCAGGACGCTCTCCACCGTGCACTTCTCAATTTCTTCGACGCTGAGATGCCCTGCAGGGTCGAGGACGGCCCAACCGTTCTGCCGGAATACAAGGGGAACGCCAAAGGCATGGGGAACCGGGAACGCTCCATAGCACCCGGAAATCGTTGCCAGATCGGTTTCATCTTTGGTGTTCCAATAAGGAACAGACGGAAAGGCCCTGACCAGCTCCGTCTTCATTGATTTGATCATCTCATGGCGGTAGTAAGGATCTCTGTGGAACCTCTCCGAGAAATCAACCTCGCACCTTCTCGTGTACCAGGCCGGTTCAAACCCCAACGAAACCCGCATTGCCGGTTCCGTTCCGTCGGCAGGTTCTCTCCTCGCAGGTCCGCCGATGGGTATGTGGTTTCTCAACTGCGTTCCTGAAGCCCCCATTTGGTTACTGGCCGATCAGCCTGGGAAGAAACAGCACCAGATCCGGTACGTAGGTGATGAGAAAGAGCACACCGATCATCACAGCTGTCATGGGGAGGCTCTCCTTGATGACCTCATGGAGCGGTGTCTTGGATAGCCCGGACACGATAAACAGAAGTCCTCCGAGGGGCGGAGTCGACAGTCCAATCATCATGTTCAGCACAACCACAACTCCAAAATGCACCAGGTCAATTTCCAGCAGGTTGATGAGGGGAAGGATCATTGGAATGAACACCAGGGTACTGGTCATCACGTCAATGAACATCCCGAGAACGAGGAACAGGATATTTACGATAAGGAGCAGCACGTACTTGTTCTGGGTGACGCTCAAAAGCAGGCTGGAAAACATCTCCGGTATGTGCTCGATGGAGACGATGTAGGAAAAACTGAACGAAGCCGCAACGATAATGGAGACAACGCCGGTGGCCTTGGCAGTATCGATAATGACGTCGATCATCTTCTTCAATCCAAGGACACGGTACACAAAGAAACCCATGAGGATTGCCCAGGCGCCCGCCAGAGCGCCCGCCTCGGTGGGTGTCACGATCCCGGTGTAGATACCGCCCAGAAGAATGACAGGAGTGAACAGCGCTGGCAGGGCCCTGAAAGTCTTGGCCATGAACTGCTTGAACGGGTAGCGCTCACCCATGGGATAATTCCGCTTCTTTGCAATGAAGGCGATATACGCCATCAGCGCCCCCGCAAGCAGCAGGCCGGGGACCATCCCTCCCATGAACAGTGCCCCCACCGACGATCCTGAAAGAAGGGCGTAAAAGACCATGGGGATGCTCGGTGGGAACACCGGTCCGATAGTAGCCGAGGACGCGGTTATGGCGCAGGAAAAGCCATCGTCATACCCGTGCTTCCGCATCGATTCAATTTCCATGAGGCCGAGACCGGAGGCATCCGCAATGGCGGACCCGGTCATACCGGAAAAAATGAGCGATGCCAGAACATTCACGTGGCCCATTCCGCCTTTCCATCGTCCGACGAGCGTGTTGGCGAAGCTGAATATCATATCCGTGATCTCGCCGGTGTTCATCACCTTTGCGGCAAATATGAAGAGCGGGACCGCAATGAGCACGAATTTGACATTCATCTGCGACAGAAACTGGGTGGCCATCATGCTCACCGGCGCCGCGGGCCCATCGGCAAGCAGGAAATAGAAAACGGAGGCCATGAGCATTCCGAATCCGATTGGAATACGGAGAATGAAAACAACGACAAAGGCGGCTACAAAAACAATCAGTGCAATATTCAACCTACACCTCTCCCCGAATGAGCGTCCTGACATCTTTCACGAGCTGCACGGTAAACCGACCGATGAGAATGATCATCATGATAACGAATGGGAAGTATGCCCAGTTCATGGGAATAAGCATCACGTTTGATCTCTTGAAACTCATGAAGTTCACGTACTTGTACGAAGGATAGAGAGCGATGCTGAAGGAAGACACCAGGAGGATATTTGCGAGAATCCTCATGATGAGCTGACCCTTCGGCTTGGCCATGTCGTAGATCAGGGAAAAGCGGATATGTTCGTCATCTCTCTCGCCAAAACACACACCAAAGAGGATGGTCCAGAGATAGCAGAACAGCGACAACTCCATCGGCCAGGTAAGCGGGACGATGAAGTAGCGGAAGAAGATCTGAATAAGAAACACCACGAAGAGAGTCGTGAATGTCAGTGCCGGCAGATAAACTTCGATTATGTCAAGAATTGTTTGTCCACCCCTCACGAGGGGATGTTGTTTCGCCGCAGACATACTACCTCCACGCCTCACGTCCGACTAAGAATGGCCAGCCCCATCGGAATGAAGGGGCTGGTTGTTGGGTCTTAATTACTGCTTACTGGAGTGCCTGAATTCTATCGTAGAAATCCCAGTCCCAGTCTCCGGAAACGTTCTGACTCTCATTCTGGTAAGACCATTTCGCGTATTCCTGGAACGCCGCCTTGTCAGGATCATCGATGAAAATGATGCCCTGCTCTTCAAGGTATGCCCGGTCTTCTGCTTCGCGGCCACTCTGCAGTTCATCATTGTACTGCCGAGCGATTTCCATCGCTTCGAGAATGATGCCCTGGTCTTCCGCGGAGAATGAGTTCCACCGGGCGATGTTGATACTCGGCCATACCGTGTCCACCACATGGTCGGTCATGACGATGTACTTGGTCGGTTCGTAGAACTTCTGGATCCTGTCGGTGGGGAGCGGATTGTCCTGGCCTTCAATAACGCCGGTTCTGAGCCCCATGTAGACTTCACCGAAACTCATCGGAGTCGGATTGCCACCGAGTGCTTTGCCGAGTGCGATCCAGTTTGGACTGTTCGGTGTTCGCAGCTTGACGCCGTTCATCTGATCCGGATGACGAACCTCACCTACGCTTTCCACAAGGTTCAGTTCGCGGGTACCGAGATAGAACGCGGCCAAAGGTCGCACGCCCACATTTTCAGAGACATCGTCTACGATTCCACCCCAGATTCCAGCGTCGGCGTACACATTCCGCATGTGCTCATAGCCGGTGAAGGTGTAGACCGCGTTGATCTGTCCCAGGTAGGGCACCCACTCCGCAACCCAGCCGGCTGCGTAGTATGCCATGTCCAGAGTGCCTTCGCGGGCTGCCGCAAGTTCACCTTCCTGGGTGAAGATCTGGCCGCCAGTGTACAGGTCCGCGCTTATTCTCCCGTCCGAGAGGCGTTCCACCTCAAACTTGAACTTCTGCATGGCCCGCGACTGCGCGGTGTCCGCCGTCGAGATGCTGGACCAGCTGAGCTGGATGGTCTCTGGCTCAGCCGCCGCCGGAGCAGCTTCTTCCTTGTCTGCGCCGGCAAAAGCAAACACAGAGACGAGAGCGATCATCATGATGATGAGTACTACTCTCTTTTTCATGGGAACCTCCTGAAGACTTTCTGAACGCGGAACTTATCCCGTCAGAACAGCCTCATGACAAATAGTTGTACTAGGTCAACGACCTATAGGTACCTGAAACTATGGACCCGACCGATAACCAATTTTCCACGATATCTCCCGGGTCGCTTCCATCACTCCTTTCCCCAATTCATCGATCTTTGAGATGTCCTGCCGGGAAACCGGTCCGGACACGCTGATTGAGGCAAAAACCTGTCCTTTGGCATTCCTTATGGGGGCGCCAACGCACATGAGTTGATCTTCATGTTCCATGTTGTCTACGGCGTAGCCCTTCGTTCTGATGGTAGCCAATTCTGTCAGCAGCCCGTCTTCCGTGGTGATAGTGTTTTCCGTAATCCGGGGCAGCCCCTTCTGCTCGACGATGTGTTTGACGTGATTGTAGTCCAGGTTTGCCATGATGGCTTTCCCGACAGCGGTGCAGTACAGCGGGGCCCGTACACCGATAACGGAATAGGTCCGGAGC
>JAHOYX010000114.1 GCA_019038705.1 Spirochaetales bacterium
CTGAAAGAAGTTGGAGTTGTAGGTATCGATGTAGCCGTTGAGATAGAGCACCAGGCAATTGTCAATCGCAGTGACGCGCTGCAGCTTGATGCGGAGGCTCTCGTCTTTCTCTTCATCGAATCCGGGGACAACATCATTGTTGTTCATGTACTAATCACTCCCCCATTGCGGTTCGCCCCGATCCCGACGCACCCCGATACTTCTGATTCGGCATATCGGAGAATTTTCTTGACTTTCCGAGCATAGTAGCAAAACATCACCCAACTGACAATGAACATCTCCTGGAAGCCGCGAACATTTCCGGGAAAGAACGTCTCCGGGATTCACGGCCGGCGGCGAGTCGGCACTCAAGGAGCACCTGGTGACTGAATCAACAAGGGTCAAATTCGCCAACGTCCTGCTTTCGGCAGTGAACCTGCAGGAGAGTCAGTCTCTCTTCGTACGTTGCGAGCCCGTTCACTGGCAATTCGTCAACGTGCTTGGCCGGGAGGCGTATCGCCGGGGGGCCAGATATGTGCACGTGGAGGCCAATCATGCCGGCCTCTACAAGGCCCGTATTGACGAATCACGCGAGGAATTCCTGTCGTACGTTCCGGATTTCAGATCGACTATCCACAGGCAGTACGTGGATGAGGACTGGGCTCGGATTACCATAGCCGGGCAGCAGGATCCTGATCTTTTTGCATCGCTCAATCCGAAGCGGAATGGGATCGCGCAGAAGTCGCTCGCAGAGGTCGATCTTCCTTTCCGCCGCGCGATCCAAGCGGACAAGATCAGGTGGGTCGTTACGGCACTGCCCACGCCGAGTTGGGCAGCCAAGGTGCTCGGCGGTGAGCCGGGGACGGAGGTTGAAGACAAGCTCTGGAAGATCATGGAGCCGATCATGCGGCTTGATCAGCCCGACCCCGTAGCTGCGTGGGCCGCCCACGGCGAGGTTCTCGGAGCGCGACAGCAGGCGCTCGCCGATCTGGATCTTGATTCGGTGAAATTCGTCGGCCCCGGCACCGATCTCACAATCGGGCTTCCCAGAGGCGCCGTCTGGCTCGGCGGGGGCTCCAGATCTCCCGATGGACTCTGGTTCCTGGCCAATCTGCCCACCGAGGAGGTCTTCACCACCCCGGACTTCCGCCGGGCTTCCGGCGAGGTGACACTTACGCGGCCCGCACTCATACTTGGCCGTACCGTGATCGGTGCCCGTTTCAGGTTTGAGGACGGCAAGGTGATCGAGTGGTCCGCCGAAGAGGGGGAGGAGACTCTGACGGAGCTCTTCTCCATCGATGAAGAGGCCCGCTACCTCGGTGAACTCGCCCTGGTTGATGCCGGGTCACCCATCTACAAGTCCGGCCTCGTGTTTCACAACATTCTGTTTGATGAGAATGCGGCATGCCACATTGCCTTTGGCTCGTCCTATCCCGGGGGCATACCGGGCGGCAACGAGTTGAACCCGGAAGAGTACCGGGCCGCCGGCGGCAATGTCTCGGCTGTCCATTCGGATGTCATGATCGGTTCGCCGGAGGTTGGTGTGACAGGTGTGACGCGCGAAGGCTCCTCCGTCCCCATCTTGGAGAACGGCGCCTGGATGCTCTGACGCTCCTCTGCTACTCTTCGTCAACCGGCCACGGGAGTATGGGGTTCGCCTGGGCCTCGCTTGCACGACCAACGGCGCCTCCGGACAGGTGGGGGTATTGGCTCGCCAGCTCCGGCGCCTGATCCTCCACGATGACCATGAACTCACGCGCCTCCGACTGATTCCCCAGCATCTGATTTGCCTGAGCCAGCAGCAGATTCGCCAGCACCGATCCCGGTCGCCGGTCGGTCACCTCAGTGAGGAGCGCAATGGCTTCTATCGGCTCGTCGTTGATGATTCTCAGGTTTGCCAGATTGATGTAGCTCGTCGTGTAGTCGGGGTCCAGATCGATTGCGTCGTCGAACGAGCTCTGGGCCAGACGTGGTTGGCTGAATCGGGCGTGCAGGACGCCGAGTTGGTTCAGCGTTCGCAGTTTCTGTCGATCGGACTGCGAGCGGAGGGAACGCTCGAGTTCGGCGACGTTGTCGTCGTAGATGGTCGACTGCAGCCCGTCGATGCTGGTTGCATGGAGCGGACTGACGAGGGTGTCCGGCGGCGGGCTGAAGTCAAAGCTCAGCGGCAGGTCCGGAAGCTCAGGGTAATTTTCCCGCTGCTCACTCACGGGCAGAAACTCGATTTGGTCGTCGCCATCGGTAGGTATGCCCGCAGGGACGGAGGAACCGGAATCGGGACCATATGAGCGGACAAGTCGAGAACCTTCTTCCCAGGCAGCCTGAAACCCATCGTGCAGGATTGTCGTCTCCACCGGAAGCCACAGGGTTCCGGTGTAGGGGATCGCGATGGTTTGATCCGACGTGAACATCCACTGCTGCTGTGTCGGTTCTCCGGTATCAAATGCCATGAAGACATGGCCCGGGCTGGTCATGATCGCGGTTCCAATGCTGACACTCTCATACAACGAGCAGAGGAGCGCGGTCGTGTCGTCACAATCCCCCTGCCGGTATCGCAGTGTCGTGCGCGGGTAGTTGACGCTGTCAACGAACGATGCGCTGCCAAGAATGAGGCTGATTCCCGACTGCGGGTCCTCGATATACTCGATGCCGTGTGATCCCACGGCGTCAGCTATCCGCATGGCGCGGAGAAGTTTCTCAGAGATATCCCATTGGCCTGCGGTCCTGTCAACAACGGAGAATGCCGAGCTGAACTCCCGAACGTAGGTATCGGTAGGTATGACGAAAGAGGCAAGCTTGCCCGAGTCATCCCAGGTCAGCGCGGTGTTTCGGTGCACGACTACCGCTTCCACCGTCACAACTTCTCTGCCAGTGTTCTCAAGCTCGTACTGGATGGTCACCGTCAGAGGTGCGTTGTTCATCGTCGCCGTGAGATGGAGCACCGTGCTCTCCAGCGGAAGACGGATCTCGAACTCATGCGAGCTGCCGCTGGTCATTACCGGCAGGGCGTCGGACACCCAGGGGGCGCTCATGAATTGCTGCAACTGAACCGCCACTCGAACGTTATTGGCAACGGTCTCGTTCTCGTTGCGTACAACGACCCGTCCCACGGGTTGGGCCTGATACTGCTGATAGAGAGAGGGAAAGAGTTCCTCAATCTCAATGTTCGCAATTTCGAGCGGCTTGTATGCCTGTGCATACAACACCTGAAGGTCCTCCCGTTGTCGGAGAGCTTCCTCGTCTCCCGGAACCAGGTGGATGAGTCGTTCAATTGCCTGGAGCGCCTTCTCGTATTCGGGTCGCGCGTTTGCCGGACCGAGCTCCTTCAGGCTGCGCTCGGCCCGATTGATCGAAGCGACGACTTCTCGCCACGTGAACTCTACGTCGGCTCGGCGCATACCCATTTCGGCCTCGGAGTCTCCAGGGACGAACGAATCCACCAGCCTCCAGTGATCCGATGCCAGTTCCCAGGCCTCCAATCGTTCGTAGATGCGAGCCAGCTCCTTCAGCACCGAGGGGCTGTTTCTCCCGGGTCCGAGTTGTGCCGTCAGGGCGAGGATTTCGAGGTCGGCTGGATCGATGGAGCCAAGACGACGAGCGTACTCCACATCCAGGAGCTGGAAAACCTGCTGACCGCTACTGAGGACGTAGATGATGCCGGTGGTCGGATCAAACGCAACATCGGTCTGACCGTAAAACGAGCCCAGCCCCGGCACGTCCTGGGCGGGAAGTGACCATTCGGGTCTCCCCGATCGGTCAAACTTCAGCAGATGGTCCATGGTGACAATAGCAAACGTTCCATCAGAGTAGGGGACCAATCGATTCACGCTACCTCTGTCTTCGTACGGGATCAGTGGGATGATACCTCCGATTCGGTTGCCGTCCACGTCAAAGATGACGATTCGATTCTCAAATGCATCCCAGGTCCACAGCGTCGCCTCCGGCCCCGCCGCTATCACCTGCGGGAAGATATACGGGTTGGACATCAGGTTGATCGGCTCGATGCTATTGTCGGGCGATGCCTTCAGTCCCACCTGTCTCATGGGGTCGAGCATCACGAGCGAGCCGTCCGTAGCCAGGGCTCCACCGTAGACATTGTTGCCCGGAAGCGGAACGGCACGCGGTTCGGCCTCATCAAACGGGATACGCCATATGCTGGTGCCACCCGTGCCGAGGGTGGTGATCTCCCCGGAAGGCGATGTAAAAATCCGGTAGGCAAAGCTCTCGACTCGATCCAGAAAGCGGCCTCCGATCTTTGCCAGTTCGCGGTAGTAACGATCCACGCGCACTACGTAGGTGTTCATCGCAATGAGCAATTCGCCGCGAGCGTCCACCGCGAGTCCGATGGGGTACCCCGCGCCAATCGGTCCAAGGCCAACCTGATAGAGGCTGCCCAGCCGCAGTACCGAGAGCAACTCCGGCGGGTCGCCGGACGGCTGGATCTCCTCGACGTACTCCAGATAGAGATACACAATCCCGGCCGCAAGCTCCTGGTAGGTATTGGGCACCCAGGAGGACCCGTAGTTGTAGGTGCCGGCTGCCCCGCTCGAAGAAGTCAGCTGCATCGTGACGATGGGCTGGGAGTCGGATTCCACCACGATGAGCTGGATTGTCACTTCGGCGCCTCGCGCAGCGCCGCCAATTCGGATGTCGGCATAGTCGTCCAGGCGCCGAGCCGCCTCGGCCAACGCACGGGGTATCAGTTCGTCCGCCTCGCGTTGCAGATCCCGGGACTCCATCACCACGAGCGGGTCGGGGATGTGAATGGTCGTGGCTCCCGCGATGGCGATCACTACGATTGTCATGGCGACGACCGCAAACAACTTCCGCAGGTTCATGGGGCACCTCTCGGCACAGATACTACCACGACTTTGGTCAGGAAGCGGGATTGCAGCCTCCGCCCGCTTCGCCTCCGTCCCCGGGCAGCCCGCCTCCGTCCCCGCGAGCAGGGCTGTCGCCACGGCACGATGCCGCGCGTCACTCCCGGTTCGGCAGGGGCCCCTCTGCTGTTTCTCCCGGGAACAGTATCCTTGCGAACAGCCCTGGCGGGCCAAGGATGCCGGTGCCGCCGGACCGCCGAACTCCGGCTGCCCCGTACCGGTAGTCCCGCGCGTGTGCAACCAAACCCGCCCGCACGGGGTTCTCAGTGATATACGAGTAAGCGTGCTCAAATTGCCTGATTGTTCTAACTACCACGCTCTTGAATCGATCGTACCACACGTGCCCCTGCAGGCCGAAGAGCCGGTTAAAACGAATCGCAAACACGCTCAGGATCCACTGCATGATTCTGGACAATGACTCGTTCTCTCCGGGCCAAAGGAGAAGGTGAATGTGATTGTCCATGATGCAAAGCGTATCGATTGTGAACCTGAAACGACGCTTCGCCCGGGCGATGATCGCCAGGAAGAGGTCTTTGACCCTGTCCGACTCCAGGATGAACTCTCTGCGGTTCGCGCGAGCGACGACATGATAGCGCGCACCATCGACTAGTTTTCGTGGTTTTCTCATGCTGATAACAACAGCCGAGATTATCGCGCTGCTTCACAGTACGCCTCCGTCCCCCTCTGCCCGCTTGCCCCAGTCGCGCACCGATGGTATAATCAATCGATTAAAACAATCGATTAAATCGGAGGCCGTCGTGAGCACACCGGACCAATCACCGCAAGAGCGGATAATCGTCGGTACTATTGCCGCAATTGAAGCCGAGGGCATTCAGAACGTGACAACGCGGAGCATCGCCAGGCACGCCGGGGTCAACAGCGCCGCTATCAACTACTACTTCCGCACCAAGGACCTTCTGATAGCTCAGGTGCTCGAGTTCACCCTGAACAACGCATTCGGCGACCTGGACGAGTTCATTCCGGACGGACCACTGACGGACACGGCGCCGCTCAAGGCGTACTATCGCCACATAGTCTGGGGAATGCGCAAGTATCCGCGCATCTCCCAGGCACATCTCTACGAACCGATGGTGAATCGCTCGTTGTCCTCCCGCGCCAGCGAGCGGCTCAACGAGTTTCTGGCAACCATCTACGAGAAACTCACGCCAGGTTGCCCTGCACATCTGCACGAACGAATGCGCCTCAGTCTCGTTCAACTCCAGTCTGCGCTCCTAATGTCGGGTCTTGCTCCGGAAGCCTATCAGCCATTCATCGGCGATCGTCTGGACACACAGGAGAGCCTCGACCGGTACGTCGATCAATTCGTCGATGACCTCATAGGTCAGTACCTGCGATCGGTCCGGTAGCGTTGCTCCCCCATCGATCTCCTGCGAGCCACAAATCGATCCAATCCATGTTGACATCTGCGAATTGATGCGTTAGATTCAAACACGTGCTTCAAACATACGCTCTAAGCAGGGGAGTTAATCGGCTGTATTATCCACGCACCAGGAGACCGTGATGAGTGAAGAGAAATGGGCAGTAATCACCGGAGCCAGCCAGGGAATCGGTCGAGCAATGGCCGCGGAAGCCGCCCGGCGCGGGCTGAATCTGTTTCTGATTGCGCTCCCGGACACCGAACTGCCGGCCGTGGCTGATGAACTCAGTCGCCTCTACGATGTAGAAAGCGAGTTTTGGGAGATCGACTTGGCCAACCGCGCCGCAATCGCCGACTTCGTGGAGTACGTGCGCGCGTCTCGGCGAACCGTCGAACTTCTGATCAACAACGCCGGCATTGGCGGGACCGCACCTTTCGCCGAGCAGAATCCGGAGCGCATTGCCTCCATGATTGACGTCAATGTGGGCGCCCTCACCGCCCTCACGAGGCTCCTGCTCCCGCACCTCATGAGGCAGAACGAGGCGCACATCCTCAATGTGGCGAGCCTCGCCGGGTGGTTTCCATCGCCGGGTATGGGAGTCTACGCCGCGACAAAGGCGTACGTCATATCGTTCTCTCTCGCGCTCCGGGATGAACTTCAGAGTACCGGCGTATCGGTCAGTGTGTTGTGCCCGAGCGGCGTGGTGACGAAGGAAGAGGTCGTCAGGGCGCTTGCGTTGCAGGGGTTCTGGGGACGGAGGACGAGCCGGTATCCCGATCAGCTCGCGCGGCATGCCATTCAACGAGCCTACCGGAGACACCGCATCATCGTTCCCGGCATCGTCAACCGGCTGCTTCGGGTGGCGGGTCGACTGACGCCGCTCCGGCTACTCACGAAGCTCGTCGGCGGTCGAATCTCGTTGAAGCCCGGTGCCCTCGGGCACGCACACCCCGCCGCGGCAGAGGCTCCCCAGCGACGTCTTCGTCATGCTACCATGGGCGTCCCGGAGAATGTGTGAGAAGCTCGGTTGCCATTGTACGGTGTGATGACTACGACGAATCGCGCGTTCTGAACGCCGTTCGGCGCGCCCTGGACCTCGTTGGCGGGATCGCCGGGTTTGTCAGGCCTGGCGAACTCATTCTCGTGAAGCCGAACCTACTGGCCGGCGACCCCCCGGAACACGCCACCACGACCCATCCTGCGGTGTTCGCCGCTGTGGTCCAGTTGCTTGTGGAGGCCGGTGCTCGAGTTGAGTACGGGGATTCGCCCGGCACAGGGAATCCCGCCACGGCCGCCAGAAAGGCAGGGATCACCGCCGCTGCTGAACGATTCGGCGCGCATCCCGGCCGATTTGACGAACAGGTGGAGTTGCAGTTGCCGGCCGGAAACTCCATCGGTGCGGCAGGCGTTCCGGTTGCCCAGGCCGTCCTCGCGGCCGACGGAATCGTCAGCGTCCCGAAATTGAAGACCCACGTGCTCATGCGCCTCACCGGGGCGGTGAAGAATCAACTCGGGTGCGTGTACGGCTTCCACAAAGCGCGCATGCACCTGATCGCCCCGCATGCAAATCGATTTGGTGAAATCCTGGTGGACATCAATTCCGCGCTCAAACCTCGGCTCTACGTCATGGACGCGGTGGTCGGGATGGAAGGTAATGGCCCGCGCGGCGGCTCGCCGCGAAAGGTTGGCGTCGTTCTTGTTTCAGCAGATCCCGTTGCCCTGGATGCGACGGCCAGTCGGCTCATTGCGCTTGATCCTCTCCATGTTCCGACCAACGTCGTGGGTCATGAGAGAGGGCACGGCACCTACCTTCAGACCGAAATCGATCTGCTCGGCGATCCGCTGGATGAAGTCGTGTGCAGTGATTTTGACGTGATTCGGTCACCGGCGCGCCAACCCTTACTCACGCACCTTATCTTCATGAAGAATCTGCTTGAACCCCGCCCGGTGATTGATTCGGATCTGTGTAAGCTTTGCGGTTTGTGCGTGGATGCGTGTCCCGTGCCGTCGAAAGCCGTTCAGTTTGCCGGCGACGATCATTCCTCACCGCCCGTCTTTGACTACAACCCATGCATTCGGTGCTTCTGCTGTCAGGAGATGTGCCCCCACGAGGCCATCCGGGTCCGCACGCCGTTGCTTGGTCGCTTGCCGATCATCAGCCGAATCGTCAGGGGCGGTCGATAGCTGTTCGGATCCGCAAACTCGCAGGCGTGGCCCAACAGCCGTTCTCCGATTATACTTTCAGTGAAACCCTGACTGAACGGAGGCGTACCGATGACAAGCTTTTTCCTGTTTGGTTCCTACACTCAAGATGCCATGGACGGCATTGATGCCGATCGGACGAAAAAGGCAGAAGAGGTGATCAACGGTTACGGTGGCAAACTTCGTTCCGTCTACGCACTCCTGGGGGAGTACGATATCGTGATGATCGCCGATCTGCCGGGCGTTCCCGAGGCGCTCCAGGCTTCCATCGCACTAACGCGCGACACCGGCATTGCGTTTTCATCGTGTCCGGCAATCGCTGTGGCGGATTTCGATCGACTTGCCAGTGAGATCGTTCATAGCGCCGACTAAGACACAGACACCCAAAGAGAAGTACTCAATGCTTGATTCAGCCTATTCAATCGGCCTGCTGGCCATATACGCCGCTTCAATCGCGGTCCTGGTGATATTGTTCTTCGTGCCCGCTCCGTACGGCAGGTATCAGCGTCGCGGATGGGGTCCAGCGATCTCGGCACGCACGGCCTGGGTTGTGATGGAACTACCGGCCGTCATCGTTATCGCCCTGTGTGTCCGCAGCTCGGAGGTGAACGCGGCGAGGTCAATAGTCCCACTCGTGTTCCTGACCCTGTGGCAGATTCACTATCTCTACCGGACCTTCGTCTTCCCGCTCCTCATGCGAGGCGGCGGGAAGCGCTTCCCGGTGGTGCTGGTTCTCTTCGCAATGATCTTCAATACCGCAAATGGATTCGTGAACGGATACAATCTGTTCCTGTCGGGCAGGATCTACCCGCTGCACTGGCTCGTCGATCTACGCTTCATTGCAGGACTGGCTATTTTCACGGCCGGATTGCTGATTCACGCACTTTCAGATCGATCCTTGCGTCGATTACGGCGGGCAAATGAGGTTGGCTACGCTATTCCGCGCGGAGGGCTGTTTGAACTCGTCAGCGCCCCGAACTACTTTGGTGAGATCGTGCAGTGGATCGGATGGGCGGTGATGACCTGGTCGCTCGCCGGACTCTCGTTTGCCGTGTTTACCGTGGCAAACTTGCTGCCGCGCGGTATTGGGCATCACCGATGGTACCGTGAGCATTTCGAGGACTACCCGGATCGGCGGCGCGCCGTCATCCCGTTTGTGCTGTGATTGGCGGGTCGCGATCAGCGCCTCCGTCCCCCGAAGTCCGTCATGAACCGAATCAGCGCCTCCGTCCCCCGGTACCAGGTGGGCAGGTGCTGGCTCTCGTTCGGCGAATGCACCTGATCATCGGGAAGCGCGAAGCCGGTCAGGATTGACGGGATCCCAAGCAACTCCTGGAGATCGTTCGCCACCGGTACGCTTCCGCCCGACCGCGAGAGAATCGGATCCACGCCCCAGACTTCCGACAACGCGTTGGAAAAGGCCGCGTGAGCGGGCGACGTTGGATCACAGATGAACGACGCGCCCTGGGCGAACTCCACGATTTCGTAAGAGATCGTCGGCGGGACGTGCTGTTTGAGATACGCTTCCAGTTGGCCTCGGATCTCCTCGGGACGCTGGTCGGGGACGAGGCGCATTGAGATCTTGGCCATTGCTGTCGCGGGGATCACTGTCTTTGCCCCGGGGCCGGTATAGCCCGACTCTATGCCGTTGATCTCGAGCGTCGGGCGCGCGCCAACCCGCTCCGCCGGCGAGAACTTGCTCTCGCCCCACGATTGGGTCACACCGCTCAGTTCCCGCACTTCGGTTTCACCGAACGGCACACGGGCCAGTCGATCCTTCTCCGTGGCATCAATCTCACGGACCCGATCGTAGAACCCGGGAAGCGTCACTCGGCCGTCCGCATCGTGCATCCCGGTAATGATCTCAGCGAGCGCCTGGGCCGGATTGTGGACCACGCCTCCGAACGCTCCGGAGTGAAGGTCTCGTGCGGGTCCTTTGAGCTGCAGTTCGAAGTAGGCTATCCCGCGCAGCCCGTACCGTATGGCGGGGAGTTCCGCTCCGAGCATCCCGGTGTCGGGGTTCAGACAGACATCGGCCTTGAATCGATCTGCGTGCTCAGTGAGCACCCCGGCCAGATTAGGCGAGCCAATCTCTTCTTCGCCTTCAAACAGCAGCCGAACCGTTACCGGCAACTCCCCCTGCCGCACCAGCGAACGCACCGCGATGAGTGCGGCCATGATCTGCGCCTTCATGTCCGATGCGCCGCGGCCGTAGAGTCGATCCCCCCGCACCGTCGGGGCAAACGGATCCGTGTCCCAGAGATCGACTGGATCCACCGGCTGCACATCGTAGTGGCCGTAGACCAGGATTGACGGCGCGTCCGGATCCTTCGCCGTGAACTCACCCCAGACAATCGGGCTGCCATCGGTCTCGATGAGCTCAACCTTCCCGCCTTCGGTCGCGATCCAGTTGAAGAGCCACTCGGCGGCCCGCCGGATGTCCGCCGCATGCGCCGGCACCGCGGAAACGGATGGAATCGTCACGAAGTCGCGAAGTTCATCCAGATGTTCGCTGCGATGTGCGTTGGCAAAAGCGATGACCTGTTCTACGTTGCTCATAATGCTCCTCGCTGTAATACCCCGGATCCGATTCGAACACATGACCTATTGCTTGGGAGGGGGTCAATCCAGACACATTAGACATACTGGGCGCGATCCCGTCAAGAATCAGGCGCGCTTCATGCCCATTTCGCGTATAGCGCATTTGCTTCATTTCGCTCTGATGTGAACTCGATGTAAGTCGAACGCCGCAATCCTCCCACAGGTTTGTGTTTCCGCAAAGCCGGGCCGGTTCACTTCGGCGGCTACACCACTGAAAGCACGCGAGGCCCACGGGAGAGACAAATGCGGTGACACTCGGCCGGCTCTCATCTGTTGTAGACAGTGGCTGCGCAGATCCAAATTCTTCAGTTAACAGGTCTCCGGAACGAGACCGAAGGGAATTACTCCATGAACGTGTTCAGACGCTTCCTGTTCTTCAGCTTTCTGCTCTTCCTGATCGGTTTTGGCCTGGCCGGCCTGCTTGTGACTCTAGACGCTCCTCAATTCATCGTTTACATCCTCAAGGTTCTCATGGCGTGGACCCCCAATGTTGCGTTTGTCATCATCTATCGAAGGCTTGGCCGGGACATATCCGTCTGGCGCCACATCGGCAACCTCTTCACCGTGAGAGTACGTCTTGTACCTCTGTTGCTATCGATCCTCGTTCCGGTTGTCGCGGTTGTGGCCATCGGGCTGTTGTCGGCGCTGTACCTCGAGACCGGTGTGGCCGGGGTGATCAAGGACGTCTCAGTCGGTGCCGCTCTTCTTCTGTTCCTCCATAATTTGATTCAAGGACCTCTCGGGGAGGAGGTGGGGTGGCGCGGTTATGCCCTTACAGAGTTGAAGAAGCGATTCTCAACGGTGGCTTCTTCGTTGATACTGGGCGTCATCTGGGGACTGTGGCATCTCCCGCTCTGGTTTGTGTCCGGATACTCGGGCGTTGATCTGCTTCTCTATGTTGTCTTCTTCATGGTGACCATTGTGAGTCTGTCGCTCATCATTGGCGTTGTCTACCAGGGAGAGGGCAACAACCTGATCTACGCGGTGCTTCTCCACCAGATGTTCAATTACACCCTGTCATTCCTGGAAGTCGATCTACTGAAAATCCTGGGCGCGGCCAGCATCGTCTACGTGGTGCTTGCCACGGGATTCGGACTGTATGAGATCCGGAAGTCATCCGGCAAAGCCGTGCGGGCCAACGGATAGCCGTAGTCGCAGGTGTTGATGGGCACGAATTGTTCAGCCGGCAGTTTGACGAGCTGTGTCCCATTCACCTGTGCAAGGGGGATTCGTCAAACTGCACACGCCATTCTACCCCGGCGGATGCGAACGGACAACGTCGCTTGCGACGTTGTCCCGGAGTTTGATGGGTGGGTCCCAGTCTGCTCGTGCGAACGGAACCGCGTCAAACTCCACTCACCGTTCTACCCCGGATGCGATTCGAACGCATGACCTACTGCTTAGGAGGCAGTTGCTCTATCCCCTGAGCTACCGGGGCTCGGTGGAGCTACTATACTGACATTCGGAGGCAGATTGAAGTGAATCTTCACGTGGGTTTGTCCGGGGTCCTGATTGCGCGAAGCACGGTGACCGATGTTATCATGGGCAACGTTCGGCAAACAATGATTCAAGGAGGCCAATAATGGACATCACAGTTACCGTCGAAGATGTGGAGCTGCAGGCAGTCCTCAACGATTCTCCGATTGCGGCTGCGCTCGTGAACGACCTGCCTGCTGTGGTACGCATGAGCCGGTGGGGTGACGAGTATTACGGATCGATTGGTCTCGGTATGGATAACGACCGTGAGACCCGGGAGGATGTGGAGGTTGGCACGCTGGCTTACTGGCCCACCGGGGACGCGCTGTGCATCTTCTTTGGCCCGACGCCGGTCAGTACCGGCCCCCTGCCGCGCGCCGCTTCAGCGGTTTCGGTGATTGGTTCGGTCACGGGTGGTGACCTGGACGCCCTCCGGCAGCTCGGATCGAGTGTGAGCGTGAGAATCAGTCTCGGGTGAGCGAAGTGGGCAGTACCCGGTGGCCTCAACCTCTTCGGTACAGCAACTCCCGGCCACGCTTATCGGCAATGGAAATCAGACCCATCTTGCGGAGCGTGTTCGTGATCGGTTGTGCAACGGTGTAGCGCAGGGCCGCAACGTCGCACAAGTCACGATTGGTGAACGGGTTGGGCAGGTCATCCGGCAGGAGCCTCAGGTAGTCCTTCGCGGATCGCAGTTCATGCCGTTCTACAATGCCGTCCAGCCGCCGCCCGACAATGCTGACACCCTTTCGTCTCCAACTCCCCCGGCCGTCGTCGATGCGCAGCTCCGTCACTTCCACGAGCAGGATCTCAATGGTGATATTCGGATTCGGCAGGATGTCTGCGATGCTCGATATCTCGCGAAAAGCGTCCTCTATCCGACCGCGTTTCGGCGAGCGTCGTCTGGACAGAGTTCCTCCGTCCCCATCAACACGATCAATGTACTTGGACGCCGCGATCGGGTGTACGAGTCGAACGCGGTGGTTGGCACTGAGCTTCGCGAGTTTGCGTTTGAGTTTGCCGATGCTACGCGTTTGGATCTCGACGATCTCAGTCGGAAGCACGACATCCACGATGAACCCATCGACAGTCTGTTCCACCAGGCCGTTTGCGCCCCGGTAGTGCTCTTTCAAGTCCTCGTGAAGTTCAGTCTCGTTCAGTTTGCCAATCACTCCTCATTTTACCAGAAGGGCGGGAAAGGGGTGCGAGGGCGTTGCCCTTCCGGGAGTGTGGTGTGTATGCTGGATTGCAGAGGGTGCGAATGATACCGATCATCCAGGAACTGCTCGAAGTTGAGGAACAGGCGAAGCGGATCGTGACCGAGGCTCGTGAGAACGTTCAGCGGGAACAGACCACCGTGGAGCAGGAAGAGCACGAACGCCATCAGGAAGCGAGGAAGGCTGCGGACGAACGATATCAGACTGCAGTTTCTCAAGCGAGGAGTGAGGCGGAAGCTCGGCTCGCGAAGATGGCCGAGAAGACGCAAGAATCAGTTGAGACGTTCAGAACGACCAGGAGACAGGAAATCGAGCATGCGGTAGACCTCGTCGTCAACGAGATATGCTCTACCGAACTGGAGAGCAAGTAGCCGCATGACACGCGTGGCCACCTATGGGTTCGTGAACGCCAAACTACGTGCCCGCATCAGTATGATGCTTCCACGCGACTGGATGCTCCAGATGGCGGATGCCCATTCCCTGACGGAGGCCGTTGCCAAACTCAACGGCACGCCGTATGAGTCCGCCTCCGTGACCTACCAGAAGACTGGGGATCTCAAGCTCGTGGAGGCTGAGCTTCTGCGGCTGGAACGCGATGATGTTCTCGGAGTGCAGAGGTTCCTGGCAGGTGCTCCTGCGGCGCTCGCCGAGGCATTGTTCAGGCGGTACGAGATTGAGACGTTGAAAAATGCGCTGCGGGTGTGGTTCGCGCGCACCGTCGCCGGTCGACCGAGTGATGATGTGGTAGCCTACCTGGATCATGACACCACGCGGAGCGGCTTCTCTGTGGACGCGATCGTGAATGCTCCCGACATGGATTCATTACTTCTGGCACTGTCGGGCACGCCGTACGGTGCAATTGCCGCCGCGGAGTTGCCCGAGGTTGCCCAGCGTGAGTCGCTGTTTCGTCTGGAGCTTGCCCTTGACCGCCGGCACTACGCTGAGTTGCGAGTTGCGATTGAAGCGCTGGATGCTCAGGATAGCGCGGTGGCGAAGCGGCTGTTGGGAATCCACATCGATCTTCTGAATCTCCTGTGGGTCGTTCGAGTCAAGGAATTCTACCAGTTGCCGGAGCAAGAGGTGCTCGGGTCGCTTCTATCGGGCGGCGCAGCATTCAATGAGCGCGTCATTGAGTCGATCTATCGATCCGATGCTCCACTGGAGTCTATTGTCGGTGTGCTCTCAGATCGTTATACCGGAGCGGAGACGCTTGCAGGCGAGTCCGACGACATTCGCCGGCTTGCGCTCCTTGCCGCCATGCTCCAGGAAGTGCTTATGCACGAAATCCATCGTGTCATGGGAGGGTATCCGTTCAATGTCGGCATCGTCGTGGCCTATGTGCTTCTGCGCCAGAACGAGGTGCGGATGATCACGACCGTACTGAACGCACGCCACTATGGGATTGCCCCGGACGCTGTAGGGAGCATGTTGTGATCTTTACCTCGCCAATGTCGTATCTCGTGGCGGTGGTTTTGAAGGAGGACTCCGATACCGTTGCCGCCGAACTGTTGGCGCAAGGGGTTCTTCACTTTGTGAAGATTGAGGAACTTGATCCGTCCGGCGCCGGGTCTCTGTTGCCTGCGGATGTAGGTGGCGAACTCGCGGTCGTGAAGGAAGCAAGACGCCGGATCAACGCGCTTCTCGAGGTTTCGGAAATTCCAGCAATCGTGCCTGTACCGGTTGATACAGCTGATGCATCCGGGCTTGACCCAAACAGTGTCAACAATAAACTCGACAGTCTTGTGCGCGAGATGGAAGTCATCCGGGGCAGGCAGAAGAAGGTTCAGCAGGACATCAATCGACTTGAGGAGGTTGCCCGGCAGCTCCCGCTCGTGAGCAGTGGCGCGCTTCAGCTGGCCGGCTCCGGAGGCAGTCACTTTCTCGCGGTTCGGATGGGGACACTATCTCCCGATGGTTATGATCGGTTGCAGGGGGAACTCGGCCGCTATCCGGCAGTCGCGTCTCGTATCGGCATGCAGGATGATCGGGTCATAGTCATGGTCGCTTCCATGAAGCGTCACGACAGCGAGATCCTGTCGATCCTCCAAGGTGCAGAGTTTCGCGAACAGGAGATCTCCGGGAGGGATGCCGACCGGATCGCAACGTCAGGAACCGAACTTCAGGACAAAATCGGCGAACTGAAACGGCAACAACACGAGCATCAGACCCATCTGACCGAGACAATTCGGAATCAGTTGCCGACTCTGTCCGATCAGTGGCAGAAACTGAGAGTCCGTGAGTTGCTTCTGACAATCAGATCGCAGTTCTCCCGCACAACCCATGCCGTGCTGTTCACGGGCTGGGTTCCGTCCGCCAGGCGGACTGCCCTGGATGAAGGTCTCAGGCGGAAGACATCGGGGAAGTGTCATATAGAATGGCATGGGGTTCGCGAGATGGAGGACTCTGATTCGCCGGGGCTGCAGGCGCCGAGTGAACTGCGAAACCCAGGATTCCTGCGGCCATTTCAGATGCTCGTGAGCAATTTTGGCACGCCCGCATACGGAACGGTGGATCCCACTCTCCTCGTAGCGGTTGCGTACCTCCTGATGTTTGGGCTCATGTTCGGTGACGCCGGCCACGGATTGATACTGGCACTTGTGGGAACCATCGGCGTGATTCTGGGTAAACGCGGAAAGCTCTCGCCGGGGATGACCATGCTCTCACGCCTCGTCATCTGGTGTGGCGGGACCGCCGTTGTAACGGGGATGCTGTTCGGCTCCTACTTCGGCATGGCTCTTCTGCCACCGCTCTGGTTTGATTACCACGGGATCGTGGCCGGTGACGGTGGCGCGGGTATGTTCGACAGCATCTTCGACATACTCACGTTGACCATATTCTTTGGCGTTGCGGTCATCGGTGTCGGGTTGATTCTCAATTGGATCAACCTCATCCGCACACGGCGATGGGTGCCCCTCATCTTCGACAAAGCAGGTATTCTGGGTGGGATCATCTACGGCATGGGTATATGGGCCGCGGCTTCCTTCGCGGCCTCAGGGTTCCGAACGTTGCCCGCTGGACGGCCCCTGTTGCTCGGCATCGGGCTTCCTGCACTCCTGCTGTTTGCCAAGTTCCCGCTCAGCCACCGCGGAGAAGGTGTGCGAATTGGCTGGTGGGTCATGGAGTGGCTGATCGAGCTGCTGGAAGTCTTCTCCGGCTATCTTGCGAACACACTTTCGTTCATGCGAGTTGCCGGACTTGGCATTGCGCACGTGACACTGATGATCGCATTCTTTCAGATTGCCGAGATGGCGTCGCCCAACGGACAGAACCTGGTCTCAATCGTCATACTGATCCTCGGCAATGTACTGGTCATCGGATTGGAGGGGCTCTCGGCAGGTATCCAGTCCCTCCGTCTGAATTACTACGAATTCTTCTCCAAGTACTTCAACCCCACCGGGACCAACTACAAGCCGATATCGCTTGATGTGTCGTGATGAGTCATCAAAAAGGAGCAATGGAATGAGTGAGAATCAGAGCAAGTTCAGAAGAAAGGTCACCTTGACCCTGTTCTTCACGGCGGTCGTCCTGGTCATGGTGGCCGTTCTGCCCGTCGTGAGTGTCTTTGCCCAGGAGCAGGAAGCCTCGGCGCCAATCACCCCCGAACAGGCCGAGGTTGCCAAGTTTGGATTCCTCGCGGCTGCGGTGGCCTTTGGGTTCGGCGCAATTGGCGCCGGGATTGGTATCGCGAACGTTGGTTCCGCGGCGATGGGTGCGATCAGCGAAAAGCCGGAAGTTGCAGGGCAGGCGCTGATTTTCATTGCCCTGGCTGAGGGACTCGTGGTCTTTGGATTCATTACGGCGCTGATCATTCTCGGTCGCGTGTAGTGAACTACTTTGTCATCGGTGACGAAGACACTGTTCTCGGTTTTGGGCTTGTCGGTGTTGCAGGCGCGGCCGTTTCCGGTGCTGAGGAAGCGCAGCGAGCGTTTGATGAAGCGCTCAAGCGGGAGGGTGTCGGAATCATCATCATGACCGAACGAGTTGCAGAGACGATTCGCGCCGCTGTGGATCGATACGTGTTCACAGAAGAGTTCCCGTTGATCGTGGAGATTGCCGATCGCCAGGGGAAGCTCCCCGGCAGGCCATCGCTCCGCGAACTGGTGAATGATGCAATCGGCGTCAGCATATAGGCGGTCAGAAGAATGAGTGATGAGCGGCGCGCTTTGGCCGACGGCATTCTTGCCGAGGCTCGCAAACAGGCAGAGAGTATTCAAGCCGAGTGGGACCAGTCGCGCGAGGCGCGGAAGGCCGGGTTGAAGAGGCGAATTGATGATCTTGAGTCGGAAACCACTGGGCTGATAGAGAAAGAGCAGAAGCGGATCAATGATCGTATGGCTGCTCAAATCGAAATGGAGCAGCACAAGGCGGACTTGCGATTACAGGACTCGGCGTACCGTGACGTGGAGCTGCGAGCCGCGGAGAAACTTCGGAGTCTTGTCGGGAGCGACGAGTACCGCGGCATTCTCCACAACTGGATAGTTGAAGCCGGTGTCGGACTTGCTGCAGTACGAGTTACGGTAAATTGCTCCGCCGCAGAGCGTTCTGTGGTTGGGGAGATCCTGCCGTCGGTGGAGAAAGAGATTTCGGAGCATCTGGGCCGGCCGGTCAAATTGGCCTTGTCTGCTGACGAGCCGATTGAGGAACAAGGCGTCGTGCTGATCTCAGAGGACGGGCAAACCGGCTACAGCAATCGGATTCCCGATCGGTTGCGCAGGCACCGGAACCTCATCCGAAGGATTATTCACGACAGTTTGTTTGGAGTAGATGAAGATGGATGAACGGATCGTCGGGCGAATCAGGAGAGTAAACGGCCCTGTCGTCGAGGCCGACGGTGTTCAGGATGCGATGATGATGGAGCTTGTCCAGGTTGGCAAAGCTCGGCTCGTCGGCGAAATAGTGAAGCTGGACTCTGGAGTGGCGCTCGTGCAGGTCTACGAAGACACAACCGGCGTCATGCCGGGGGAGAACGTGTACGGGACCGGCATGCCTCTCTCGGTTGAATTGGGTCCGGGACTGATTGGAACAATCTATGACGGCATCCAGCGTCCTCTGGAGCGGATTCGCTCCGCAACAGGTACGTTCATCGAACGTGGAATCAGTATCCCGGGTCTGGATCGTGAACGGTCATGGGACTTTGCCCCCGCCTGTGAGGCCGGAGAGCATGCATCGCCAGGTATGATCGTCGGTACGGTGCAAGAGACCAGCCGAGTTGAGCATCGCGTAATGGTGCCGCCCGGAGTGGAAGGCACTATCGAATCTATCATCCCTGCCGGATCGTGTGTGGCAGACGATGAAATTGCGGTCATTTCAATACCGGCCGGAGGGAAGCACCGGCTGACCCTGGTGCAACAGTGGCCAATTCGGGTCCCGCGACCGGTTCAGGAGCGACGCCCCATTGAGGCGCCACTGGTCACCGGTCAGCGAGTCATTGACACCCTCTTTCCGCTTGCGAAGGGAGGGGCGGTGGCAATCCCCGGCGGTTTCGGCACGGGGAAGACCATGACACAACATGCCGTCGCAAAGTGGTGTGACGCGGACATCATTGTCTACATTGGTTGTGGCGAACGCGGAAATGAGATGACCGACGTCCTCACGGACTTCCCGAAACTTGTAGATCCGCGGACAGGGCTCAGCCTCATGGAGCGGACTATCCTGATTGCCAATACGTCCAACATGCCCGTGTCGGCCCGCGAGGCAAGCATCTACACCGGAGAGACCCATCCCGAGTACTGTCGTGATCAGGGCTACGA
>JAHOYX010000212.1 GCA_019038705.1 Spirochaetales bacterium
GAACTCGCCGAGGCCGCGATTGGGGCCAAAGAGCGCCCGGACGACTCCCTTGCCGCAACGGAGCCTCTGCCGGCCGGCGACCTGCCCAGCGTGACGCTTGAGCCCGATCCCGGCGAGGAAGAGGTCTTCGTGGCCGACGAGAGCATCGAGATGCCGAGCGACATACCCGCGGACGCTCTGCTGACGCTCGAACCCGCCGACTTCCGACCGCCTGAATACCCGAATCCCGACGAAGAATCCCTGATAGACCGGGAGACGCCTGCGGAGGAGCCGGACTTTGTCGCAGTGCTTGAGACGCCGGATACGACGCAGCCCGCCGAAGAAGTGGAGGTGGTTGCAGAGGTCGAGGTGATTGAAGAGGTTGTCGCAGACATAGAGCCGGTGGAAGTTGCAGTGGTTCCTGCGGGTCTACCGGTAGTAGCAGATCTGGTTGACAACAACTACTACCTGCAGATTGGTGCGTATACCGCTCCGGCAACCGCACAGGTCGCTGTGGACGCCCTGGGCACCACCTACCCGATGGCCGTACTGCCGATTGACAGCCACGGCACCACGGTCTATCGCGTGCTGGTTGGTCCCCTTGAGCAGGACGAGACCGGTACGCTCCTTCTGTGGCTCCGCGCGAAAGGTTACCGCGACACCTTCATTCGGAGCGGCACCGAACTGTAGTTACCTGTCGGATCGAGGTCGGCGGGGCCGGAGATAGCTCCGACGGCCGGCGACGATCCGGTTCGACTCCAGCGACTTGATAATCGAATTAAGTGCCACGACGACGTGCTTGCTCTCCACGTGACGCGCCTCCTGGAGTTGAATCTCCTCCCGGACACGATTGGCCTTCAATGGCGAGACCAATGCAAGCAGACGCTCTGAGTCCTCTGATTCCATGCCGATAAGCGCAAGCGCGAAGTCGCGATCAGTGCATGCCATGAGTCGATTCTGGACCTGCACAACCGGGAGCTTTGCCGCGAGTCCGAGGAGTGATTGCTGGAGCATTGAACGAATCACGCGATCGGTAGCTCCCGATTCTAAGCCGGGGCGTCTCCGACGAGGCACATCCACTCGGCTTCCGCCGCCACCTCGTCTCCCACCAGTGCCTTCCCGGACTGCTTGATCATTCGGTTGGATATCTTGATATTCTCGATCTCCAGGCGGACTTCGTCGTTGGGCTTGACCTGCCGGCGGAACTTGGCCTTCTCCACCGTTGCGAGGAAGAACAACTTCTCACCGAGCGATCCCAGTTCCCGGACCCCGGCGCCCCCGCACTGCGCCATTGTCTCCACGAGAATCACTCCGGGCACAACCGGGTAACCCGGGAAGTGGCCTGTGAAGAACGGCTCTTTGTCGGTGAAGGTTCGGTACCCGATGATACGTTCCTCGCTCACAGTTTCCAATCGATCCACAAACAGGAACGGTTCACGATGCGGAAGAAGGTTCTTGATCTCTGTCATATGAAAGCCCCCACGGATATCTTCGAGTTGAGCGAGATGATACGCCACGAGGTCGGGTTTTTCAAGCTCGGAGCATCAAACGCGGACTACTCGCGGCGTGACTACCGCGAGGAGTACCAAACAACATCACCGTGCGTTTCGCGCGCAATCCAAACCGCGCCATGGAGCGACAGGCAGCGGCTACCCGCCCCGGTACATGTATGCCTGAGCCGATGGCCTCAGGTCCTCTTCTATCCCCATTCTTCGCGGCAGTCTGTACACGCTCTGAACCCGTCAGAGCCCCGTGAACAGAAACCACCCGGAGAACCAGGACGCCATGTTGATGACATCGATCACATTCAGCAGAGCGAGAGTGATTCCGGCAGCCGCGAAGGTCAGCTTCGGCCGGCGGAACGGGTGAGCCGATTCTATGCCGGCCCCCCGCCGGAATGCCGCAATCGCCATTGGTAGCAGGGTAAGAACCAGGATCCCGGCTGCGAACAGCCAATTGCTCAAGCCAGGATTTGACGCGTCCCACATTGCGAGCCGGGCCCCCGTCGTGATGAGCTTTGCGGCGAGTTGCTGAAGCCTCCCAAATGCGATGAGTAAACCGACACTAACGAGAAGAACGCCACTCAAGGTCTTGATCAACGGGAGATAGCGTTTGATTCGATTCAGGGCACCTGCAATCCGAGAGAAGAATACGCCGGCCAGAATGAACGGCACGCCCAGACCAATGGAGAATGCCGCGAGATACGCCACGCCGGTCCCCACGCTTCCGCTCGTCCCGGCCAGCAGGAGAATGCCGGCAAGAATCGGCCCGATGCACGGCGTCCAACCGGCACCAAAGGCCATGCCGATGAGCACCGCCCCGGCGTGACCTGCCGGACGGCTCTGCAGCTGAACCTTACGTTCAATATTCAGAATCTTCCAGAAATCAAAGATGATGTTGAGGCCCAGGATGATGACGATGATCCCCGCGATGATGTTGACAACATTCCCCGCGCCTGAGAATAACAGGCCTGATCCGGAGAAGAAGACGCCGAGCGCCACGAACACTATGGAAAATCCGATCACGAACAACACGGTACGCAGCAGGATGGCTGCACGTTCCGTCTTCCCGTCTCTCAGTTCATCCACAGCAACGCCGCCGATGAACGACATGTATGACGGCACGAGTGGTACGATGCACGGCGAAAGAAACGCCAGAATGCCTGCCGCGAACGACAGCGCAAGGGTCGGTGTGGCCATTACCGTTCCAACAGCTTCCGGAAACCGGCAATCATCTCCGGCGTCGACCAGTTGTGGAAACCCTGGCGGACCGCAATGACGTTGCCGGCACGGTCCAGGATATAAGTGGTCGGATACGCTCGGACGCTGTAGCGCAACGACACCCGCCCATCCCGATCCAGCAAGACCGGGTAGGTGAATCCGTTCTCCTCGACAAATGCCGAGACCGTGTCCTCTGCCTCCAGGACGTTCACCGCGACAATCTCCAACCCGTCGTCGGAGAGTTCGTCGTACAGGGTCTGCATGGACGGCATCTCCTCCCGGCAGGGTGGGCACCACGTTGCCCAGAAATTCAGAAACACGACCTTCCCGTGGTAATCCGCAAGAGCCTGTTCGTCACCTTCAAGGGTTGCGAGTACGAAGTCCTCTGAGGGAATACGGTTCTGAAACGGCATCATGCCGAGACCAAAGAGGACATCAGCTGTCTGCGCGTCCAGAATTGTGGGCTCCACATCCGCGTTGACATCGGTCTGCGTACCCTCGTCGGTTGTCTCCGGATCGGGCACCAGCACCTCTGTTGACTGGATGATATCTGAACTCGAATCTGCCTCATCCCCGCCGCGTGCAAAAGAGGGGAAGGCGAGCAGGATCATAAACAGGAGGAGGGAAGATTTCTGTATCGCGTTCATTCATTTTTCTCCTATATGAGAACGACTGAATACTTCGGGGCAAAGATACTCACCACTCCAATCTGATTCAAACGAAATGATTCAGATCGATGTGCTCACGAGGAGGACCAGAGTGTTGTAGAGGCCATGGGCTATAGCGATGCCATGGAGGCTGCGCCGCCAGGCAAAGACGGCCCCGAACGTGGCCCCGATCACGAACGAGACGATGAACCCCGCCCAACCCTGATAGAGGTGTCCCGCGGCGAAAAGGAGCGAAGATCCGCCAACCACGACGGCCGGATGGAGATGGATCTCCTCACCCCGCGCGATCATGTAGGCCCGGTAGAAGATCTCTTCTCTGTAGCCGACTGCTATACTGCTCAACACGACGAGCGGGAGCAATTCGTAGCGAGTGAACGACCATTTCACCGCCGGCTCCCACAATGCCGACTGCTCGGGCATGAGGGAACCGACCACGGTCAGGACTGTGAGCGCGCCGAAGAGCAGAGCCGCCGCCATCGCCAGAGTGATGACATCCGCCATTCTCGGAGCGCGCCACCCGAGTCGCCGTGAGAAGCCTGGCGTCCGGAGCTCCGTGATGTACACAACGAGGAGAATCTGGGGAATAGCGACCGCCAGAAGTGTGAGAGTATAGTACGCTCCATCCCAGCTCGAGGGGTTAACGGCGCCTGTTTGAGTCAGTATTCCCGGTAGGAACATGACCGAGAAGAGGAGTGCAAATTCTTTGCCCAGCTTCACGTTCTCAGATATACTCCATTTCTGTGTCCTTGGCGATGACGCAGTCTGCCGGTTGAGGGCAGGCTCGGACGGCGCGAAGATTGCTTCAGTGAGGGTACTGGGCCGTCGATGATGGATAAGAGAAGCCCGCGAACAGGGAGCCGGTAGCTGCATGTGGATCGCCATAGGCATAGTCGTGACCCTTGTGGTCGCATTCATCGTTTTCATCCAACGCAGCGGCGGATTCGGGTTTCCGTGGCTGCAGTTCTACGTGAAGGGCAAGGAGTCCGGCTTCAAGGTCCGGGAGCTCAACCTTCTCAGGCACGTTGCCGTCGACAATAACCTTAGAGATGCAACATCCCTTTTCTGGTCGGAGAAGACGCTTGACCGGTGCATTCGGGGTACGATCATCCGATTTCGGAGCCGCAACAAAGAGAATGATGAAGGATCGATTGGATTCCTCAACAAGCTCTTCGATTTCCGAAAGCGCGTGGAATTCAATCTTCCGAAGTACCGGATCGGCATCACTTCTTCCCGCAGCATCATTGCGCAACAGCCGCTGAAGATCACTTTCCCCGGGGGCAGTGTGTATTACGCCAAGGTCGTCGAGAACATGCGCAAATACCTGGCCATCAGCTATCCCAAGGGGAAGCCGCTCCCGCCGGGATTCTCGTGGGCAAAACACAAGATAGGCGTTTATTTCTGGCGCCTTGAGGATGCAGGTTATCAATTTGAGACCCGTGTGCTCGGTGACTATCAGGACCGTAACTATCCGATTCTGCACATCGCCCATTCAGATGGCCTTGTCCGTGCCCAGAAGCGCGGATCAATTCGAGCCACGCTGGACACGAGTGGGCACCTGTACCCGCTGAAGTCCATAGAGCACGCGCACGAAGAGTGGGATACCACCGGCGGCTACCGCTGCAAGTTTGTCGACATTTCCGAGGACGGGGCCGCGGTCATGGTAGGGGGCAGAGCAAAGCCGGGACTCCCGATCAAGCTCCAGACCGAAATTCTCGACAAGCCCATGGTGATGGCCGGCGTCATCAAGGGCGTGACGTACAAGCAGAATAAGAACGTCTCGGTCCTTCACATCCAGGCCACCCTGCCATCGCCGGCGATGAAGAACCTGATTCTCACGTACGTGTATGGACTCTTCAAGGAATCCGCCAGACAGCCTGCCAGACAACCCGCACAGTCTTGAGATCTTCGTCTGTCTCACAAAATGGTAAGTTTGTTGAATTCTGAGTTGAAAACGGATAGTATTCGGCTAGCAGACAGGAGGTATCACCATGAAACCGCGCTGGAGTTACATGATTTTGGTGTTTCTGGTTGGCATGGGGTCAATCGTTGGGGCCCAGGAGACGGGCCGCGCACTGCAGGCCTACCAGGACCGATTTCGAGATGCCTCTCCTCAGATCAAACTGCAGATTCTGCAGACGGCAGACGCGTTGTCGGTTGAAGAACTTGGCCCGCTCTACGTTCAGGCGTTGCAGTACGCGCTGGCCAATTCGGGCCGGCTCGGATCTGACATCGTCCTCCAGAAGATTGGGCTCCTGGCTATAGAGAAGGTGGGCGAGGGTCTGTATGCTCCAGCCGTGACCTCCCTCTGGGGCGTCTTTGATGCGCTCGATGAGAGCACCACTCGGATTTCCGTCCTTGGCGTTCTCGGCGACATCGGTGAAGGCAATGCCGAACTCGTCCTGGATCTCAATGGATGGGTGCAAGCCCAGGCGAATCTCTTCCGCGGCGGGGTGGTTCCTGATCTGCAGGTGCTCAATGCCGCCGTCGAGACACTCGGGGATCTCGGTGATGTCAGCTCGTTCCCGGTTCTCCTGGATGTTCAGCTTGCCCAGATCTCAGATCGCATTACCGATATGGCAGGCGGATCCCTGAGAGGACTTGCGGGTGATTACGTGCAACTCGGGATCCAGACCATAAACCGTCGCACAATCTCCAATCAGCTTGCCGCGCTCAACTTCTTCCTGGATGACCCTGATCTGGACGATGAGGATCGCGCGGTTCTGGCAACCGGGGTTCTGTCCCAGGCGGTGCGGACAGCAACTCGTGGGGGCGTTGAGCAGGAGGCGTTGCAGGAAGTACGGTTTCGCGCCGCACAGGAACTCGTTGACATACCACACGAGGACGCCGCTGATTCACTGATTCGCCACTTCAATCTGACGTTCCGCTCGTATGACCGCGGGCTCATTACCAAGGCCTGGGTGCTTGACGCCATTGCCGCGCTTGGCAACACCGGCAGCGACGCTGCAGCGGTCCGGCTCGCGCAGTTTCTGGATCTTCTGAATACCTACACCGAGACCTCCCGGCCGTATGACGCCCAGATCAGCCTCGCCACCGTTACGAGCCTTGGACGGTTGGGTGATCTCGTTGCCTACGATGCGCTGTTCTACGTAACCATGCTGAACTATCCCGCGAGCGTGAAGGACGCCGCCCGTTCTGCACTTGATGCCGTAAGCAGGTGAGCGCGCTGGTCCCGGCCGCTGTCGCCGCAGCGGCCGCCTACGCGCTGGTCCCCGCAAACATATCCACAGTACTCGTCTTTCTCGCGGCCGCGTGCGGGATAGCATTGTCCGGTATACAGAGAGGCCGACTGATCGGGATCACCCTTCTCGTCTGCAGCGCCGGCGTGATCCTGGGGATGGGCAGTCGCGCCGCGGTTGCTTCTTCGCTGCAACAGGCGCCGGCTCTTCCTCCCGGGCAGATCAGCCGGTTGTGGGGTGTTGCTGTCGGTCACAGCGAGCGTACCGAAGACGGTCGGCAAATCGCCGTGCGGGTGAATGAGATTGGGGTGGAGAACCTCAGGACGTCGGCGGACCTGTCGGTCATATTGAGCTATGACGGCCCCGAGCCCGCGGCGCCGGGATCTCCGTTACAGGCATCAATCACCGGGCTGCAGGCCGCGCGCGGTGGTGGGTGGTACGCGAGTGCTGTGGAGGTGTTCGTTGGCGAGCCTTCTATTGCCGGCCGTGTCAGGTCAGGGATCTACTACGCGCTTGCCGGCGCCATTGAGAGAAGCGCCGGAACGGGCGCTCCACTGCTCAAAGCACTGCTCCTTGGTGTGGACACTGACCTCACGGCGCGCACCGAGGAGCTGTTCAGACGCGCCGGAGTCAGTCACGTCCTCGCCCTGTCAGGCATGCACCTCGCCATTGTCGCCGCGCTCGTGGTAGCACTTGCGCTGCCCCTGTTCGGCCGGCGCGTTGCCCTGGTCTCAGGCGCTGTCGTGGCCCTGGCGTACACGCTGCTTATCGGCGGACGGCCGTCGCTCGTTCGGGCAACGATCATGTGTGAGATCACACTCCTTCTCATTCTCTTTGAGCGGCCGCTGCACCTGGTGGAGGTGGTCTCGGCGGCGTTCCTCGTGCATCTTCTGGCACAGCCGACCGCTATCGCTGAAGTTTCATTTCAACTTTCCTACCTCGCGCTTCTCGGCATTTCGGTGATAGCGCCGGGCCTCATCCGCGAAATGAGGCCGTGGCTTCCGACTCCGGTTGCAGCGCCGCTGTCTGCAGGAGTCGGCGCACAAGTTGCCGGATCACCCGTCCTGTTCGGTGTTTTCGGCCGGCTCTATCCCATCGGGATAGTGGCGGGCGCGGTAATTGGTCCGTTGGTGGCCATATTCATGACCGCAGGAATAATCGGCGTCGCGGTATCGATGATTCCGGTGCCGGCTATCGCGCTGGTGTCCTCACGGCTTCTGTCGGCCATGGCGGCTCTCATCGAGCACGCCGCATGGTGGTTTTCCGGCGCGCCGGGTGTCGCCGGGGAACGTCTGGCAGTGCCGGCCGGCTTTGCGGCGCTGGCCTGTCTCGGTTGGGGAATGGCGGTTGAACGAAGGCGTCTCCTGTGGACTGGTCGAAGATAGATAACTCACCCACAGCCCTCCGCCGGCTTCTGGAACAGGAGGGGCTTGCCCCGAAGAAGCGTTGGGGCCAGAATTTCATGATAGCCCCGGGCGCTCGGAGTTCCATACTCGCGGCGCTCGATGTGCGACCGGACGACCTCGTGTGGGAAATCGGACCCGGACTTGGGGCAATAACGGCCATGCTCGTCGAGTCTGCGAGGCAGGTTGTCGTCTTTGAGATCGACCACGGGATCATGCGGGTCCTGCGGGAACGGTTTGGCCCGGCCATCACGATTGTGGCCGGTGACGCCGTCAAGACCCTCGGCGGCAGACGGCTCACCGGAGAGCCCGGCGCGTCAGCCTTGTCGGCGCCGGTTTCGCCCGGACCGGATCTTGTGGCGGGCAATCTGCCATATCGATCGGCAGCCGCCATTGTCGCGGTGCTTCTGGAAACCGTCGGGATCCGGTCCGATTGCCGACGCATGGTATTCACCGTCCAGCGCGAAATGGCCCGGCGAATGGTCGCTTCGCCGGGGGGGAAGGATTACTCGCCTCTTTCCGTGCTCTGCACGCTGACCGGTAGTGTCACCCACAACTCGGATCTGGCGGCGGGGAGTTTCTATCCTGCGCCGGAAGTCGTGAGTTCGCTCGTTTCCGTTGAGCCGAAACCGGTGGACCAGGGGCTCCTGCAATTGGCGTCGATCTGCGCACGCTCGCTTTTCACGAGTCGCCGAAAGACAATCAGGAACAATCTTCCGACGCTGGCGTCCGCTGTAGGTGTGCCGACTGCTGAGATCCAGGAAGCGCTTGATGAAATCGACATTGAGAACTCGCGACGCGCGGAAACCGTTGAAGCGGAAGCGTATCTCCGGCTGGCCGAGCGCATTCGTTCGCGCCGGTCATCGGCATGAACTATTCCGGGCGGACCTTCTTGACGATGGCATCAACCGCCGCCGCGTCGGCCTCATTCAGGGGAGTGAGCGGTAGCCGATAGATCTCTCCGATCATGCCCATCGCTGCCAGCATGTGCTTCACGGGAATCGGATTGCTCTGCAGGAAAATCCCCCGGAAGAGCGGCAGTAGTCTGTAGTGAAGTTCGCGGGCGCGTTGGTAGTCCTGGGCGAGCCCAGCCGTGACAAGCTCACCCATGAGCTTGGGCGCTATGTTGCTCGCCACCGACACGACGCCGACACCACCGAGCGCTAGAATCGGTAGAGTGAGATTGTCGTCGCCAGAAAGAACATCAAAGCCCGCGGGCTTGCGGTCACAGACATCCATGACCTGGGCCATGTTCCCGCTGGCTTCCTTCAGGGCTGCGATGCGGGGGTGGTCGGCAAGCCGGATCATCGTGTCCGTTTCGATATTGCATGCGGATCGACCGGGTATGTTGTAAACGACCATCCGCAGGTCCGTCGCGTCGGCAATGGTGGTGAAGTGAGCGTAGAGGCCTTCCTGAGTCGGTTTGTTGTAGTAGGGCGTTACCTGCAGGGTGGCCGTGGCGCCGACCTCGGCCGCGAGCCTGGTCATCCGCACGGCTTCCGCCGTCGAGTTGGATCCGGTGCCGGCAATGACCTCGGCTCGCCCCGCCACCTGATCGACCACGATCCTGATCACGTCGATATTCTCGTCATGGGTCACGGTGGGACTTTCTCCGGTCGTCCCCATGGGAACGATTCCTGTGACGCCGCCGTCCATCTGGAAATCCACCAGTGCCCGGAGAGCACCCTCATCCACGGACTTATCCGTATTGAACGGAGTGACAAGCGCGGTGTAGACGCCTCTGTACATTGCTATTCTCCTTGTCCTTCATGAAGCAGAGCTTGAACGAACGATTCTACTGAATGGAAGCCGGTCCTCCCAACGATCCACTCGGCTGCCAGCACCGCACCGAGCGCGAATCCGCCTCGACTGCGAGCCTGATGTCGCACCTCAATGGTGTCCGCTGCCGAATCCATTGTGAACGTGTGGGTTCCCGGTACCGAACCCACCCGACTCGAACTCACGTGGAGTTCGTCCGGTTCGGGCGCGCGATCCAGGCGGCCGGTCTCTATCCGGCGCTTCCGCGGGACAACGTCCAGCACCGATTGCGCCAGAGTCAATGCGGTGCCGGACGGGCTATCCTTCTTCTCCCGGTGATGCATCTCGTGGATGAGAAGATCGTATTCCTCGATGTTCCGGACAAGCGATGCTGCATAACGCGAGACCGCAAAGAAGATGTGTGCTCCAATTGAGAAGTTTGATCCGTAGACGAATCCGATCTCCGATGCTTCAACCACGGCCCGAACTTCGTCAAGCTGGTGCAGCCAGCCGGTCGTGCCAACCACCGCCGGACACCCGGTTTCGGCATATGCCTTTGCGTTGGACACAATCGCCTCCGGGAGCGAGAACTCAATCGCAACGTCGCATCCCCCAAGTGCCCGGGGGGATACCTCGTCATAGAGATCGGCAGACCCATCCGACGGGCTGACCGGGTCCACGACTGCCGAGACCGTGTGCCCGCGCGCAGTGAGCGCCCGCTCAACTTCGTGGCCCATGCGCCCGTAGCCGACTATTGCGATATTCACGCTACGTGCTCTGGCACAGGGTCGCCGCGGATGTGTTCACGATGTCGTCCACCGAACATCCTCGAGAGAGGTCGCTCACCGGTTTTGCGAGCCCCTGGAGGAATGGACCGTATGCCTCGGCCCCGGCGAGCCGCTGGACAAGCTTGTAACCGATATTGCCTGCGCCGAGGTCGGGGAAGACGAGGACGTTTGCCTTCCCTGCCACCGCGGAATCAGGGGCCTTCTTTGCGCCAACCGAGGGAACGAGTGCCGCATCAAGCTGGAGCTCACCGTCCACGCTCAGATCAGGCCGGCGTTCCTTCACAACGGCGAGAGCATCTCGAACCTTGTCAACGTCCGCGTGCTCCGCGCTCCCGCGGGTGGAGAAGCTGAGCATCGCCACTATCGGGTCCACTCCAAGGAAGTTCCTGCACGAGTCCGCCGAAGCAACAGCGATCTCGGCAAGCTGCATTGAGTCCGGGTCCGGGATGATGGCGCAGTCCGCAAAGATCATGTGCCCGTCGGCGCCCCATTTCGGATCAGGATGCTTCATCACAAAGCAACTCGACGCGTACGTGGTACCAGGCATTGTCTTGATGATTGTGAGTGCGGCGCGGAGGACATTGCTGGTGGAGTTCTCGGCACCCGCGACCATGGCAGCGGCGTCTCCCGTCCGCACCATCATGGCGCCCCATCGCAGGGGGTCGATGATTTCGCCGAACGCCTCTTCTTCGGACATTCCCTTGTGCTTCCGAAGTTCGTGATATTCGGCGGCATATCTCTCGCGATCCGCAGAGTCCGCGGGATCAACCACGGCAATCTGCCCGAGGGAAACGCCCGCGTCTTGCGCAGCGCCTTCCACGGCAGCCCTTTTCCCAAGAAGCGCGACCGAGCCGACCAGGCTGTCGTCAACAAGCCTGCGTGCCGCTCGGATCGTCCGTGGTTCAGTGCCCTCGGGCAGTACCAATACCCGCCGCAATTCTTGGGCGGTGGTTCGTACGCTGCGAATGAAATCCATGGATGCTCCTTGAAAGCGCGCGGCCTCATCATACCACAGCCGATGCGCGAGGGCAGCCCTGCGCGAGGGCTACTCGCACGTGTATTGGCAGGATCGGGGGATCGAGGCTATCTTGTCCCAATGACAATTGGAGTGTTCGGCACCGGTCGATTTGGCAAATTCTGGGCAGAACTCCTTGCTGAACGACACACGGTTGTCACCTGCAACAGGACCCGGCGCGAAGTGCCCGCCGGTTGTCGATCGGTGGGTCTGGATGAGATGGGCAGGTGCGATGCCGTCTTTCTCTGTGTTGCGATCTCCAGCGTGGTCCCGGTGTTGGAGCAGTTGTCGCCCCACCTCCGGCCCGGTTCAGTCGTGTTGGATACCTGTTCGGTCAAGGTGTATCCGACACGAGCGATGCGCGACATTCTGCCTGAAAACATAGAGTGCATCGGGACGCATCCAATGTTCGGTCCGGATTCGGCGAGGGATGGTGTGGCCGGCCTTCCGCTGGTGTTTGCGCCGGGGCGGTGTCGCGCAGAGACCGCCGAACGGTGGCGAAAGGAGTTCCGGGACATGGGGTTGGCAGTCTCTGATCTGGCTCCGGAGGAGCACGACCGGGAGGCGGCGTACACCCAGGGCGTTACTCACTTTGTCGGGAGAGTGCTCGCGGACATGGCTCTGGTCGAGAGCGAGATTGCGACGGTAGGGTATCGGCAACTCCTCGCGGTGATGGAGCAGACGTGCAACGATCCGTATCAGCTGTTCGAAGATCTCCAGCGATTCAACCCCTACACGACCGAGATGAGGCAGAAACTCCAGCAGAGTCTCAATCGACTGCTCGAGTCATTGGAGTCTCGGCTTGACACCCGGTCGTGACGAACGTACGATTTGGCTGGCAATAAACCTATGTCGGATTTACGAATCAGAGCTATTGACGAATCAACTCTACAGACGGTGCTCGCGGAAGACATCGATTTTGATGGCGAGCTTCGATTCTCCGAGCCGCTCCTCATCAAGGGTACGGTGAAGGGGATCGTGATCTCAGATACCGACCTCTACATCAATCCCGATGCGACGGTTGCCGCGACGATCACCGCCCGGAAGGTGTCGGTGAAGGGCAGGGTGACAGGCGATATCCACGCCAAGGGCCGGCTCGAACTTTTCGCATCGGCGCGTGTTCAGGGGAATGTCTCAACACCGGATCTGATCGTTCAAAGCGGGAGCCTCCTGAATGGATCCTGCAAGATGTATGATGGTGAGGAAGGTAAGAATGTCTCGCAGGATGCTTAGGGCGCTCGTCCTCTTTTTCGTCCTTGTGGTCGGGTGCGTCGCAGTGGTCTCCGCACAGGAGGGGAATGCCGACGCGCTCCAGATGTACCGCAGTGGTGATCTTGAGGGCGCGATTCAGGTGACGCTGACCGAGATCAGCGTGAACCCCAACAATATCGATTCCTACGTTGTGCTGGGATGGGCCTTGAACTCCGGGGGCCGGCACGCCGAAGCAATCGATTACGGTCTTCAGGCACTGCAGGTGAATCGATTTGAATCACGAATCCTGCAGATCGTCGCCGAAGCGCACTACGATCTGGGTAACACCGTGGATGCCCTCGAGTACCTGGAGAGATATGTACAAGTTGCCCCCACGGGGTCCTTCGTCGACTGGGTCTATCTCGCCATGGGCGAAATTTTCCTTCGGCTGGGAGAGTACCATCGCGCGGACATCGCGCTGGCCACTTCGGTGTATCACAACAACCGTGTTGCGAGCCGGTGGGGCCGACTCGGATTCGCGCGTGAACAGCTGGGGGAGTGGCAGTATGCACTCGAGGCATACGAGCGCGCCCTTCAACTGGACCCGAATCTGGGAGACGCGATCAGAGGCAGACAACGAGTGCAGGATCAGCTGGAAGGATAGCCCGGGACCGGCATCTCACATGTCTTCTGGAAATGGCGGTCTCTCGCGGTATACTTGGCGTGGAGTTATTGGATACTCATGCCGATGTTCAGAAGTGCGGGGAGGATATCCGTGCGCCGATCGCTAACAATTCTACTTCTCCTGCTTGGCGCGATAGCCGTGTCCGCTCAACCGTTGGACCCATTCCAACCGGCCAATCCGATTGTAATGGGCCGGGGGGGATCTTTCACGGCTACCGCTTCCGGATACAACAGTTTCTTCTGTAACCCCGCCGGATTCGCCCGCGACGGCGAACTGACTCTCACGTCCGCAAATCTCTGGGCGTTCATGGACCGGGATCTCGTGTCACTCGCCCAGGATTTCGCCGGAACCGGGCTGAGCTTCCTTCCCCAGGCCTCCTCCGCCTCGATCAGAGCGATTGATCCTGCCGCGTTCGAAGGACTGGAAGGCTATTTTACCGACCTCGCTGACTGGGCCGCAGGAGCGGAAGCGGCCGGCGCCGATCTCGAGGCGATCATCGTGGCCGCGACCGGGGACACGGATATCACTATTACGAGTGAAGCGGACCTGGCGGAGATCATCGCCGCGGCAGGCACCGAGGACGTGATCGCTTTCCTGGAGGCTGTTGAACAAGCCGCCACTGACGCCGGGTACCCGCTTCCCTTCACGGTTGACGATCTGGAGGCCGCAATCGCGTCCGCGCTCCCGAGCGGATATCTGCGCATCGGGGGAATGGTTGGATTGGGCTATGTTGGGAACGGCATCGGACTCGGACTGTTTGCGAATGTCGAGGGCGTCGTGGACGGCACGAATGTGCTCCAGGCAACGGGAATGGCCTACAACACGATTACCTTTGTCGGCGGTCTTGGCCTCTCTTTCGGAAACCTCCACCTGGGGCTCGCCATTCGCCCGACCATATTCGGGTATTCGGAAATTTCCGCCGCGCCAATCCTTGCAGGCTACCTCTCCGGCGGCAGCCTCGACCTGACCTCGGTTTTTGCGAACGCAGTGTACTTCGGATCCGGTCTGGGCGTTGACGTGGGCGCTCTGTATGAACTGGGGCCATTCAGTTTTGGAATAGCGGTGAAAGACCTTCTCGGGACCCAAATCGCGTATCGAAGGACGACCTTTGACGAGTACTACCAGGCGATCATCGCCGCATCACTGCCCCTTGGGAACGAGCTGACAGCCGCCGAAGAAGATGCAGCCTGGACCATTCCGATGAAGGTGAACGTGGGCGCAGAGTTCCATCCCGACCTTGGTGTCGTGAGCTTCCTCTTTGACCCGAGTGTCAGCGTTGACCTTCTTGATCTGTCGCTTGCAATACGAACCTTCCAGTCCGGGCAGCAGATGACAACTGATCAGATACTGTCTATGCTGAACTTCGGAGGGGAGATGAACCTTCTCCGCTTCCTGAGTATTCGCGGCGGGTACTACGGCGGCTACCTGTCGGCCGGCGTTGGTCTGGACATCTTCCTGGTGGATATCCATGCGGCGATTGCCGGTGATTTCGGTCGCGATGCCGCCGGTCAGTGGGGATTTTCGAACGTTGGCGGCTCAGTTGAGTTCGCATTCCGGCTGTAAGGGAGGGGAGTGGTGAAGAGATCGATCATTCTCGTTGTCGTCACAGTACTTGTGCTTTCCGGTTGTGAGCGTGTGTTCACGACAAGCCCGCTTGGATTCCTGCAGAGGAATCCTGACTCCTACAGCGATGCCCAGAAGCTGACCTTTGCCGAAGACGCCCTCGCGTCAGGCGACGAAGCGGCCATGGCGGCCGCCTTTGAGCTCCTGGCCGACTCCGCCGATCCTGAAACCCAGCTGCTCGCCGTGGAACTTGCGCTCGGGGCCGCCGGCGTGGCGTCCGTCCTGACGACCGCAATTGCCGGACTCAGCGCCGAGGACGCAGATCTCGACGCGGTCATTGGTGATGCTCTGGACGGATTCACCGATGCGGATCTTGCGCTCCTTGTTTCCGCTGCGGAGTTGCTGGATCAGGCCGACGATTCAGTCACTCCTACGGCGGAGCAGTACGCTTTCGCCGCTATCGGACTCATTGCAGCGGCCGCCGACGATGCCGGCGGTGTCGAGAACATCCTCTCGCCCGAGGTTGGCTCCGATGCAGAGGCCTATGTGGAACAGGCCGGCGATTTTCTCGACGAAGCGGCGGCTCTCCTCGCGGCAGAAGGCGGATCGACCGACATACTAGATGGGTTCACCGGACTGATCCCGTGAGCTGACCGGCAGGAGCAGGATCGGGGGAGATTGTGTCGCGACGTCTTATAGCAGTTGTATTCATCGCGTTCGTCTCATATGCAGGCTTCGCTCAGCGCGTTGACGAGAGCGCCGTCTCGGTCCCGAATGCTCGGGACGCCGCCCTTGGAGGGCCGCACATTGCGCTTCCAAGTGGTTTTCAGACGATGTTCTCCAACCCGGCCGGCCTCATTGACCTTGAGCCGCAGTTCAGCTTCAGTGAACTGACATTCCGATTTACCGGTCCAGTCTTCAGCCTCAGCAGTGTGATCATGCAGGGCGTCGGCGGTGATTTTGCCGCTTTGCTTGCCAGCCCCAGCGTGCAGACTCTGTTGAGCAGTATCTATGCCAACTTGAGTCTCACCGGGCCGCTCTACTTCGGTTATGCCGGCGCCGGTATGGGGTTTGTTGTACTCAACGACACCGGCGTCCGCTTTCAGAACGTGGGCGCAACGGGCATCGAGGCGCGCCTGTCGGAGCGATTCCTCCTTTCAGCAGGCTACGGTCTGGGCATTCCGCTGCCTGAATCGTGGCGATCCTCCCTGGCGTTGGGGTTTGGATTGAAGGGCTTTGTCCGGGGCGATGTGGTTGTGTCCACAAGCCTCCTTGGCCTTCCGACCCTCGTGGAGTCCATCGGTCTGGATCTGCTCACCGGTTCTCCGTTTGAGCTGATCACAGGCATCGGGATAGACGCAGGTGTCAACTACCGGTGGCGCGACACTCTGGGGGTTGCTCTGACCGTCGACAATCTCTACACCCCGACCGCTGTGCTGTCGTACGACACGCTCGGCGGCTTCCTGGACAGCTCGATTGACCCGGGCGAGCCGACCTACTCGTCCATGGCGCAGGACATCACCGTCGGTCTGGCGTATACACCGCGCCTGGGCACATTCGAGAGGTACGTTCAGAATCTCTCCCTGATGTTCGATTATCGGGACATCTTTGATTTCTGGCTGGATCCAGCCAATTCGGAGAATATCGTCCTCAAGTTTGGTGTGGGACTGGAAGCAACGCTGCTCCAGGTCCTCTCAATACGGGCAGGATTCAGTGAAGGCCTGTTTGCCGCCGGACTTGGGATTGATATGTCGATTGTCGAACTCAGCGCCGCCATGTACGGAACGGAGCTCTCCCTGGAGCCCGGCCTCCGACCGGTCTACAACCTGATCTTCGGTCTTGAATTCCGTCGGTGAACCAACTACTTTATCGCAGACCGGGCGGCTAGCTCAGGGGTAGAGCATCTGACTTTTAATCAGATGGTCGCGGGTTCGAATCCCGCGCCGCTCAGCGCCCGTTGTGTTGACCAGGAAAAGCAAAAGGGGTAGTTTTCGCAGCGAGCCGGACAGCATGGAAACGGACTACATTCGCCGTCCGGACCTGTCTCCTTCGTCTAGTGGTTAGGACACCGGGTTTTCATCCCGGCAACAGGGGTTCGACTCCCCTAGGAGATGAAAAAAAGGGCCGATCAGCATAGCAGCTGGTCGGCCCTTTTTAGTCATCCGGTCGGTTTCGATGCCGAGCACGAGCCCTACATATCGAACCAGAAGCGGAATCCGAAGGCCGCCTGGAGGCGGAGGCTCGGAATCGTCAATCCACCTTCGGTCCAGAACGGATGTGCGACCGCGAGTTCCGCAAAAATTTCGAGAAAGTCCAACGGGTAGGCATTGAGCCCGATCGGGATGCGCCCTCCAATCTCGAAGTTGCTCGGCAAAGAAATGTAGAGACCCGGTCCCACGTACAGGCCAATGAAACTCACGAGGTTCTGCTGGAACAGCCACCAGTCAGCTGTAACCGCCAGGTTGAAGGTGCCGCCACCAAGCTGGGCTCCCACTCCCCACATAATGGGTAACTGAGGCACCTTGAGGCTGAGCATGGCAGAACTCGGCAGCCCGCCGAGGGCGTCCAGGCTGAACGCGGCACCCACTCCATACATGTTGGCGAATCCGCCCACAGCCAGCGTGACCATCAGGATCAGCGCAATAATCACGATTTTCCTTCGCATAAGCACCTCTCTCCCTCTCAGAATCTGATAGACCCAATATACGCTTGCAGCCGAGGTTGTGGAAGCACGCCCGTGTGTCTATAGTGCCTTCATGGACGACCACAAGGGTGACCATATGGATGGCCAGAAAGAGACGATCGTTCTGAAGGCGACTGACCTTGACGGATATCTGGAAGATGACGACAAGGCCCACCTTCAACGCATGGACGATCTCTACGAACGTGTGATAGAAGCGTCTCGGGTACTCTCATCGAGTCAGAACGAGAGTCGGCTCACATCTGAGAAGGATCGGCTGATAGCTCTCTACAATGAGATGGGCGAGGTCATGCAGGAGATCACCGCCGCAGAGTCCAAGATCAATGTGTACTCGTTCCAGACTCCGTCGACGGTACACGGAG
>JAHOYX010000051.1 GCA_019038705.1 Spirochaetales bacterium
GTTCCGATCTGATTCTCGTCCATCTCCGTGCCTCTGCGCCTCTGTGAGAGAACTCCTCTTCATTCACAGACAACGTGCCCCTTTGCTTCAATCTGGTGCCCATATGCGTTCGCCTTGGGTAGGCCCCTCCGCGCGCTTTACATTGTTTGCCCTATGTGGCAGTTGTAGGGGAGGAGGCGGCAATGGATTTGGGCACATCGGGACAGGTCTATCTGACGGCGGCAGCCACAAGCGGTCTGGGCGAGGGTGTAGCACGGGAACTGGCGGCTGACGGTGCAAGCGTGTGGATAGGGTCGCGCGACACCGACGCGGTGCAACGAGTCGCCGATGAGATGACATCCGAAACCGGGAGCAAAGTGGGCGGGGCTCCGCTTGAAGTTACCGACCCGGCATCCATCTCCTCATGGGTTTCCTCGGCGCTTTCGGAACACGAGCGCATTGACGGCCTCCTGGTCAATGCGGGGGGGCCTCCGGCAGGGGGGTTCGAAAGTTTCACTGATCCCGATTGGCAGATGGCATTTGAGCTCACCCTCATGAGCACGATCCGGCTCATTCGGGAGGTTTTGCCGACAATGAAACGCCAGAAGTCCGGATCCATCCTCGTTATCACTTCATCCAGCATCAAGGAACCAATCGACATTCTGCTCCTCTCCAATGTCATGCGAAGCGGCGTGGCAAATCTCGTGAAGTCGCTCTCCAGGGAGTTCGCTCCGTTCGGGATCCGTGTCAACAGCATCATCCCCGGCAGGATTGACACCCCGCGCGTCCGTGCCCTCGATGAGACTGTGGCCGGCCGTGCAGGAAAGACGCCGGACGAGGTCCGTCGGGAGTCGGAGGCGAACATTCCATTGGGACGGTACGGGACCGCGGACGAATTCGGCAGGGTCGGTGCGTTCATCCTCTCGCCGGCGGCGAGCTACATCACCGGGGAAATGGTGACCGTGGATGGAGGTTCGATGCGAGGTGTCTGGTAAGACACCTCGCGGCGAGGTCAGAGGGGAGTGTGGTGAGGATCACCACACTCCTTTCGGCAAAGTCAGCGAGGCGTCTGGGCGTTCGCTATGAAAAGCTCGCGGCGTTTGGTAGTATCCTCACCTCATAGGGGGAAGCATGCAGGCGATTGAGCTCGCCAAGGCCTTTGATCCGGCCCGGTTTGAAGATCGTATCTACGCAATGTGGTCCGACGGCGGGTATTTCTCTCCGTCCGGTGAAGGGGCTCCGTTTGTCGTCGTGATCCCGCCGCCCAACGTGACCGGCGTTCTGCACCTCGGTCACGGACTGAACAACAGTCTGCAGGACCTCATGGTTCGCTACCACCGGATGCTGGGCAAGCCGACTTTGTGGGTACCGGGTTGCGATCACGCCGGCATAGCGACGCAGAACATCGTTGAGCAACGCCTCCGGGATGAAGGCAGAAACCGAGAGGAAATCGGGCGAGAGGCGTTCCTTGAATACACCTGGAAGGTCAAGCACGAACATCACACGGTCATCACCAGGCAGCTCAAGAAGATCGGCGCTTCGTGCGATTGGGAGCGCGAGCGGTTCACGTTGGACGAGGGGCTTTCCCGCGCGGTTCGCGAGGTTTTCGTCCAGCTCTACGAGAAGGGGCTCATTTACCGCGGGACCTACCTCGTCAACTGGTCAACCGGGGCACAGACCGCTCTGAGCGACGACGAAGTCGAGTTCAAGGAGGTGAACGGCCGACTCACCTACATCGCCTATCCGTTGGACGACGGGAGCGGCGCAGTCCAGGTAGCCACGACCCGCCCGGAAACGATGCTCGGAGACACGGCGGTCGCCGTTCATCCGGACGATGAACGCTACAAGGACCTCGTGGGCAAGTCGGTTCGGCTTCCGCTTGCAGATCGATTGATACCGATTATTGCAGATGAATACGTGGACAGGGAGTTTGGAACTGGTGCGGTGAAAATCACTCCCGCCCATGACCAGAACGACAACGAGATCGGTCGTCGACACGATCTGGAGATGATCAACATCCTCAATATCGACGGCACTCTGAACGACAATGTGCCGGAGAAGTATCGCACGATGACAGTGCCGGAGGCGCGCAAGGCGGTTGTAGCCGACCTCAAGGCCACCGGAGCGTTTGTCCGTGACGAGGAGCACGTTCACCAGATTGGGCACTGCTATCGCACCGGCGTTCCGATTGAGCCATTCCTTTCCGAACAGTGGTTTGTACGAATGCGCCCGCTGGCGGAGAAGGCACTTGCGGCATGGGAAGCCGGTGACATCGTGTTCTACCCCAAGAGATGGGAGAACACCTACAAACACTGGTTGAATAACATCCGTGATTGGTGCATCAGCCGCCAGCTCTGGTGGGGGCACCGCATTCCGGTCTGGTACAACGACGAGACCGGGGAAGAGCGGTGCGGTCGTGACGACCCGGATCCGTCCGAGCTCGTTGAAAATGGCGGGAAGTGGCGGCAGGATCCCGACGTGCTGGATACCTGGTTCAGCAGCTGGCTCTGGCCGTTCTCGGTGATGGGGTGGCCTGAAGAAACGAAGGACCTGGCCGACTTCTACCCGACGACTGCCCTCGTAACGGGATACGACATCATCTTCTTCTGGGTCAGCAGGATGATCATGGCCGGCATGGAGTTCACCGGCAAAGCTCCCTTCCGGGACATCTACATCACCAGCCTCGTTCGGGACAAACAGGGCCGGAAGATGAGCAAGAGCCTCGGCAACGGTATCGATCCACTGGAGATTGTCGATCGGTACGGGGCCGACGCACTGAAGTTCACGCTTGCTTTCCTGGCGGCGCAAGGTCAGGACGTGCTCATTGATGAGGAGAGCTTCGGGCTCGGTAGCCGGTTCGGGAACAAGATCTGGAATGCGGCGCGTTATCTCCTCATGAATCTCGAGGGGCGGACGCTCCTGCCAATCAGTTCACTGAGCTTGACCGACGTCGATAAGTGGATATTCCACCGACTCAACGAAACGGTGGAGTCAGTCCACGCCGCCATGGCGGTCTATCGGTTCAATGAGGCAGCACAACTTTCCTACGAGTTCTTCTGGAACGACTTCTGTGACTGGTACATCGAGGCAAGCAAGCAGTCGCTCTATGCCGATGACGAAGCGGAGAAGGACAGAGCGGTGACCCTGCTTGTCCGCGTCCTGGAGGAGAGCCTCCGGCTGCTCCACCCTTTCATGAGCTTCATCACCGAGGAGATCTATCAGCAACTGCCCGAGATTCCTGAGAGCGCCCGGCCGGCCGCCCTGATTACGGCCGGGTACCCGACGGTGCAAGATGAGCGCCGAGCCCCGGAGGCAGCATCGGCGTTTGCCTCCCTTCAGGAGCTTGTTCGCCTGGTAAGATCCCTTCGCAGCGAGTTTACCGTGCCACCCTCGCAGAAAGTCCGGTTTGCCGTCCGGTCTGAAATCGACTTTGCTCATCTGGACTACCTGCGTTCCAACGTCAATCTCATCGGGCTGCTTACGACCGCGCAGGAGATCAGCTTCGGCACCGACGAGGTTGATCGAGCCGGTAGCGTGACCGTTGTCGGCAACGGGTTTGAAGCCTATGTCTATGTACGTGACGCGATTGACCTTGATGCCGAACTCAGGAAGCTTCGGAGCAGTGTAGACAAAACAGAGAAGCTTCTGCAGCAGTCCGAGAAGAAGCTCAACAATCAGGGTTTCCTGAACAACGCGAGCGATGAGGTCGTGGAGAAGGAACGACGAAAGCGGGATGAGTTCGCGGGCAAGCTCGTGAAACTGCAGGCATATCTGGAAGAACTGGAGTAGGCGCGGCGGGGCCAATGGCGTCGTAGATACCGACACGAACCCCTGCGACTAAGTTGAAAGGAACTTACTAGAGTGGAAGAGGAATACTCAGCGCAATTTATCAAGCATGCCACAGACCGGAGCAATTTCACCGATATGCCTGGGGCGGATGGTCATGCCCGCGTTACCGGTCCCTGCGGTGACACCGTTGAAATCTGGCTGCGGGTCATAAATGACGTAATCAGTCGGGCGACCTACGTTACCGATGGTTGTAGCAATTCTCGGGCGGCTACCAGCATGGCAATTGAGTTGGCTACCGGCAAGACCGTTGCTGAAGCACGACGGGTGAGCAAGGGTGACATCATCGCCGCCCTCGGTGGCCTGAAGGAAGAGCATTGTGCCGAGCTCGCCGCCCGTACTCTGGAAACAGCCGTCGCGGACTACCTGGAAACGAAACGTCACCCCTGGAAGAGAACGTATCGGTGAATTGCCGGAACTCTCACCTACCACTCGTCGTATCCATCCCGTAGGTCGTCCCCGATGAAGGTCACCGGCACACCGGTGATCTGAATCGTCGACAGCTCAAAGGGACTGGTGAGGACCGTCGCCGTCATGACATCGGGACCGGGACGCGTAACTTCTACCCGGACATCCACAGCGTTGTTCTGCAGCGCGATCCGCGCCGCACGGACCGAGTACCCGGCGGAGGAGCGTTCACCAAGGATCAGGACGATGACCGTCTCAGATCCAAAATCGACTTCGGGGGCCTCGGGCGGACTGAGTTGATTGGCGTGTATCGCAGACCACACTTCTTCCAGGCCAGCCTGGCTTTCTATGGTGACCGCCACGGGTACGCGAACTGCGCTCTGGCTGCCTGCGGCGAGCACCCGCAGCGGGATCTCGTCAGGTCTCGGTGAGGCATCCGCGGGAGTGACGGTCCGCGGTGACGACGTCCCTTCCGGATCCGGAATCACACCGGCGAACAACGTTCCGAGGTCGCTGCCAGGCTCGGGGGTCCCGGCAGATTCGGCGTCGCCGGCAGAACCAGCATCGCTTCCGCGATCCGGTCCAGTCGCCTCAATCGGTTCGAGATCACCGCCGGCCGGTGTGCCGTCCGCAGGTCCTGAACCGGCCTCCTGTCCGTCTCCGGTTGGCGGCGCCGGCGTGACGAGGCACGACGTTACGGCCAATACCAGGATCACGATCATGATCCGGATCACGACGGCTCGATACAGGTGTTTCATGTCGTCAGTATAACCTCACGGCCAGCGCACATAAACCGTGGCCGCCCACTCGACCAGTCACGGATCGCCATCAGAGAATACGACGTTGGAATCCGACCACTCCTGAAGAGCGCCTCGATCCCCACCTGAAGCATGAATGCAAGCTGCATCACAACCGGTGTCAGCAGCACAAGGCGGGCGGACAGAGTGTGCGCTCCGATCTGGAGATACCTGAGGGAGCTCGATGTATCGTCACTTTCCCGCCACGAGGTGAGTGCACCGGCTTCCCCATTCCGGAAGAATACCCGACAATCGAGGCATGCTGCGCAAGATCATGTCGGTCTTCCTGCTTTCGTGCTTTCTTCCCGCGTTTCTTTTTTCGCAGAATCGGCAGCGCCTGTTTGACGTTGGGGATGAAGCGTATGAATGGATGCAAGTACTCTATCTGGAATCGTCATGGACCCCTCCATTCCCGACACAGCCGGCGTCAGCAGAGGAGATCCTGCTCTTTCTGAAACGGGTCGATTACGATTCTTTGAGCGAGCACGGAAAGAACGCCTACCGGGCACTCGAGGACGAGCTTGATTCGGAGGGAGTGTTTCGGCTGGCCGACTCGCTGTCGGTTCAAGCCAACATGAACGGAAGTCTCGAAGGGTATTTCAAGTTTGATGCCGATTCGGTGTGGAAACATGGATACGAAGACCGACTGAGTATGGCGAGTCTTCCCCTCGAGTTCTGGTTTCTCGATTTTCTCTACGCGAAGACGGACGTGGCGATGAAGGAGAGCCACGGGATGGTTCATGTCCCGGGGAACTACACGAACCTCTTCTCCGCGGAGCGGACGTTTGCCGAGCTCGACTGGAACGTCCCACTGAATACGGTTGTGTCCCTCGGTAGCCACCACTGGAACGTGTTGTATGGCAGACATCAGATGAAATGGGGATCGGGAACGACCGGGAGTCTGTTGGTAAGCGACTATCCGGATTACTACGATACGTTGACCGCGCACCTGTATTGGGACTTTTTCAAGTATACCGTCTCGTACATTGGAATGGACGCATATACCGCGGGCGATGAAGCAGAGAGCTACTTCGTAGATGCGTACAAGGCGTTCTATGCGCATCGGTTTGATGTGCGAATACTCGATGTTGCCCGAATATCCGTCACAGAAGCGATCATGTTCGGGAACCGGCGCCCGGAACTGAGGCATTTCAATCCGTTCTTCATATTTCACAACTGGTTTCCAGACAAGTACGGCAACATCGGGCTGCTTGTCGAAGTCGCTCTCACGCCAATTGAGGGCCTGCATCTTTACGGTGAGCTGGTGAATACCGAGATAGAGACCGAGCTGGATGGTGACGGCCGTCCCACGAGCTCCGGCTACTTGTTGGGCTCGCTCGTTTCGATGCCTCTCCGCATCGGGTATCTGGGAGCAAACGTGGAATACGTGCATACCGATCCCTGGTTGTACAATCGCGACACGAATCTCACAACGTACTCGTATCATCGGCTTGCGCGTGGAAACTACCCAAACCCGGCCGAGTGGATCGTGAAGCCGTTCGGATATTTCCTCGGGCCGGACACCAGAATGTTCTTTGTAGGGGGCTCGCTACGCAGACCGCAATCGTTCTCCGTCGAGCTTGGTTTGTACCACTACGTTCAGGGAGAGCTCTCCATCGACGATGAGTACCTCAGTCTGGAGGATGATTATGTAGATACGCCGACCGGCGATCCATCATCACAGAACGTGCTGCAGCTCGCAGTTGATGTTGGCCACATGCCGGGGATAGACATCGGATTCAATCTCTACATGCTCTGGAGCGACGATCAAACAGATTTACTTCCAGCCGGTGGCTGGGACGTGCAGTTCGCTCCCTACCTCTCGGTCGACGCACTCGCGCTCACCGAGACTCTCGGCGTACTATTCCAGGAGCCCCAATAGCTGGGTATACTGGCCACACTATGCGGATCAGCAGATGGGTCACCGCGATTGTGTTGGGTGTGGTGTTTGCACTGGCGGTTTCCGGGCAGGAGGCAAATCGGCAGGAAATCATCCCGGTGGATGACCCGGCGTATCGCTACCTGGACCTGCTTTTACTCGAGGTTGGGCTGCCGCAGCCGTCGTCGTTCAGACCGTACTCGGCAGAGGAGTTCAACGAATACATCGATCTCATTCCGCTTGACAGGCTATCTGGCCCTGGACACGAGCTGCTCGAGCTTCTGATCGACCGGCTACAGCCGCGAATGGTGGTGAATCCCGCAGGCGGACTGGGCTTTTCCAGCAGCCTGCAGACAAGCCTGGAGTACTACGCCAAAACCGACGCGGAAAGCGAGTACATCTTCTCGCGGGGCGATCGAAAGCCCATGCTGTCGTTTCCGCTGGAACTCTGGTTTTTCGACTCGGTTTATGCAAATGTAACCTTCACCCTGAAGGAGGACTATCGACTGAGTTCCGGACGGTGGGAGCCAATCACGTATACGAGCGGCGAGACAGCGCCTGCGCCGGCGCAGGGGAATTACTGGAACTGGTTCTCTCCGGAGTCCAACCTTCTGGAGCTGGATTGGTACTTCCCGCACCGGGCCTTGATCTCCACCGGCGGGCCACACTGGCACCTCACGTATGGCCGTGACTTCATGGACGTGGGCAACGGAAGCACGGGCAACCTGCTACTCTCTGATTTCCCCGACTACTATGACTCGATCATCCTCTCCACGAACTGGCGGTTCTTCAAGGGCACGACCACCTACGTGTACCTGGAGCCGTGGCTGACACCCACCGACCTGGCCCGGCTAAGTTCCGGCGAGTATTTCATGCGGCTGCAGGACTACGGTCTGCCGTACAAGGCGCTCATGGTCCACCACCTTGAGATCCGTCCGTTGGTGAATTATCCACGCTTGCCACAGATCGGGATCTTCGCGTCCGAGGCGATCATGTTTGGGAGTCAGTATCCGCAAATTCGGGACTTCAACCCGCTCATGATTTTCCACAACTGGTTCGAATACGAGCGCAGCAACGACTCCTTCCTTCTGGGGTTCAACCTTGTTCCGATTCCGCGAGTCGAACTCTATGGCGAGTACTTTCTGAACGAGTTCGACACCTCGTATGAAGACGGCGGCAACTATCCGGGAGCGACCGGCTGGCTGGGCGGTGTACGCGGAATGTATGCCACGCCGTTCGGTGTCTTTTCAGGATACGCCGAGTACGTGCTAACCGACCCGCTGCTCTATAACCGCTATCATCCGCTGCTCAAGTTTGTAAGCCGTCGGAGAATCTGGTCGTACATTGAGCCGGACCAGATGATCTACGTGGATAAACCGATTGGTTACTACACAGGACCAGACACTCAACTGGTGTCGGTGGGCATATCGTATGAACGTCCGCCACGGGTGGAGGCGCAGATTGCCTACTCCTACATCAGGAAGGGAGAGAAGGGAACTGAGAGCACGTACGCAGAGACGCCAGGCGAAGAAACCCCCACCGGAACGGCCTGGCACTCGCACGTGGTGGATCTCCATGCCGACTATACACCGCTGCCAATGGTAACCGTGGGGGGATCGGTCTACCTGGTTTTTGACTCGAACCTGGAACACCAGCCCGGCGTGTCTCGCTCCGACATCCAGGCGGCGGTGCACGTTACGCTGCGCGCGGGAGCCTCCCGATAAGGGAACCTACTCAGGAACCCGCAGCAACGCGCCGGGAGACCAATTGGCCTGCAAGCTCAGATAATGGTCCAAGAGCTCGGAGCCTGCAATCCGTGACATGTCCTCGGTTGCCTGTGAGAACGAGTATTGCACCGTATAATCGACTTCCAGTGACAGTCCGACTCCGGGAAAGTCATGGTGTCCGGAGAGTGTCCAGTCCAACGTGGTGTCGACGGTGAACCCCGGTTTGCCACGATCCAGGAAAGTGTAGTAGATGTCTCGATAGTCCGTGACCTCGTGGAGTGCCGCCTCCTCCGTCCAATTGGGCGGAGTGTTGATATCACCCCGTCCGTCCTGAATCAACCTGACGGCGGTTTCGCCCCACGTTCCCGCCGTGAAGTCGTAACGGCCGCTCAGGTGTGCCATCCACGAGTTCGGTCCCAGGTAGTGCCCCACGGGCGTTCCATAGTGCTGGTAGCTCTTGCCGACATTCGACGCGTCCACCCACGTGAAGTGGGTATACATCCAGTGACTCAGATACACCAACTCGAGGTTGAGCGCTAACCCCGGAAGGAAAAGCCCCGCGGTTCGCGCCCCCATGATGCCGGCCCATTCGTTGTGAGAGCTATTGAGGGAGAGCAGCCGCCCTGCATCCCAGTCGTCTGCGAAGAACGAGCCGTAGAACTCCACGTTCGGCAGGTTCACAATCACGTCCGCGCCGCCGAGTTTGTTGTCGTCGGAGCCCTGAGTCACCTCGGTGACGTAATAAAACGACAGGGGGTTCAAATACGCCAATTCGAACGAGAGATCGTAGATGACCGATTCGTAAATCGCCAGGTAGAGCCAGTCGGTTATCTGATAGCCAACGCGATGGGCAGTGAGCAACCGCTCTTCCATTGGGCCGGACTCCCAGGCGAAGTCCTGCAGGATGCCGGTCATCCAGGAGAATGTGCCCGAACTTCCCAGCGGCATCGTGAATCCCAGATGGTCGTAGGGTTTGGCGGTGCCGGAGAGCAGGAGGTTGGAGACGTTGCTCGGGCCCCAGTCCAGCGCCTGACGACCGGCATGGAGTCTGAGGTAGTCCAGGTCCACCGAAAACTGATTGAGGGTCTCGAACATGATCCGGAACGACGGGCGCCCGGGCTCATGGAACCCGCTGTGATTGAAAGAGCCGGTGTCCGTATCGAACCAGTAGGTGTAGGTGTAGTAGTCCGACAGCAATTGCGGATCGTAGCGCCTGTACGGCTGAGCGTACCATGCCCAGTAGGCGAACGCCGGGGTCACGTCCAGGGAGATATGCACGTCATCGGCAAGCCCGATGGCGAGCGTAAAGGGTGTCGTGAATGTGGGGATCGTGTCGCGCAGGCGGTTGAGTGCGACGTCCGTTGTGAGGGAAACACCGGCGTCAACGGTCACGGTCCCTTCTTCCCCGAAGTGTCCGGTCACGACGCTTTGTCGCGGTCCATCCATCCGTGCCAGGTGTTCTCCGGCGCGTGCCGAGACCCACTCATCCGACGAATCAGACGCAGATTCCAGAACCTCGCCGAGCATCTGTGTCACGTCTCCCTGGGAATAGGGTCGAATACGTGGCAGAGAGTCCAGTCGTCCAGCGACACGCGCGTATTCCAGGAAGTCGTAGACCGGATCGTCCAGAGGTACATAACGCAGGCTGTCGGCGAACGTTATGCCTGTGCAGACCAAAAGCAGGACAATTGCGGCGCCAATGAGCCTGTGGTGTCTGTGCATTTCTACTCCGCTGTCAAGATACCACGGCGCCACATGGCTATCTATGGGCCGGGGGCTTCTCAAGAATGTGGCGATAGAGTTCCTCATGGGATTGCCCCATCTTTGCCAGCGTATGCCGCTGCAATACCAACTCGCGGCAGGCCGGCCGCATCCCCCGGAGCGTCTGGAGATCCAGTCCCCCCAATCGTGTCGTGAGTTCCTGGACAGACGCATCACGCAGCAGGTAGCCGGTTACGCCATCGGTCACCTGTTCAGGAGTGCCGCCGCGGGCGGTCGCGATCACCGGTGTTCCGCATGCGAATGACTCAATTGGCACGAGTGAGAACGCCTCGTCCCACCTGGTCGGCAAGACCGTCACGTCAGAGGCGGCGTAGTAGGCGGCGATTGCCTCCTGCCCGGAGAGGAAGCCGACCCAGCGAATGTTGTCGTGGTTACGGGAGAGGCGTCGGAGTCCACGCTCCAAAGGGCCCCTTCCGACAATCGTCAATCGGATATCAGATCGATCTCGAGAGACCTGCAATGCTGCACGCACCAAACGATCGATGCCTTTCTCCGGCATGATCTGGCCCACAAAGAGTAGCTCGATTGGTCGATCAAGACTCGCTGGGTCCGCTTGCGCCATGGATTGGGCCGCATCGGGCCGGAACACCTGCTCGTTGATGCCGGCATAGATCCGGTGCACCTGTTCGGGAGGCAGGGGGACCCGCTCGGCGAGTTGGCTCTTCACGAAATCACTGATGCAGTTTACGGCCGCTGCGTACGGGACCCATTTGCGGAAGCGGGAGAAGAGAAAGTACCAGAAGCGATCCAGGATATGTTGTTTTGACGCGAGGGAGACATGGATCGTGACCACGTACGGAATCCTGTGCCGAGCGATCATCCCAAACAGGAGGTCCATGGTGCCGCACGGCCAGTGGTGATGGATCAGGTCCGGGCTGAACGCCATTACCGCCTCCACCAACTCCGCAGGTCGGTAGACTACCGGGGCCATGCCAAAGAGCATGAGAGAGTGCGCCTGGTGAAACGATTCCAGAGGTTCCTTCTCCCATGGTCGCTCCGAAACCAGCAGTACCTCATGCCCCTGAGCGCGGAGCATATGGTACAGGTTGATGCAATACGACCCAATGCCGCGGACACCGGCGGTCAGTAGCACGATTCTCACGACGAGGCTCCGGACCGAAGCGAGGTGGCGAGATCACGAGCTTCCTGCACCGCCTGGTTCATGTTGAGATAGCGAAACCGTCCGGATCTCCCGGCGAAGACCACGTCAGTCTCGTTGCGAGATCGTTCGACGTACCGCTGAAACCTCTCCTGATTGGCCTTGTTGATCACCGGGTAGCTCGGCTCTCCTTCCCACGATGGGTATTCTCTCAGAATCACAGTCCGAGGAGCGTCCAGTCCGTAGAAGTGCTTGAACTCGGTGCAGCGTGTGTACTCCACTTCCGGGCCGGGGTAATTGACCACCGGATACGGCTGGAAATGCTCTGTATTGAGTGTCTCGAACCGAAAATCGATGCATCGGTACTGTAACTCTCCCAGGTCAAAGCCGTAGTACTGATCGATACGCCCGGTGAAAACAGTTTTCTCATAAGAATCGCGATCCGTGACATCGGCAAAGTCGGTGTCAAGCACCACCCGGATACGAGGATGATCTACCATGCGTTCAAACATCTTCGTGTAGCCTTCGCCCGGAAGCGCCTGAAATGCGTCGTTGAAGTAGTAGGGGTTGTCATCGTATCTGACCGGCAGCCGCTCCAGGATGGAGCGATCCAGCTCCTCCGGGTAGTGATCCCACTGCTTCTTGGTGTAGTGGCGGACGAACGCCTCGTACAGCTCTTCACCGTACTTGGACAATACCACGTCGCGAGAAGTTCGGACTTCGTCAAGCTCCACCTGCTTTGCCGCAAGAAAACGGCGGACAGCCTCTTCGTGCTCAAGATCGACTCCGAAGAACCGACTGATGGTGGTCTTGTTGATAGGGATCGGGTAGTACTCGCCCCGGTAGAGCGCGACAACCTTGTGCCGATATGGCAGCCAATCAGTGAACTGTGACAAGTACTCCACAATGGATTGGTCCGTCTCGTGAAAGATGTGCGGGCCATACCTCTGAACAAAGATTCCATCGGCCGTCCGGTAGTCGTAGCAGTTACCGCCGATGTGATCACGCTTCTCCACAATCGTCACATCTTCGCCATGCGCGGCCAGACGCTCCGCGACGGTGATGCCAGTGATACCTGCTCCCGCGATCAGATACATGGAAGCTCACCGCGCCCGGGCGGGCGGCTTTTCCTGCTGCGTGCCCTGAAATGGGGGGTGGTCCGAAAGGTTAGTAACAACAATCTCGCGCTTCAAGACCTGAATGGTAAGAAGAATGATCTCGCGCTGCAAGACCCAAACGACAGTTTCTTGCGGTAGGCAGTCGAGTTCCGGTGCTCCGGCACGAGCCTCACAGCACGCTCACGAACCTTTGATGAATACCTTCCTTGTTTTCTCATAACACAGTCTTCTCATAGGTTTGTGTCTCCGGGAAACCCGGGGTGGTTTAGTATCGTTGACGCCGGCGGAACCGTGGGAGTCCGTGCCGACGGAAGTCGTCGATCGAATCCCGGTAGATCCGGATGATCTTGGCCACCTGATTCTCCACGGACCACTCGTGTGCCCTTTCCAGAGCCTCCACGCCCTTGCGGTGAAGGAGTTCATCGTCACTAAGCATTCGATCCACGGCGTTCGTGAAATCGACCATGCTGGACCGAGTGGCCAATCCACCAGTGTTGTGCTCGAGGAGGTCGGAGACACCGATTCCCTCTATGGCGACGACCGGCGTGCCCACAGACATCGATTCAAGCAGAACGAGTCCCTGAGTCTCTGTAACCGACGCAAAGACGAAGAGGTCGCACTGCTGTATGAACGCAAAGATATCCTCGTGTCCCACATATCCGACGAGAGTCACGCGATCTCCAAGGCCAAGTCGATCGATCAGTTCCTCAATCTCGCTCCGGTCCGGCCCGTTGCCGATCATCAGGAAGTGAAAATCGTGACGCTCCTTGATTATGGCGAGGGCCCGTATGAGGTAGCAGATATTCTTCTCTCGGCCCAATCTGCCGACAGACACCAGGAGCCGTTTGCCTGACACCCGGGCCGGGTCTCCGAGGTCGTACCTGGTGAGAAGATCTGAGAGGGCCTGGCTTTCCTGGTCGGTCCGCATGTCGATTCCGGTCGGAACGACCGAGACAGGTGCGTCAACGCCATGCTCCAGGATAGCCTCCCGCATTCCGTGACTCGGTGAGATCACATGCTGACATCGGCCACAGAAATGGCGGGCAATCCATATCACTGCCCGCTTGGAGAAGTTGAGCGCGAACGGCATGTAGTGTGTGTATTCCATGTAGTGGGTGTGATAGGTGTGCACGTGCGGCACTCGCCAGAGCCAACTGGCAATCAACGCGTAGATCCCGTTGGTGCCGGGAACCTGGGAGTGAATGACATCAATCTCGAGCTTGCCGAACTTGCGGAGCGCGCCGCCCCACGGGAGGGACACCCGCCGCTCCTTCATCTGAGGAAACGGGAATGGAATCGAGGGAAATCGGACATGCCACGGGTTGTCGTCTCTGCGCCCGAAGTACCGCGGGGCAAAAATGTATACCTCGTGGCCCTGCTCCCGCAGTTCGTCGCAGACGGTATCCACGGATGTTACAACACCGTTGATTTCAGGGCGGTAACTGTCGGAAAAAATGGCTATTCGCATCAAGTAGTTCCCATAGGGTATGTGCCTCGATTGTAACAGAGGAATTGGAGAAAGCTACTACGTTATCTGAGTTTCTCTGATATCGGCACGAGGGGTGGCGCCCAGGATTACGCCGCGGGTCAGTTGCAGCTCCCGCTGATCAGCCGTCTGACTCCCTGATCCAGCGGACGGTCTCTGACAGGCATTCGTCGATTGGACGGGGGCTATAGCCGAGCTCCTCGCCGGCCTTGTCACTTGATATGACGTAGTCGTGGCCAATGCGACGGGCCCAGGCCGGGGTGAGAAGCGGGGGCGAGCCACTGAGGCGGGTCTTCACGATCTGCAGCCGCGCGAAGAGCAACATGGCTGCCAGGGGCACGGGCATCAGAAAACGTGGGTTCCCGGTATCTCTCCCGATCAGATCAAAGAAATCGAGGTACGACAGATTGGCGCCACCCAGGAGGTATCGCTCACCGCATCTCCCGCTCTCCATAGCCAGCCTGTGTCCAAGGGTCACATCGTCGATGTATACGTAGTTGCCGATCCACCTGCCGTTTCCCGGCAACAGGAGCCAACGACCCTCGATGTACATCTTGATGAACCCGTTGAGTGTTGCCAGCTTGTTGTTGCCGCTTGGTCCAAACACTCTGGTCGGATTCACAATGACGGTATCCAGTCCCAGAGAAACGTATTTGAGGACTTTCTCTTCGGCGAGCATCTTGGTTCTGTCGTAGTCCGAGAACGGCGGCAGCCACCGTACATGGTGCTCGTCCACAGGCCCATCCAGTGAGGGCCCGAACACCCCCGCGGTCGAGGTAAACACCACCCGTTCCACGCCGCATTCCATGGCCGCGCGCAGCACAGTTTCCGTGCCCTCCACATTGGTCTGATGGTACACCCGGGAATCTGGTTCCCACATCGACGTAACGGCGGCCACATGAAACACGCGCCTGCATCCCTTCATGGCAGCTCTCACCGAATCCGAATCCAATATCGATCCGGGAAAACCCACGATATTCGGATGAGCCACGGCCGCGGCCTTTTGTCTGCTGCGATACAGAATGTGGACGGTGTCTCCGGCGTCGGCCTGCTGGACAGCGAGTCTTGAGCCAATGTAGCCGGTGGCTCCTGTGACTAGAATTTTCACGTGCCCCACCGTACAAGGTATGACGGAGCCGCACAACTGTCCGACAGTCGGCCGGGACGTCGCGTCATTGACAACTTCCATCCGCAAGTGTAGCTTCGGGTTCGAAAAGGAGATCCAAATGGCCTGGGTCCAGGATGACCGGTTTTATCCCAAAGAAATCGATCCCTCAAATGAGTTCCAGCACACAGTTCTCAGAGTCTTCTTCGAGCGATACGAAGTCGCAGTAGGTTGGCTCCGCGAGCGATTCACGACGGGTCCGATCCGGATTCTGGATATGGCGTGCGGCTCCGGCTACGGGTCCTCAATGCTCTCGGAACTTGGCGAGGCTGTAGGCGTAGACATCGGAGAGAACGCGGTCTCATACGCGCAAGAGACCTATGGTCAGGACGGAATCACGTTCCGCGTGGGCAGCGCGGACGATCCGGCCTTTCTGGACACCCTGGGCAAGTTCGATGCGATTGTGAGCATCGCGACAATCGAGCATGTCGATGACGTCGTCGGTTTTCTCACCTGGATGCGGCAAGCCCTGAAACCAGACGGAGTCTGCATCCTCTGTTTCCCATCGTCTCTAACGTGTGATTGGGCAAACCCGCACCACAAACGGGACATATCGGTTCGGCAGGCGGCCCGACTGTTCACGCAGATCGGATTCAGGGTCGTGAACGATTTCCACCAGAGTGAGCGAATCACACTCAAAGATCTGCTGAGTGGAGACAAGGACCACGAACTTCCTGCGCCGCCTCTGTGGCGGTGGATCCTGTACTATCTGTTGCATCCACATCACTTATTCGTGCGCCTCTACGAACTCGTTTTTCGCCGAGGGTTCACCTTCTCTCATCAGCAATATCTGCTCGTTACGCGATAGCTGCCGGGAGGTGACCAATGGAGAGTATTCGCTCTGCGCTACCGTGGCAAACGGAAGCCGCCGTTCCCGTGGTTGTTATCTTGTCGTTTGTTTCGCTCTACCTTCTGTACCACTTCGCGACCTCCTCTGAATCTTTTCGCCGTTTCTTTTCGAGTTGGAGTAGTGAACGTCGCGGAGAGGTCTCCCGGATCCTGGCAAAGAGAGGCCTGTTTGCGCTCCTGATTGGTGTTGTTCCAGCCATCCTGGTAATCACGGTTCTGGACAGATCCCTGAGCTCTTGCGGATGGATGCCCGTCTTCAACCTTCGGTCACTCCTCTGGATTGGTAGTCTGTCGGCGGGATTGTCGCTGGTGTCATTGCTATCGAGGAATTCCCCCGCCACACAGCGCAGCTATCCTCAGATCCGCGCGCGCCAATGGACACGCGGAGATCACGCACTCAATGTTGCCAGCTGGGCGCTGTACCTCTACGCGTACGAATTCGGGTACCGTGGTTACCTTGTCCTTCTTGGAGCTGAAGTGCTCGGCGTGTGGCCGGCAGTCGCTCTATCAGTAGCGCTGTACGCTGCGCTCCATATCCCAAACGGTCCAATCGAGGCGTTCGGGTGCATTCCGCTGGGAATTATCTTTGCGATTGCCGCGCTGGACACGGGAACAGTATGGGTCCCGTTCCTGGCCCATTTTGCGTCTGCGGTGGTCAACGACCTGCTCACCTTTCACAGCAATCCACAATTCGGTATGGTACCTAGAAGGCGTAGCTGAGTGTTCCGCGTGTTGCTCTTGCGTCGATTTTCAACAGGACAATGGAGACAACATTGCGCACGGACCTCTCATCGATCCCTTACAGGCTCAACCGGAAACTAGGCCACTGGGTTGTCTATCCGCTGATACTCCTGACGCTGCTGTGCGTCCTGCCGATCTCGCGCACGAACTTCGCCTCCGGTTTCACGCTGTTTCTTCCGGAAGACGATCCGTATCGAATAAGCGAGCGACAGGTGCAGGGGTTGTTTGGCGCAAATGACAGCATCATCATCGCATTGGATGTCCCGGAGTTGTTCAGGCCCGAGGACATCGAAGATGTGCGTGCTCTCACAGAGCAAGCCTTGAATGTTGACGGCACGAGCCATGTGCTTGGTCTGGCTAACATGCCGGATCTGTTTGTTGAAGAGGACGCTTTCGTGCAGAGACAGCTCTATGCACCGGAGACCGATCCGGATCTGAGCGAGTTTGCCGGCCGTGTGATGAATACCCCACTGTTCAGCAAGTTCTTTGTCTCCCGCGACCAGAAAGCGCTTCTCACGTATGCGGTGCCGCAGGATGGCGTCAACCCGACTGAGTACGTTGAGCGGCTTGAAGAAGCCCTTGCGGAGTTTGATGTCCGGTTCTTCGGTGATGCGGTCATGGAAGCGTATGTTGCTCGCACTGTGTCACGTGAAGTTGTCGTTCTCGGTTCGCTCGCGCTCCTATTCATAATGATCGTGGAAATGCTGATTACCCGATCCATAGTGGCAGGAGTGGCGCTCTCACTCGTCTCCGCCGTTCCGGCTATCTGGACGCTGGCGCTATTCCCTCTCATTGGGTACACGGTGCAGACCAACACGATGATGGTTCCAGTCATTGTCCTCGTTCTGTCTACGAGTTATGGCGTACACCTCTATCGGTATCATGCGACGCACGGGGGTGACATCGGCGAGACTCTCAAGAATGTGTCAGGGG
>JAHOYX010000117.1 GCA_019038705.1 Spirochaetales bacterium
CGCAGATGTGGTTGGTTTCGGCGTGTACGACTGGAACGGTAATCCTCTCTACCGTGAGGGCTCGGCACCGGAGACTGTCCGCCTCCCTGAAACGGCAGCGGACATACAACGGACGGACGGACAGTTGCGGCTTCTCCGTCCGATTGGGAGCCGGATACCGGCATCGCCGGCGGGCGCTGTTCGCGGACAGCACCGGACATCCCCAATCACGGGAGCACCGCTGACACCGGGGGTACGAGAGTCCGACAAATTCGCCCTGCTGGACTACGATCTCTCGGTGAGCGTGCGTCGTTACCGATTGGAGAACGCGGCACTCATCGGAAGCGGATCATTGACCGCGGCAGTTTTGATACTGGTCACCTTTCTCTTCAGTCGACTGCAGCGGGTGCAGAGAGCCCAGGCCGATCAACAGAGACTGGCTCGTCTCGGCGAAGCCGCTCGAACCCTGGCGCATGAGATTCGGAACCCGCTGACCGCCGCTCAAATGCAGACGGCGCTGCTTCGACGAACCATCCCGAATCAGCATCACGACCGCCTCTCCGTGCTGGATGAGGAACTCGCGAGGATTCGCGACCTCACCGATCAGGTTCGCGAGTTTCTCAAGAGCGGAGCCGGCAATCCGGTCTCGCTGGATCCGTACGTCGTCGCGGTTGAACTGGCCGAACGGCTCCCGTTTGAGATCGCCGTATCGGCACCCAGACAACCCGTGGAAGTCCAGATGGATCCGCAGAGATTTCGATCGATACTCACGAATCTACTGCAGAATGCCGCCGATGCCGGGCCACCGGAGGATGTCGTGGAGATCCATATCTCAGAAGTTCGAACGTCACGGCAAGGCGGGGAGGTTCAGATCACGGTGGCGGACCGAGGTCCGGGAATCAGTGAAGAGGACCGGGAGCGGGTGTTTGATCCCTTCTTCACCACCAAGACGCACGGGTCCGGCGTCGGTCTCGCCGTTACTCGTCGTTTCGTGGAGGAGGCCGGCGGCACGATCGCCGTCCATGAACGGAATGGCGGTGGAACCGAAATGACTATCAGGCTAAAAGGAAAGAAAGATGAGAGTGTTGATCGTTGATGACGAGCCCAATATCCGCAGTTCCGTTGCGGAGCTCTGCGGGACCGAGAACATGGACGCCGAAACAGCGTCCAACGGACTTGCGGCCCAGAAGCTGCTGACCCAGGAACACTTTGACGTTCTGGTACTGGACATTCGAATGCCGGGCATGGATGGGATTGAGCTCCTCACGTGGATGAAGGAGGAGGGACCGAACGTCCCCACGATCATGGTCTCCGCGTACGGCGATGTGCAGGATGCCGTGGGAGCAATGAAGCTCGGGGCGGTCGACTACCTGGTGAAGCCGTTTGACCCGGATGAACTCCTGCTCCGAATCCGCCGGGCGGGCGACGAACAGGTGATCAGGCGGCAGGTCCAGGTATCCGCGCACGGCACCGAACTCTGGGAGAGCAGCAACCCCCTGATGCAGGGGGTATACAAACTGGCACTGCGGGTTGCACCGACTGATTCAACCGTCCTCGTCACGGGCGAAACCGGGACCGGGAAGGAAGTCATCGCGCGCTACGTGCACAACCAATCAAAGAGGGCCGACGGACCATTCGTGCCAATCAATCTGGGCGGGATACCGGATCAGCTTCTGGAGAGCGAGCTATTCGGCTACGAACGGGGAGCCTTCACCGGCGCCGACGGTCGCAAGCAGGGTCGGTTCGAACTTTCGGCTGGAGGGACACTGTTTCTGGATGAGATCGGGGAGATGCCGCTCCATCTTCAGGTGAAACTTCTGCGGGTGATCCAGGATCGCAAGCTCCAACGCCTCGGAGGCACCGGCACAATCCCCATTGATGCCCGAATCGTTGCGGCTACCAATCGAGACCTGGAAGCACAGGTCGCCGATGGTGCATTCAGAGAAGATCTCTACTACCGGTTGAACGTCATTCAGCTTCAGGTCCCGCCACTTCGCGAACGACCGGAAGACATCACGTCGCTCGTCGCGCATTTCATCCGGCGGTACCGGGAAAAAACCGGCAGTGCGGTGAGCGGCATCTCGCCGGAAACCATTGCTCGGCTGCAGAACTACCGCTTCCCCGGCAATGTCCGAGAACTGGAGAATCTGATTGAGCGGGCAATGATCCTGGCCGACGGAACGGAACTTCAACCCCGCGACTTCCCGATTGGCGAACCGGCAGGACGCAGGCCGCGAGTTGGAACCCTGAACGACATGGAGCGCGAAGCCATAGTGGAGGCGCTTCATCGTCACGAGGGGCATCGGCAGAACGCGGCCGACGAGCTGGGTATTACTCGCCGGACCCTGCTGAACAAGATCAATGAGTACGAGTTGGACACGTCCCTGTGGGAGCGCAGAACTACGCGATGATCCCCAGCTTGCGACCTTCCTCACCGGATATCTCGAGGATGGTATTCAGTTCGTCGTCCTCGTGAATTGCCATATAGCTCGTCCGAATCAGTGAACGGTTCGGCGGAACCGCGGGACTGATGACCGGGTTCACGTACACACCACGTTCAAAAAGGTTCTTCCAGAACAGGAGAGTCTTCTCGTAATCCCCAATGATTAGCGGAACTATTGGAGTTTCGGCCGTACCGACATTGAATCCGAGATCGGTGAAGCCCTTGATCATCTTGTCCGCTATCTCCTGCAGCCGGGCAACTCGCTCGGGCTCGGCTTCGATGATGTCCAGTGCCGCCATCACCGCACCCAGGTTTGCCGGCGGCATGCTCGCCGAGAAGATCAGCGGCCGCGCGAAGTGCTTGATGTAGTCAATCACAATATGTTCGCCGGCAATGAAACCACCGATTGAACCGAGGCTCTTGCTGAAAGTGCACATGACAAGATCTGCAAGGGTCGTGTCTCCGTAGTACTCCATCGTGCCCCTGCCTGTGGCGCCGATCACGCCAATGGCATGCGCCTCATCAAGATAGACGGCTGCGTGATACGCATCCGCAAGCTTGCGAACACCCGGAAGGTCCACGATGTCACCTTCCATGGAGAACACGCCATCGGTGACAATCAGCTTTGCTGCATCCTTCGGTATTCGTGAGAGCACCCGCTCCAGATCCTCCATGTTGTTGTGCTTGTACCGGTGCACGTTCACCGATCGATTCAGCCCGCTCGTCAGGAAGATGCCGTCCATGATCGACGCGTGGTTGTACTTGTCGGAGATGACGTGGTCGTCCTTCCCGATCAAGGCCGAAATTGAACCGAGGTTGGTCTGGTAGCCTGTCGTGAAGCAAAGCGCCGCTTCTTTCCCGACAAAGGCCGCCAGACGAGCCTCCAGTTCCTCGTGCAGTGCGAGAGTCCCGTTCATGAATCGAGAACCGGAACAGCTCGTGCCGTAGTGCTCGAGTGCTGCTGCTGCTCGTTCCTTCATTCGCGGGTCCGTGGCAAGGCCGAGGTAGTTGTTGGAGCCCGCCATGATGAACTCCCTGCCCTCAATGATTACCTTGCTTCCTCGGGCTTCCGTTATGGGACGGAAGAACGGATACATTCCGCTCTTACGGGCCTGCGCTGCGACTGTCCAGTCGAAACACTTCTGCAGGACCGTCGCCGGCGAAGTAATTTCATTCATACGCGTGATTCCCCTTGGCCAGATATCTGGACTTTGCTCTTCTGCGCTTTCCGCAGATCTCTGCCGACGATTCCAAAGAACAGTTTCGGCACCACCTCCGGCGAGAGATGGGTGACCCGTGCACCGGCATGGATCAACTCGCCCGCGACTGCGTATCCGATTCCGCTTGATCCGCCGGATATATATGCAGTAACACTGCACAATCTTCTTACGATCGACAAGAGTATCGATCGGCGGGCTGCGGTGCAAGACCAGGACGGGGCTTACGCGCCATGATCTGAACTACGGCGCTCTTGCGGCAGCCACCCGGGCCGCGGGCACTCGGACCGTCGGCTATATGACGGACAACTTCCAGAGCGGTCTCGAAGTCGAGTCCGGCGAACTCGGTCTTGAGCCGCTCCAACCCGGGAAGCATCTCCGGTCTGGTCGGCCCGCCGGTGCGATAGTTCAACTGATCAGGAGCGAAGGACTCGTGGATCAGATACCCACCCGGCACAATGGCCTCGACCATCCTGGCGTGGACATCAATCCGCAGCGATGGCGACATGTGAACAAAGGCAGAGACAATCAGGTCCCATCGACTGGAACCGAACCGATACGATGTGAGATCTGCCACGCTGACGTCGTGTCCGAGTTGTGCCAGATAAACGGAGGTTCTGCCCTCTCCATCCCCGATGCACAACGCCCTTCCCGTCGGAATCTGAGCGGCAGCTGTGCGGAGCCAGTCCGTGGGTTCGGTGCCGAACAAGCACTCATCGCCGGCGAAACTCTGGTCCCACGGAGTCTGCCGTAAATGCGGCGCCTGAGGCTTGTAGAGTCTGGCAGCGATCCGGCGGATCAACCAGCCGACAGGTAGACGGGCGGCTGCCGATACGATTCTCGGTGACAGGCCCGTGGTCCCGCTCACCAGTCCTCGCTTCCAATGGCGTATGGCTTTGCCGGCTATCACAGCAGGGTCAGCGAGGAGAACTGACCCCGGCCCAACTCGACCGCCCAGCCCGGATGAACCGATCATTTCGGTGGCAATCCCGCCGGGACCAAACGATGAGATCACTACCCCGGTCCCGCGGACCTCGGCGGCCAACGACTCGGTAAATGCACGCAGACCGTGCTTGCTCGCCGCATACGCGGCCTGATAGGGCACCGGAAGAACGGCCCCCAGGCTGGTGATATTCAGGATTGCTCCGCGATCCCGGGCCACAAAGAGCGGGAGGAACAGTCGTGAAAGGTGCATCGCCGCCGACAGGTTGATCTGCAGGACCGAGTCGATTGCGCCTCGATCCATCCCGACTGTCTCCCCGTAGTGGGTTATCCCGGCGTTGTTGACCAGACCGAAGACGCCGGACTCGGGCGAAGTCACGGCGTGGGCCCGTTCGGCGCGTCGCCGTTCGGCGACAAGGCGCCGAGCCGCCAGGAACAGCGCGTCCGGTCCGTCCGGCGTCGCCAGGTCCACCGCAACCGGGTAGGCGTTGCGTCCGGAACGCTCCCGGATCTCCCGGGCAATCTCGGCAAGCTTCTCTCTCCTGCGAGCCGCCACAATGACGTCGGCGCCCTCGTCCATCGCCAGACGCAGGGCTATCGCCCGGCCCAGCCCGCTGGAGGCCCCGGTGACTATGACCAGCTTGCCCGCGAGGTCAAATCGCACGGTCACCCGACCGGCATTTCAAACATGCGGTAGGTCTTGTAGATCGATCCGCCCCTCTTCTTCATTGTGGCCCGCATTGCGGTATTGTCCTCAAGGATCCACGAACACTCGAAACGCTGCTGCCCCTTCGTCTCGGCGTACCGGAAGGTCCCGTGATAGAAGAGGGCATCCAGACCCAGGTTCCGGTACTTGTGCCGAATCCCCATTGCCAGTACGCGTACCTGTGTGATCTTGCGCCGCCAGTAGAGGAGCTTGAGAATCCCGAACGGGAACAGCCGTCCGCTCCTTACGTGGATGAGCGCTTGATAGAAGTCGGGGAGTGAGAGGGAAAAGCCGGCGACATCGTCGTCCTTGTACGCGATCAGAACCATTCCCGGGTCGGCGACAGGCTTGAGGTCGGCGCCCAGATGGTTCAGCTCTTCATCGGTCCAGGGCACGAACCCCCAGTTCTTGTCCCAGGCGTCATTGTACACTGACTTGATCAGCTCTATTTCGCTGTCCAGCTTCTTGAGATTGATCGGTCTCACGGTGATCCGATGTCGCTTCTTGAGCAATTCGACGAATCGATCCAAACGATCGATCGGAATATCCTCGGCCGCCCAGTAGGCATAGAGGTCCTTTGCCTTGGTCAACCCGCCCGCCTCAAAGAGCCGCGGGTAGTAGCTGGGATTGTAGGGCATCATCACAACAGGAGGCTTGTCAAAGGCGTCTACGAGGAGCCCCAGAGTATCGTTGGTGCTGGGATTCGTGGGCCCGCGCATGACGGCCACTCCCTTGCCGGCAAGCCACTCCAAGGCGGCCCCGAATAGCGCGTCGGCAACCGACTGGTCGTCAATCGATTCGAAGAAGCCAAAGAATCCGACACTCTCGCCCTGGAACTCGATGTAGGAAGGGTCGTGGATGGCGGCGATCCGGCCGACGAGGCTCTGCCCCTGGAATGCCAGGAAGTACTCAACCGATGCGTGGTGGAAGAACGGGTTTCGCTCCCGACTCAACAGCGTCTTCTGATCCGCGATGAGCGGTGGCACCCAGTTTGGATCACCCCTGTAGATGGACCACGGAAGCTTGATGAACCGCTTGAGATCACGATCAGTCCTCACCGGTCGAATGGATATCGACATGGGCCTCCTGAGTGCCGGTCATTATCAGGGCGCCGTGGGAGGATGTCAACAAGACCACGGGCGAGTCATTCGGGACGGACTATCTGACGGTGATGGTAGTGCGGACGACCTCCAGATGGGCGACGGCCGTGAGACGAACCGTTCCGGAACGCAGTGGCAACATGACGAGGAGCGGAGATTCGCCTTCCGCAAGAAAGGCCTCGTCAACGTAGAGCTGAATAGGTCCGGAGCCCGACACAACTTCGACCCGGACAGCCTGGCTCTCCGACGCAATGGTGGGATCAACGTAGAAGACCGCGCCATCGGCGGGCCGGACTATTCTGAGACTCGTGGGAGATCCGGTCGGGGAGGACGGGGCCGAACTTCCAGCTTCAATGAAATGGTCTCGTTCGATGGCCCAGCTCTGGTACTCCGGAGGGTACCGCACCGGGGCTGAAAGACCGGTGTGCCAGCTGCACCACTCCGGTTCCTCCCCGATGGCGAAGATCTCCGGGAGGACGGCGGGACAATGCTCCGTTGCCTGCAGCCCGCTGGTGGCGCAGATATCGATCTCCTGAACTCCGTGCGGATCGGGCAGTTTGCTTCCCGGATCGGCGAACAGTCCCAGCACCTCAATCGCGGCTGCGGCCGGCAGGGATGAGCCCGGGGCGCCAATCACCGTCTCGCCGCCGAAGTTTCCCATCCAGATCGCTATGGTCATCCGGCTGGTGGAACCCAGGGCCCAGATATTGTTGAACTGGCTGGAGGTACCGGTTTTGAACATTGCCTCAAAGCTCGTATCCAGCACACTTCGCGTTCCAAATCCCGGAACACGGGCCAGCTGATCGGAGAGTATGCTGCGGATGATACCCGCCGTCGATTCGGACATGACCCGGCGCGCGCCCACGGCATCACTGTCCACCTGGAGATCCCAGCGCAGCTCGGGCAACGATCCGTCGCGGACGAAGATGGTGAACGCCCTCGCGAGTTCTGCGAGAGTCACCTCGGCGTTTCCCAGTGCGAGCCCGGTGCCGACCGAGTTCATCTGATCTTCGAGGGAGGTGAATCCCAGCTCCAGAAGGTAGTTGGCGAAGTTCGCCACGCCGAGCCGCTCGATGGTGTAGACGGCCGGTACATTGAGCGAGCTTGCCAGCGCGGTCCGCAGTCTCACCGGCCCGTTGAAACGTCGATTGAAGTTCTCCGGGACGTATATCTCCTGGCTGCCAAACTCGGTCGGGATATCGGGGAGGATGGTAGCCGCTGAGAACCCGGTCTCGAGTGCCAGCGCGTACAGGAACGGCTTCAGCGTACTTCCCGGCTGTCTCGCTATCCGCACCCCGTCAATCTGACCGGAACGCTCGTCGTCGGAAAAGTCCGCCGAACCCACGTACGCCAGGATTTCCCCGGTCTGATTGTCAATCACGATCCCGGCGCCGTTCCCGATCCTGTACCGATCCGCCGTAGCGATTCGCGCCCGTATGGCGGCCTCCAGCGCTCGCTGAATGTCCAGATCCAGCGTCGTACGAACGGGAGTGCCCCGTGCAAGACGTTCGTCGGAAAACTGCGATGCCACGTACCGGACAAAGTGCGGGGCCTCGAGGGGCGAACCGGGGCCGGCTACGGTCGCGGCGGGGCCTGGGGCGGCGGCCTTCGCCGCCGCCGCGCTCACCGCCGAGGTGCCAACCTCAACGCCGATCCGGGATGCAAGCTGCAGGGCGGCATCGGCGGCCAGGCCCGGATTGCCCCGGGGATCGTACCGGGCCGGGCGTCGGGGGATCACCGCCAGCAGAAGGATCTGCTCGGCTGAGAGCTCGGTGACATCCACGTCGAAAATCCTTTGAGCAGCGCTCGCAACGCCCTCACTCTGGGATCCGAACGGAATGCTGTTCAACCACAGTTCCAGAATCTTTCTCTTGGATAGTTTCGCCTCTAGCCGGACCGCATAGAGCGCTTCCGAGACTTTGCCTCCGAAGCCGCCTGAATGCGGTTTGATCAGGCGCGCGAGCTGCATGGTGATCGTGGAGCCACCTGAGACTATCTGTCCGGCTCGCGCGTTCTGGACGAGAGCTCGTACCAGACTCAGCGGATCAACCCCCGGATGGGCGTAGAACCGTTCGTCTTCGGCCTCCCGAAAGATCGTCACGAGAAGCGACGGCAGTGCGCCCAGAGCCGCATACTCGCGCCACAGGCCGTCGGCAAGCGGGAGCGTCCGGAGGGGAACCGCGTTGCGATCGGTGATGGTGAGGCTGTATGGCCGGCTCTGAAATCGATCCAAAGCCGGATCGGGCGTAACCGCAAGAATGGCCCACACGGCGAGCACGAGAAGTGGCGTCAGCAGGAAGGTGACGTGAAAGAGCCGGGTTACACGGTAGCGCTCCACGGACGCTACTCCGCTATGACAAAGAGCGCGCCGCCTGCTCGTCCAAACACCTCCTCCTCGTACATGCAGAGCGCCGATGCCGGTGGAGTTGGATAGATCCCCGGAGTCGTCGTGCGGAAGAGGAAGGTCACCTCCTGATGGCCCGGGTAGAACTCGTCAAAGAAGTATCGCACTTCATTGTCCATGATCCGTTGGACAGGACGGTAGAAGTTCCAGTCGACTCCAAACGGCGAGAACCGTACGGTGCCCTCGGCCACGTACTCGTCGGTTTCTCCGTACACCGTCTCGCGGGTCCAGGAACGCTGATTAACACCTCCGGCCTCACCGTAGCGACCCGTTGTCACGAACGACGCGTCCAGGATGTCAACGCCTGACGGAACCGGAACCCGGAGCGCTACCATCTGACGGTTTCTGGACGTGCTCAGCGTGACTCGATAGCGATAGGTCTTGCCGAGTTCGAGCGTTGTCCCCGCTACCGGTACGCCGTCCAGGTCTTCAATCCGGGCAAACACTCCGATGCCTTCGTCCCGCGGAAGCACAACTTCGGACGGAAGCGCATAGCGCATCGTTGCGCTGTAATAGGCAATTCCCCGGCCCTCCTTGCGGATCAGCAACGGGAGCAGAGCATTCCGGTTGAACGCGGAGAGCGGTGTTTCATCAAACGGGAACTCCTCTACGACAGGCAGAGCGGCAATTCCGGAGAACCCGGTCTGCAGTATCGGTGTACCGTCAAGCGACACGGTCACATCCATGTCTGTTGCGACGCCCGACTCCGCCGCGATCAGTCCGCCGTAGGCGATGACCGCCCAGGCGGTGTCTGCCGTATTCACCCAGTGACCGAGGCGCTGGCGGAGTTGCAGCGTGTGCGCGAGGCGCTCATTCATCTCGTCGGAGGGAAGGAGTTCCAGATAGAGCAACTGGGTGAGAGCGAGTTGGCCAACCTGGCTGTCAAAGTAGAATCGCGACTCGTACGGCTCAGTGATGTCCAGCCCGCGTGTGCCTATTCGTATGAACTGCCGGATTCGGGAGAGCATCTCTTCAGCCCTCTCGTGCCTGCCGAGTTCTGAATAGGCAAGGCCGAGGAATCCGTAACCTGACAGGCCAATTTCATCCCCGCGCTCACGGAAGGAATCGAGCTGCGAAATGACATTGGAACCGAGTAACGACTGGACGTAGAGTCCGTAGAGCTTGACGTAGTCGGCAAGGTACTGATCCGACTGGATGGCGGTCAGATATCGTATGAGCGCGAAGACATCGATTGTCCGCCCGATCTCGAAGCCGTTTGCGAGCGCAAGGGCAAAGTAGTGCGCCACTTTCACCGACACGTAGGGCGAGCTGTGTGCGTAGTAACGCGGGTTATAGGAGAACCCACCGTCGTCGTTCTGGTTTGTCACCAGCTCGGAGAAGAAATTCTCAACCCGCCCGTCCTGGTACGCGACCGCCCCGCTCGAGAGTTCCTGGAGCGTCGTCCCAAATACAATCTGGGGAAGCACGCGGGTGAGTTGGTTGTCCAGGTAGTCAAAGGGGTACTCGGCAAGGTAGCGAATCGCCTCGTTAACCTGGGCAAGCCTTGTTGAGTTCAGCGATACCTCCAGAGCGCCGAAGCCCGGCAGGCGCGTTGTCGGAATGATCACGCCCTCCTCGGCTGCGGCGGGAACCTGGGAGGCCGTCGCGGTGTCGGCCACGCCCGTCGCGGTGCCGGGAGGCACGACGGTCCCGGTCTCCGCCACTTCGCCGGGTTGATCGGGCGCCGGCGACGTGCCGGCCGCTCTGCCGAGGTCATCCGGGTCCCGGTCGGTGCGTCCCGTCACGGTGAACGCTTCGGTAACCCTCGGCTGGACCACCTCAAGCTGCGCCACCAACTCTTCCGACAGCACTTCACTGCGGACGGTGAAGACAAGCTCGGCGCTTCCCTTCTCGGTTGCCACGATCGTGAACGGCACCTCCAGCGACTCGTTGCCGTCCACTGTCACGCTACGGGAGGATGAGCCCTCTATCACGAGACCCGTCACATCCAGCGAGACCGAGACGTCAACCGGCTCGCTCCCGATATTGGTAACAATCACGCCACTCCGGCTTGTGTCGCGCAGCCTGAGGACGCGCGGCAACGCAGTTCGAACGTTTATGGGGTTCTGAACGAGGAGTTCCCGCTCGGCAATTCCAAATCGATTCTCATCCACGATCACCGCGGTTGTGCGATAGGTCGTGAGCGTGTCGGGCAGCGTGAAGGAGATCACCGCCGTGCCGGATTCGTCGGTCTCGGCGAAAGGCTCGAACACGGCCAGTGGGGTGAAGTCTTCGCGGCGTTGGAGCTTGCCCTCGTCCGCGTCCCCTCCCTGAAGGTTCTTGATCTCATAGGTCACCGGATCAATGAGCAGCGAACGCGAGTCAGCTCCCAGGACACCCAGGGGAAACTTGTACGGGGCGTAGAAGAAATCGATGGGATCGGGAACATGGTAGTTGATGAGATCAAGCACCCCGCGATCAACCGCGAGAAAGGTGACCTCCGCCCCGGCGACCGGGCGCCCGTTCCGGGTAACCCTGACGGTGACTTCCGCCTCGTCGCCCGGACCATAGACATCCGCGGCCGGGGTAATCTCCACGTCCAGAGTCCGAGGCGCCGGACTGACGGTGAGCGCGGTAATCCCGAAATAGCCCAATGGTTTCCCGAGGTCCGGCTCGAAATAATCGGTCGGGGGCGCGGTCCGGGCGGTGAACGATGTCACGGCAACGTAAACCACCGGGATGTGATCGTCGGTAATTGGTACCTCGATGAGGTTTGCCGAACCATCCAGCTCCACGATCCGCTCGTCAAAGATCCCCTCTCGCTCGGTGGTAATGAGGTAGCGGCCCTCGGGCAGGGGTGACTGCACCATGAGACGGGCTGTGTCCCCGACCTCGTAAAGATCCCGATCGGGCACCAGGGTGATCTCTTCAGCATTGTCGCCACCCCAGCGAATCCAGGACGCGCCGGTGGCGTAGAAGCTGACCTCGGTGACGGCGGTCCGCCCGGCGCCGTCAAGGGCAGTGAGGCGGAGCGTGTAGCGGCCGGCGGTCTCGGGCAGGAACTCCCAGGCCTGAACCGCGTCGCGCTCGGACTCACCAATCTGGAGCTCTTCCTCAATCAACACCTCATCTACGAGTTCGTAGCGGGTATTGATTCGACCATAGACGCCTCGCTGCTGGGCGATCATCCAGGTGTGTTTGATGAGGGAGATCTGGGCGTCTCCCACGCCGTCACCATCCATGACCGACCCGTCGGGGCGAACAAACGCATAGCGCAGTTCTGCTCGCTGGCCGGATGGTAGAAACCGGGTCCAGTACCCCGCCGTGTCATCAGAGAGCGTTGCCCCGATGTAGAAGCCGGCCGGATGCACCAGGGCAGCGGCCCGGCCTGCAATCTCCTGCCGGTCCACGTCTTCAACGCGAACCTCGAGTTCGTAGCGGTAGGGTTTTCCCTGGATCCCCTCGGAGGTGCTCTGCTGTTGAGCTGTCGCGTCGCCGAGGGGAGAGAGGGTGCCCCGGCCTGAACTCAACGTCTGGCGGTATCCGTAGCCGGACGGACCAAAGGCAAAGGCGTCCCAGCCAGGCCCCGGTGGAGTGTAACGCGTGGGGATCTTGGCCCAGGAGTAGTCATACCCTGCCCGCGAGAGCCCACCGCCTGCGAGGTAGGTGGCCTCCAGCGGGAAGGAGAGTTGGTCGCCCAGGAAATATTCCCGGTCTGGCTGGGTCACGTTCACCTGGAACGACGCCCGCCTGAAGTTGGCCACCTGGAAGGCGATTGTTTGCCTCGCCCCGTCGCGATCATACTCAATCGCGTAGGAGCCGGGCGCCAGATCGTCTGGAAGCGCAAAGCTCCCGTAGAACCCGCCGGACGCGCTCGTCCGACCCCGCTGGGTAAGGAACGGCTCGGATTGGTAGGTCTGCTCGCGTACCTGAAGCGTGTATGACCCCCGAAAGACCGAATACGATCCCGCGGACCACGTTCTGTCAATCCCGCGGAAGGTCACCGACTCGCCGGGGCGATAGAGACCTCGATCGGTGAAGATGAATGCCTGCATCCGGGGCTGTTCAACGAGGATTGGCTTGACCGTGTGATAGACGCCAAAGGCATAGGCGTTGTGGGTCCCGTTGGGCCTGAACACCGCCCGGTCTTCGCCATTCCGAACCGCGAACCGGATTCGATCGTTTCGGTCGTCCCGGAAGTGCTCTTCATATTCTCCCGGCGCCAGGTCAATTCTGAGGAACCCGTCATTGTCGGTCGTACCGCCCAGAGGACCGGTCTCGGCGGCGATGAACCGGTCCTCTCGCAGGAGGTGCACGGCCGCGCCGGACACGGGCTCGTTTGTCGAGAGCGAATGAACCCACACCAGAATGCGGTTGTACGCGTACCGGACGGTGATCCCGAGGTCGGTGACCTGGAGCTGGAGATTCTCCTGACGCCAGCTGCTGCGAACACCAGTCGAGTTGGGCTCCGAGAAGTTCCATGACAAACCAACCCACCCGAAGCCGGAATCGTTCAGCCACGGATCCAGATCCAGGACCTCGTACTGTTTGGTGTTCTCGAGGGCGTCCGAGAAGTCGTACGGGGCGAGCTGGGCAGCCTCGAAGCTGCGGTATGGGTCAGCGATCTGATCGATCTTCCACACGCCATCGAAGATGTTCTGGTACTCCCAGATGATCTTTGGCGGGAACTGACTCTCGAGCATTCGGGTTCCAGTATTGGGGAAATGGGAATAGCTTGCAGCCGCCGGCACCGCTATCTCTACAATTCGAGTCGTGCCCAGCGTCCTCCCGTAGATATCAGGGAGTTCCCCTTCAATCCTCAGCCAGTATTCTGATTCGTATTCGACCGGAAGATTGTTGATCTTCACGGTGTTGCCCCACACCTCCACGTTATCCGAGAGGTCGACATCGGGAAGACCGACGCTCAAGAATCGGTGCACATCCTGCGGTTCAATCGGGTGACTGAACTCAACGTAGAGAGGGTTTGCGTCAGCCTGGTCGCTCTGAGGGAACGACCAGCTATAGGTGGAGTAGTCGATGAAGCGGAACGGCCGAAGGGTGTGATAGCTGCGCTCAACCGGGTCCGGTCTACCGAGGAATCCGGCTTCGCTGGCAGCTCCCTCAAGGAGGACCACAGTCACGTCCGAATCGGAAGGGGGTGTTTCGGTCAGTTCGAGCACGACGGTGCGGTCCACGAATACCGGGTCAAAGAGAGACTCCGTGTTGTCCGGACGTCGGGCGATGAAGGGTAGTTCGTCGGTTGCCGTCCGCACATGGAGGAAGTGTGAGACATGATCGATATCAACCGGATAGGTGAAAGAAATGGTGACGGACCGGGCGGCCTCCAGTGGAACATCGCGAGGGTCAACGTACTCCGAGACTTCCGGGGCACCCGGGAAGAAGCCGGCAATATCCAGGTACTCGGTGCGGAATGTAAAGGTGAAATCTTCGCCAAGTTCCTTGCCGCCGAGGGAGATCGCCCTGGTATCTACCGTGACGGTGAATTCCCGCTGGGCAACCAGATCGCTGTCAGGCTCGAAGGCGAGAACACGCGACCCGTACCATCTGAAGTGCCCGTCCAGGGGCGGATCAACGGACATGATCGGTGAGTCGACGGCAGGTTCACCGAGCCGCGCGAGCGGGACCATTGGCTGCGAGAAGACAATCGTTACCGATGGCCGCTTGATCTCAACTGGCAACTCATCGCGAGGCCCGAAGTCCACTATGGCCAGCGGTTCACTGCTCTCGCTCAGCGAAAACATCGACACATCGAAGGCATCAAGCTGAAAGTAGTTCACGGTGTCGGACGAATAATCGGGATGGGGCGAAATCGCCATGCCGGCAGATTCCGGCAGTGATTCCGAGCCCCGGAGTTCGGGATCGATAATGGACCGCTGATCACTCTGACAGGTGGTCAAGGAGAGGAGGGTTGCGACTGCGACCAGGAAGACCAACCCGGTACAACATTGAAAGAAACGCCGCGTCATTGTTCAACCTCCTGGCGGGGTTCGCCCTTGACGGTCGGGGTTGCCGGGCACCAGTTCGCCACCGCGGGCTACCCAATCCGCCATGCTGCCGTCGTACAGAGTCACGTTGGTGAGACCGGCGTACCGGGCCGCGAAATAAACCTGCGATGCGCAGTAACCATTCCGGCCGTAGCACACGAGGCGGTGGCGACGGGTGACTCCGTGCCCGGCGAATACGGACTCGAGCTCGTGTCTGCTTCTCAGGAGCGGCAGATTGTCCGGGGCAAAGGTGTCGGTGTAGGGAATGTTGATGCTTCCGGGGATCGATTCAACGCGGAATGCGTCTGCTGCGAGCGTGTTGCAGAGCACCATCCCGGGATCGCCCATGTTCGCGATGACGTCGGAGAACTCAAGACGCCGCAGGAGGCTGGGCCGCTGGGTGAAGCCGCCGGCCGATATCGGCACGGCGCCGACGCTCAGCCCGCCGCCGGCCGCGGTCCAGGCGAAGAGCCCGCCGTCAAGCAGACGCCGCCGGGGGTGACCGAGATAGTCCAGCACCCACCACAATCGGGAGGCAAGGTATCCTCCCCCGTCATCGTAGACGCAAACGGGAACGTCGTTCCGAACACCGGCAGCGCGGAAGTAGACTACAACCTCGGAAGCCGGCCGAAGCTGATGCTCCACTTCCTCCCCATGGTCACGAATCTCTGTGTGTTCGAGCGCCGACGGGTGGAGGTTCACTGCGCCCGGGATGTGGCCTTCCTGGTATGCGTCGGCTTCACGTGCATCAATGAGGCGCACGTGATCGGTACCGACGAGCGGCAGGAGCTCCTCGGTGGTGATGACTTCGTCCGCGACCACCGGTTCGTTATAGCCGATTTTGGGGAGATTCAAAAGCCGCATCAGGGATGCGTGGAGAAAGTTCTCTGGTGCTGGCCCCGCCGCGGAGCCCTACGGTTCGAACTTCCTGAGCACGAGCACGCCGTTGTGACCGCCAAACCCGAAGCTGTTGGACATGGCGACATTCACTTCCATCTTCTGCCCGACGTTCGGGATGTAGTCAAGGTCGCACTCGGGATCAGGTTCGTTGTGGTTGATCGTCGGCGGCACAAAATTCTCGTTTATTGCCTTGACCGATGCGATCGCCTCAACCGCGCCTGCAGCGCCAATGCAGTGACCGTGCATTGATTTTGTGGAGGAAACCTTGAGCTTGTACGCATGGTCCCCAAAGGCAGTCTTGATCGCCCTGGTTTCAAACGGGTCGTTGATGGGTGTGCTCGTTCCGTGCGCATTCACGTAGTCAACATCCTCGGGGGACAACCCGGCGTCGCGCAATGCCATCTTCATGGCCTGAACGGCCCCTCGGCCCTCGGAGTGAGGCGCGGTCAGGTGCTGCGCATCACAACTGATGCCGTTTCCGACCACCTCGGCCAGAATCTTGGCGCCTCGGACCTGTGCGTGATCGAGACTCTCCAGAACGAGGATCCCGGACCCTTCGCCGATGACAAAGCCATCCCTGTCCTTTTCGAACGGCCGCGACGACTCGGTCGGACGGTCGTTGTACCTGGTACTCAAGGCCTGAATGACACAGAATCCCATGACGCCAAGCTTGGTGACGCACGCTTCAACTCCACCGGTGATCATGACATCAGTGATGCCATCCTTGATGAATCGATAGGAAGCACCGATTGCATCGGTGGCGGAGGCGCACGCCGTGCTGATGGTCGAACAGACGCCCTGGGCGTTGTGCGTGATCGCAACGTTGCCCGGGCCGATGTTCGAGATGAACTTGGGAACGGTCATCGGCGGCACCCGATCGGGAGCCTTGGTGAAGATGGCTTCGTAGGCGTCCTCAAGGGTCTGAAATCCCCCGATGCCGACCCCGAGGACGACACCGGTCATCTCGGGGTCATAGTCGCCGGCGCTGAGACCGGCTTCATTCATTGCCTGGACGGAAGCTGCCACCGCATAGTGGGAGAACGCCTCCATCTTCCGGGCTTCGCGCCGATCGAGGTAATCGCGCACATCAAAGTCCTTGATCTCCGCCGCGATTGTGGCCGGGTACTCAGATGCGTCGAATCTCGTGATCTGACCGATCCCGCTCTTACCTTCGGTCAGTGATGTCCAGAACTCCGGAACGGTGTTTCCAATCGAATTGACCGTTCCCATGCCGGTGATGACAACTCGCTTCCCCATGCTACATCCCCAGTCCGCCGGTGATCTGAATCACCTGTCCGGTAAGATATGAAGCCAGATCGGATGCGAGGAAGAGAATGACCTTTGCCACTTCCTCGGGCTCACCGATCCGGCCCATCGGTATCCGTTGTGTCAGTGCTTTCTGCTGTTCTTCATTCAGCGCCTGCGTCATCTTGGTATTGATGAATCCGGGCGCAACGGCGTTCACCCGAACATTCCGAGCGGCCACCTCGCGAGATGCGCTCTTGGTGAACCCGATCAACCCCGCCTTGGAGGCCGAGTAGTTGGTCTGTCCACCATTACCGATAATGCCGACGATGCTTGCAACGTTGATCACAGACCCGCTTCGCTGCTTGGCCATCTGGCGCAACACCAGCTTGGAGATCAGAAACACGCTTGTCAGATTGACCGACAGGACGTCGTTCCATTCCTGCGCACTCATTCTGAAGAGCAGATTGTCTCGTGTGATTCCCGCATTGTTGACCAAAATATCCAGCCCGTCACTCTCCGACAGGATCTCCCCGATGGCGGCGCCGACAGACTCTTCACTGGCGACATTGCACTCCTTGAACGCGGCCTTCGCACCGTTCGCTGATGCAATCTCGGTGTACTCGGCGAGCGAATCACCCTCGGCGATATCCACATACCACACAGACGCCCCTTCCCTCAGAAAGGCGAGCACAATCTCACGGCCGATGCCGCGAGACCCTCCGGTTACCAGGGCCTTTTTCCCCTCAAGCAGCATAGGTTTCTCCTCTCTCTACTCTATGGCTACGATCTGTTCCAACTTACCGGCCGGCAAGCACTGGAGTGTGTTTTACTCGCGCCCCTTGATGAATGATTTCCAGAGACCGCCGAGAACCTCGCCCGGCCCAACCTCGAACATTTCGTCGTAAC
>JAHOYX010000080.1 GCA_019038705.1 Spirochaetales bacterium
ACGCGATACTGTGCCTGATATCCGACGGCACCTGTAACAGCAGTCCAGTGAAGTCCCACACTCGCCCCGAGCGTCATCTCACCTCCGCGAGGCCAAACCGGAGACGGGATGGCATCACCGAGGATCCGCACGGTGGCAGGATCGCTGAAGCGCGTCGCGAAGCCGTCGGACCGCAGGCCGCTCACGGTGAAGCGGTAGCGACCCGCCGAGAGCGGCAGCGGTACCGTATGGGAGCCGGCCCGGGATACCACCTCGCCCAGAGTCTTGTTGGCCGAGTCGAGAAGTCTCACCCGATACAAGAGAAACTCTTCATCCATCTGCCACGTGAGGACGGGGGTGGAATCAATGGTGGCCGGATGCGGATCCGCCGCAGGCGACCCGAATCCCAGATGGAGCCGGGTGTGCTGATCAGCGATCCATTCGGTATATCCGCCGTCGGAGAGCACGCCTCGCGCGCGCCAGACGTAGATCTCGCCGTCAATCAGCCCGGCGGGAACTGAGACGGCGGCCGCGGCACGCAGCGACTCAACTTCGGGCAGCGTGGCCGGATCGCCGGCGGAGAGGATGGCTGCGGCGCCCAGATCAGAGAGGCGGATGGTTCGTGTCCGTTGCGGGGCAGGAAGCGTGGATGAGTCTATCGCCTCAAAATCGCCGGAGACAATCGGCCCCGACAGCAGCTGCACCTCTATAGCGCTCGGCACCCCGCCCTCGTCCGAATCCAGGCGAGCGGCGATGAGGAACTCCAGGGAATCAAGAACGGAGAGGTCGGTCGGCTCAATGAGAATGAGCCCCGGCGCCGGCGCCGCCTCCACAATCGCTTCCACCTCAACCGGCTGCTCATCAGGAACAACCTCAACCGGTACGACATCTTCTACGTCGTCCGGCTCAACCGGCAGTGGCTCCACAGTGTCGGAAATTGTCTCATCGTCAATGACAACTATCTCGTCAACCGGTTCTTCCTCGGTCGTTGCACATGAGTAAAGCAAAACCAGTGTTGCGAGGAGAAGCGTGAACTTCCGCATGACCCCATGCATGGCTTCGTGCATAGTAGCACAATCATCGGCGGAGAGGGAGTACTCTTCTCTCTATCCAGGCAGCAGTTACGGCGCCGATTCGTCCGATGGCGATACGCAGCGGGCCGAATTCAGATGATTGGCTACCGGACGGCGGCCTTGCTCATGCGATGGAAGTAGAAGGACCGCGCCTTCTCGGCACATCGATATGCGCCGTATCTCTTCGGCCGGGTCACCACATCCCACGATCCCGCACGATGAACGAGTCGGCCGCCAAAGCCAGTCTTGAATCGATAGAGCCCGTGCATCGGATGGGCCGGGTCATCGGCAGGCGGCACCCCGAAGAGATCGTAAGTTGCGAGCCCTGTCTCGCGCGCATGGAGGATCGCGGTCCACTGGAGGGCGTAGTTGGGCATGAGGCTGCGCTTGTCGTTTGAGCTGGCGCCGTAGAGGTAGGTTGCCTGATCGCCAAACTCGGCAACAATGATCCCCGCGAGCAGATCGCCATCGTGTTCGGCAAGATAGAGATGAAGAGACAGATCGATTGAATCCCGCGCGAGCTCAAAGAGCCGGCGGTAATAGCGCAGTGAATGGATGGTTATCCGGTCGCGGAGTGCGGTCTCGCGGTAGAGATCGTACCAGCGGTCCAGTTCGACGCTCCCCGCCGCACGAACCATCACACCTTTCCGCTCGGCGAGGCGGATGTTGTAGCGGTTCTTCTTGTGCATCCCGGCCAGTAGTTCATCGGGACTGTGGTTTAGATCGATCAGAACAGTTGACGGCGGTTGCACGTCCAGGGGAGCTTTGCGAACTCTGCCGGGCTTCGCGGCTCCCGGTAGGCTCGCCGATGCTCCCCCGCCCTGCTCCGGCGGTTCCAGAGAGCCGGCTTCCCAGAGAAGGTCGAAGCGAACGCACACGGGTGTGACCGGCAGCGCGGCGGCGAGTGACGCGCCGAGATCGGTCAGAGTCGCGGCAAGCAACTCGGCGGGCGCACACTGACATGACGGTCCGTAGGGCACGTAGGCGAGCGTGAGTCCCGGCGCAAGGCGCCGGACCAGAACAAGGATGGCTTCGCCCGTCCACGGCCCGGCGGTTGGCCGCAGGGCATGCGCATCCCACCCGAAACCGGCCTTGAATGTTGCCCACACCGGGCTCTGCAGGAGAGTCAAGTTCGAGGAGAGTTCCGAAAGTTCAATCTCCTCGACCGGAACATTCATCCCACGCTACCGTCCTGAACCACATTCGTCCGCAGATCCTTTCCGGCACAGGAGAGGGGCGCGGAACCCACCATCACTCGCCCGTTGTCGGCACGGATCGGAATTGAGAAGAATGTATCGATGTCAATCTCCGGCTTCGAATCCGGCCCGGCATCCTGACCTGCAACGACAATCTCAGTGCCGGGCGCAATGTCCTCCAGAAAGAGAACATCCACGCGCTCACTCCCCTCCGCGTCCTTATCGCTTGCGGCCAGGAGCATACCCTGGCTCATGACTCCGCGCAGTTTTGCCGGTTTCAGGTTGTCCACGATGACCACGGTCTTTCCGTTGAGCTCATCCGCCTCATAGTGACCGACCAGGCCGCTGACAATCTGCCGACCGGTACCGGATCCATCGTCTATCTGCTCAACGTAGAGCCGGTCAGCCTTCGGATGCTCCTCAACAGCGGTGATCTTCGCCGCGATGAGCCGTACCGACTGGGCGAACCGCACCTCGTCCGGCCCTTCGGGAACCGCCGCGCTGCCGCCCGCCGCCTCCCGGTCCGCCTGGGTACCGCTGAATCGTTCCCGGTGGGAAGTAATCTCATCATCGCTGAGTTGTCCGAAGAGGATTTCGTGCGATTTGATGGCCGAAATACCGTCAACTGTTCCGAGCCGATCCCATGTCAACTCGTCAACGCCGAGGAAGCCGGCAATCCGATCGGCAGTGGCCGGAATATAGGGCTTGCACAGGATGGCAAGGTCCCGGATCAGGTAGACCAGATCTCTGAGCAGGGCCGCCGTCCCCTCCGGATCATCCTGGCGGGTCTTCCACGGTTCGGCCTCCTGGAAGGTTTTGTTCCCGAGACTTGAAAGTGCGAAGACTTTGCGGAACGCGTCGCGGATGTTCGCCCCATCGAGAAGAGTGGTGATCTCGTTCTCGACGCCGCGTACCTGCTGCCAGAACTCGTCACTCTCCGGACGAGGAGCCGGACTGACGACCCCATCGAAATATCGCGAGAGGAAGGTCAGGGTTCGATTGACCAGGTTGGACAGGTTCCCGATGAGTTCACCGTTCACCTTCTCCTGGAAATCTGCCCAGGTGAACAGGTAGTCCGAGGTCTCCGGCCGATTGTAGAACATGTAGAAGCGCCAGACATCCGCCGGAATACCGGACTCCATCGCATCGTTTCCGAACACGCCAATGCCCTTGCTCTTGCTGAACTTTCCGGACTCATAGTTCAGGTATTCCGTGCTGGACATGTGATGGAGCATCGTCCACTTCTCGCCGCTGCCAAGAAGTGACGAAGGGAATATGACTGTGTGGAAGGGGATGTTGTCCTTTCCGATGAACTGGAAGAGTTTCACCTCATCAGGATTCTTCCACCAGCTCTCCCACTCATCGGTGTGATTGGCGGTGATTGAGATGTAGCCGATGGGCGCGTCAAACCAGACGTAGATGACCTTGTCGGAAAACTCCTCAATGGGCACGGGTATGCCCCACTTGAGATCGCGGGTGATTGACCGTTCCTTCAGCCCGTCGCGAATCCAGGCGTTAGTCATCTGGATCGCGTTGCGCGACCACTTTCCGCGCTCGGCGGCGCCGGTCATCCACTCCTGAAGCTTTGGGAGGATGGCCGGAAGATTGATGTAGAGATGCGTGGTCTCGCGCATGACCGGCGTTGAACCGTCAACCGAGCTCTTCGGATTGATGAGGTCAGCCGGATCCAGCAGCTTGCCGCAGTTCTCGCATTGATCGCCTCGCGCCTCTTCGTACCGGCAGTGCGGACAGGTCCCGTTGACGTATCGATCCGCGAGAAACATGTCGGAGGCCTCGGAGTAGAGCTGTTGAATGGTGTGCTCGGTGATGTAGCCGTTCTCATGGAGTTTCAGAAGGATTCCCTGCGTGATTTTCGTGTGCCACTCGGTGGCCGTGTGGCCAAACCGGTCAAAGCTGATGTTGAACCAGCGGTAGATGTCGTCGTGGATCGTGAAATATCGGCTGCAGAGTTCCTGCGGAGTGATACCTTCCTCGCGCGCGCGCGTCTCCGTTGCGGTCCCGTACTCATCGGTGCCGCACACGTAGAGGGTCTCGTAGCCCCGCATCCTGCAGAATCGGGCAAAGACGTCGGCACTGAGGACCTGAATGAGGTTTCCAAGGTGGGGAATATTGTTCACGTATGGCAGGGCGGAAGTGATGAGTCGTCGGTTCATGCAAGGAAACTACCCGGAGGGGCGAGTGTGGTCAACGGGCGGACCCGGGGTCAACGGGCGAATAGAATGCGCCGCTACCGCCGTCTACTTCTTGTCGCTGAGCGGGCCAAGTTCGCCCCGCCTGGAGAAACTCCTTCGAAAGTAGATAGCGACAATCGCCGCCCCCACAACGACCGCAATCGGGTCAGCCGCGATCACGCCCATGGACCCGACTGTCCGCATTCCAACAATCATGAGCCCGGTGGCAAGAATCGGGCGCGAGAGGGCAAGAGTCAGGGCCCGGAGCGGTTTGCCTATGGCCTGATAAAACGAAGGCCCGGTGAAGTAGGCCGCGAATGCGAGCATGCCAACAGCGTTCACCCGCATGATGGAGACCCCGTGAGCGATGAGTTCCGGATCGTCTGAGAAGAGTCGGAGCAATGCTTGCGGGAACAGAACCATGATCAGGAATCCGGTCAGATTGACGGCGGTGCTGGCCAGGATGGAGATCCACACGGACCGGCGCACCCGATCCATATTGCCGGCCCCGTAGTTGTAGCCGGCTATCGTTGGAAGTGCCTGGGCAATACCCATGGCAGGCATCGCCATGAACAACAGCGATCTGAAGACAACTCCGAAAGCGGCGACGAACACCGTTCCCCCGTACACCACCAGAAGATTGTTTCTGAGTCCGTGCACAATACTTGAGCTGGTCTGGCGCACGAATCCGGACGAGCCGATGGTGACAGTTTCCCGGATGATGGAGACAATCGGACGGAGATCGCGCAGTTGCAGTCGCACAGATCCGCGCCCCCGGACATAGAATATTACGATCAGAACCGTGGTCAGGCTGTGTCCGATGACTGTCGCGATCGCGGCTCCCCGAATTCCCCAACCAAGGACAAAGATAACCACCGGGTCCAGGCCGATGTTCAGAACCATTCCCGCGACCATCGTGAGCATGGCAACCCTGGCCTGGCCCTCTGCTCTGATGATGTTGTTGGCCGCAATATTGAGGAATTGCAGCGGAACCCCGATAAGAATTACCCGAAGATACTGAAGAGTGGGAGCGCTCAGCGCCCCGGTAGCGCCCAGAATCCTCGCGAGGCCCGTCGAGAAGGAACTGCCCAACAGGGTCATGAGGACCCCGAGACCCAACGCCATGGTCACCGCGGTCCCGGCGGCATGCCGCGCACGCTCGAAATCCCGGGCCCCGAGCGCGCGGGAGATGATTGATGCTGCTCCAATTCCGACGAGATTGCCGAACGCCATGACAACCATCTGGAACGGAAACACCAGGGTGAGACCGCCAATCGCGTCCGTCCCAACGCCGCGACCGACGAAGATGGTGTCCACCAGGTTGTAGGTGGCGGACACAAAGAGAGCAATTGAACTTGGTATGGCGAGTCGAGCGAACAGCCGCCCGATGCCCATGGTTCCGAGCACCTCGGTGTGCTGTCTCGTAGACACGTGAATGGAGTCTATTGGCTTCGGCAGACTGAGTCTACGCCGCTCCGGTCGCGGCCAAGGGTACTGGGTCGTCGTCGACTACAGCCGGCCGGCCTCTATGATTCGCTGGAGGAACTGCCGTGTGCGTTGATGCTCCGGCTTTGAGAAGAGTGTCTCGGGGGGGGCCTCTTCCAGGATCCGGCCTCCGTCGAGGAAGCACACGCGGTCCGCGACGTCACGGGCAAAACTCATCTCGTGCGTGACAATGAGCATGGTCATCCCCTGCTTCCGCAGATCCTTGATCACGGCAAGCACGCCTCCGATCAATTCGGGATCAAGAGCTGCTGTCACCTCGTCGAGCATGAGGACGTCGGGACGATTGGCCATTGCTCGAATGATGGCGACCCGCTGCTGTTGTCCACCCGAGAGCTGTTCCGGATACGACCGGGCATACCCGTCCAGGCCAAAGAGCGAGAGAAGCTCGTGCGCGTAGGCTTCGTGCTCGACACGGGGCGTCCGGTGTACCCGTCTTGGCGCTAAGGTGATGTTGTCCAGGACGGTCATGTGCGGGAACAGATTGTAGGCCTGGAAAACAATCCCGACCCGCTTGTACAGTTCGCTCCTGGCAAACTGGGGATCGTGGATGGATACGCCGTCAATCCTGACCGTGCCTGCGTCAAACTCAACGAGATCGTTAATGCACCGGAGAAGGGTTGATTTCCCGGAGCCGGATGCGCCAATCAGGCAGACAACTTCGTGGTTTGCGAGCGCGAGATTGACGTCGTCCAGGACGAGCTTCTCGCCGTAGTGCTTGGTCAGATGTTCAATTTCTATTCGATGCATTTATGCCGTTCTCTGCAACCGTCGTTCGCGGTCTCTCTTTGTTATGTAATCCGTGAGGCGCGCCATCGGGATGGTCGCGGCGAGGAAAAGCGCCGCCGCTGCAATCAACGACGAGTAGTTGAAGGTTCTGGCCGTGTAGATCTGTGCCTCACGCACGGCGTCACGGACACCCAGAACGCTCAAGAGCGCCACGTCCTTCTGAAGCGCCACTGCAAGGTTCAGCAGCGACGGAATGACGTTGCGGATTGCCTGCGGCAGGATGGCATGCCAGAGCGTCTGCCACTGGGAGAGCCCAAGCGCTTTGGCCGCCGCGCGCTGGCCATCGTGCACCGCGTCAATGCCGGACCGGTAGACCTCCGCGGCGTAGGCTGAGTAGCTCATGACCATCGCCGTGGCGCCCCAGAACAGGCTGCTCCGCGGCAGGCCGGGTATCTGAAGCGCGGGTATTCCAAAGCCAAAGAGCAACACAAGCAGCAGGGACGGAAGCCCCCGCAGCAGGTCTATGTACACGATCGAAAACACTCGGAGGGGCGCCAACCAGGGTCCCGTCAGAGAACGGAAAACCGCCAGCACCAGCGCCCAGATGGCAATCACGACAAGCGATATCGCCCAGACGGTCATGTTGATGGCAAATCCACCCAGAACGTCCGGGAAGACCTCGATGATTGCTTCCAGGCTGAAGAACTGGGCCTTGATTCGCGGCCACTGCTCGGCCCGAACAACAACGGTACGGATGAGAAACACCGCAACCAGTACACTCGTGATGCTGATAAGAGGAGGAAGATACTTGTCGCGTGCCCGAAGAGGGCGCCCCGCCCGCCGGGGCGGCGCGGGACGCCGGGACATCACTCCGCAATCTCCGGAATGGAATCGTCACCGATCAACCACGTTGCGGTGAGATCCGCAATGACACCGTCAGCGATAATTGCTGCAAGGCCTTCGTCAATCCATTCAACGATGGGGTTGTCCTTCGCAAAGACCAGGCCAAAGCCGAGGTCGGCAGGATCCGACGGCAGGATGGCCGCGATGGTGGCTTCCGGGACCTGGACGGCCGTGGCGAACAACGCTGTGGGCAGCGAAATCACCGTGGCATCAATCTGTCCACCCAGCAGAGCCTGGAAGGTTCCAACCTGCTCACTGAAGACGGCAACGTCATCCACACCGATGATGTTCTCGATGTAGTCCAGATCAGCCGTCCCGATGGTCGCACCCCAGCGGGCCTCTCGCAGGTCCGCGAACGTGCGGGCGCTCGCGAAATCGCTCTCGGGCAGGGCCACGACGGCCTTCTCCGGCTGGTAGTACACAATTGAGAAGTCCACGAACTCACGTCGGGCTTCAGTCACCGAGTACTGCTGAAGATTGAAGTCATACGGCTTGGGGCCGGGAGCAATTCCCTGGTCAAAGGTCTGGCGTATCCACACGACGTCCTCGGCTGCAAACCCAAGCTCGGCAGCGAGCGCGTACACCATCGCGTTCTCAAATCCCTCGCCACTGGCGGGGTCGTCATTCATCATCCATGGGGGGTAAACCGGCTCGCCCGTTGCAACGGTGAGTTTTCCGGGCTCGATGAGCCGCGGGTCATCCGGCGTGCGCTCGAGCGCCGTCGTGTCCTCACCGGCCGGTTCCTCGGATGGGCCGGTCGCGAATACGGGAAGTGCGAAGAGACAGATCAACAAAACCAAAAGAGCTCGTCGGATCATGGTGTCCTCCTTGTGGACTGCGGTCCCAAACGACCGATTGATAGACCGAGATTAGGCGTTCGCCGGAGAGTGGTCAAGAGAACGACGCAAGGTAACGCCCTCGAAGCCATCGATCCTGCCAATTTTGACCTTCATGATTACCTTTTGCGCGAGGAGATCCGGAAACAGAAGGAGCGGTTGTCCACAATATGGGCAGGAGTTGCTGTCATGACGACTACAACGCCGCGAGGAACCTCTTCAACCTGCTGGACGGCGGCGTGGTGAAGACTAAGCTGACCCGTTGAACTGCCTGACCGCGTCTATCATGGCGACAATACTCGCCACCGGCGTCTTGGCCTGGATGTTGTGGATGACATTGAACACGAACCCGCCGCCAGGTGCAAAGATCTCGAGCCGGGAGAGAACCTCCTGCTCAACCTCTTCCGGAGTGCCAAAGGGCAGCGTCTTCTGCGTATCCACGCCGCCGCCCCAGAATGTCACGCGATCGCCAAAGGTCTTCTTCAAGTGGGCGGGGTCCATGCCCGCCGCTGAGCACTGGACCGGATTCAGGATGTCAAACCCAACTTCTATGAAGCGCTCGATGAGCGGCACAATCGCGCCACAGGTGTGCTTGAACACCTTCCATCCGGTGTTCTCGTGAATCCAGCTGGTCATCTTTCGGTAGTACGGCGCGTAGAGATCGAGGAAAGTCTCCTCGGAACAGAAGAGTGAGGTCTGTGTCCCGAAGTCGGTTCCACAGAGAAACATCGCTTCAATCTGATCTCCGACAAGACCGTTGAGCCTCGTGAGATTCTCCAGGGCAACATCAGTCTGCTTCTCAAAGACGGTGTGCAGATAGTCCTGACGCGTGACCGTTGAGACGTACCATTCGGTCACATCACGGATCCCCTTCGGGTGTTTCATGAAAGGTCCGGGAACCAGTGCGATGTCTCCGAGCCCGGTGCCCCCGAAATTGGCGATGGATCCCCGGGACGAGTCGGCCAGCGCCTGGATCTCACGGCCGAAGAAGGCAATGTCTTCGGTAGAAATAGGCTTGAACTCTTCCAGGTTATCCTCGGGATCCAGGTCCTCCTCTACAATTGGTTCCTGCCGCACAATCGAGTCAAAGAAATACCCGCTTTCGGGCATCCTGCCCGACGGCGGTACAGATGAGTCACCTTCGGGGAATATGACCGTGTCACTCCCCTGCTGAGCCGTGGTGAATCCCGAGGAAACAAGCACTTCCTGACCCCAGGGTGTCCGCCACTCCTTCCACCCTTCAAGCCGGAACCCGAACAAGGTGACTGGAGGATAGATCCCGTCCACGTCAATGCCCATAGCCAGCTTCAGATCTTCATCAATCTGGCCCAGCATCTGGTAGGGCTCATTCACCTTCACCGGGCGTTTCTCGAGGCCGTAGTGGTCCCTGAGTTCGGCTACGACACTCACGTGAATTCCGGTCACTGCATTGGATCCGAAATCGATTGGAACCATCGAGTTCTTATGGGCCAGGGCTGCCTTGAGCTTCTCTCGTCCGGTCATGGGGATTGCTCCTTCGGTCACTTTGCTGGCGCGACGTCCATCGCTGTGGCGGCTGTGAATTATACCGCATCGCGCGATCGGAGTGAACGACACATCAGCGTTGACAACCAGGAAGCCATCGTCATATAGGGGCCGGGATATCAGAAGATTGGCGATGTCGAGATTGCCGCGCTGTGCGATCTCAACGAAGAACGGCTTCACGCAATCGCCGACGAGTATGGAGTCCCGGACAGGTACACATCGTACGAGGAAATGTTCGCGAAGGCAGGCCTGACCGCGGTCAGCGTGTGCACGCCAAACAAGCTCCACGCCGAGGTGTCGGTCAAGGCTCTGGAGGCCGGACTGCATGTCCTCTGTGAGAAACCGCTGGCATCAGCCGCGGACCTCGCACAACAGATTAGTGACGCCAGGGACAAACACGACCGAATCTTCATGATGGGTTACCAGCGCAGGTACGGACTGCCGGCGCAACACCTCAAGGATCGTATTGACCGCGGAGATTTCGGGGAGATCTACTTTGCACGATGCTGGTGGGTCCGTCGCAGCGGAATCCCGGGCATGGGGGGATGGTTCACCAATCGGAAGCTCTCCGGCGGCGGCGTTCTCCAGGACACCATTCCGAAGTTCGAGGATGTGAGTGAGTTCGAGCTCGAGACGAGCCACTTCGTTGAGTGCACCCGCGCCGGCAAGCAACCCGTAAGTACGGCCGAGCAGGGCAAGATGGCGGTGGACCTCATAGAGCGGATCTATCGGGAAGGCGAGAGCAACCTGTGATTCAACGTCCTCGCCGGTGAGGACGCTTCGGGGGCTCGAATAGCCCGCAACACCTCTGCCCGTGCCCACATCCAACCGCTTCGATATAATGCCCGGCATGAACCAGACAACAAGACTGAATCAACTCCGGACGCGCGCCGCTCGGATATCTGACCTCACCGGCACCGCATCCCTGCTCTCCTGGGATCAGGAGACCCTGATGCCGCGCGGCGGCACCGAGTCCCGTGCCCACCAACTCGGAACACTCGCGGCCCTCATCCACGAGCACTACACCAACCCGGCTCTTGGAGATCTTCTGCGTGAACTCCGCGACGAACTCGGGGCGGGGAATGAGGCCGACGAAACACTCATCGTTCGCGCCATGCTCCGGCAACACGAACAGCGAACCAAAATCCCGTCGGAGTTCGTGGTAAAACGGACTGAGCTCTCCACCCGGGCCCGCGAAGCGTGGAAGGTCGCCAGGAAGGCCGACGACTTCAGCCAATTCGCACCGTTCCTTACCGAGCAGTTCCAACTGGCCCGGGAGCTCGCCGGACATCTCGGTTACGACAGCAACCCGTACGATGCGCTCCTGGATCAGTTTGAGCCTGGCACGAGCTTTGAGTGGATTGACACCCGATTCCGGACAGTGAAGCCGGAGTTCCAGGAACTGATCCGCCGCATTGCCGAGGCTCAGGCCGCAGATGGGTCGCACGCACAGGCTGCGAGGGCCGTGCATCGGCAGGTGGCGCCGAAACGCCAGCTGGACTTCAGTCGATCCATGGCCGAAGCTGTGGGTTTTGACTTCTCTCACGGCCGGATGGACAGCTCCGCCCACCCCTTCACATCGGGGCCTTCCTTTCTGGATGTCCGCTTCACGACCCGCGTACAGGAGAATTACTTTCCGTCGTGCCTGTTCGCGGTGATTCATGAAGCCGGGCACGGCATGCACAGCCAACATCTGCGACCCGAACTCTACCGCTTCCCGTTCCGATACGGCCTTGCACTCGCCGAGAGCCAGTCGCGATTCTACGAGAACATCATCGGGAGAAGCCGGGCGTACTGGAATCGATACTACGGCGACATGCAGAAGACAGTCCCGGAGTTTGCGGATGTGTCACCGGAGACCTGGTACCGCGCCATCAATGCGGTCCACCCGTCTCTCATCCGGGTTGAGGCGGACGAGGTCACCTACGGCATGCACATCATGCTCCGCTTCGAGATAGAGGACGCGGTGATCAACGGCAGACTGAAAGTGGAGGATCTGCCCGGCGCCTGGAATGACGCCATGCAGAACTACCTGGGGGTCCGGCCGGAATCGGACGCCAATGGCGTGCTTCAGGACATTCACTGGAGTCAGGGTGCAATCGGTTACTTCCCCGACTACCTCCTGGGGAGCATGCTGAGCTCGCAACTGTGGGACGCGGTGCAGCAGGCCATCCCGAACGCCACCGAGATGGTCCGGCGCGGAGATCTCGGCGAGATCAACCGGTGGATGGCTGATACCGTTCAGGGGGAAGGCGGCAAGTTCACCTTCGCGGAAATGGCGGAACACGCCACAGGTGCCGAGTTCTCCAGCGATCCGTACCTGCGTTATCTGAAAGAGAAGTACAGCGAGATCTATCATCTTGCTTGACCTCTCCGGTGGGTTGCCGTACCCTAGTCCTACTCTATGTGTCAGGAGGCATCATGTCTGAACGAGACGTATCTCCTCCGAAGATGCCGTTCAACCTGAGTCCACGTCTGGTCATCATTATTCTGGCCGTTGTCATAGTCATTGTGATTGCAACGGGCAGTTTCTTCGTGGTGGACCAGACGGAACAGGCTGTCGTCCTTCGGTTCGGGAAATACATGAAAACGGTTGGAGCCGGGCTCCAATTCAAGCTGCCCTTCGGAATTGACCGGAACTACAATGTTCCGACCGAGCAGATCCAGCGGGAGGAGTTCGGATTCCGCAGCGACAGGCCGGGAGAAACAACGCTCTACTCAGCCGCAGACTACCCGCGTGAGTCCATCATGCTCACCGGTGACCTGAACATCATTGATGTGGAATGGATTATCCAGTACCGGATCATTGATCCGCGGGCCTGGCTGTTCAGCGTCGAGTCAATTCAGGGCGGGATCGGGTTGCGGGCCATGCCGCCTGTGGGCGCTACCGCACAGGACCGCCGGGTGAAGACCATCCGGGATGTCACCCAGTCGGTCATGAACGCCCTGGTCGGGGACCGTGCGATTGTGGATGTCATCGGAGCCGAGCGTACCAATATTGAGCTTCAGGCGCGCGAGCGCATGAATGCCACGTTTGAGAGCTACGAGCTGGGCATTTCGGTGACTGACGTTCGACTTCGGAATGTTGTGCCGCCGGTGGGCCGCGTTCAGGACGCGTTTGACGACGTCAACCGGGCCGTCCAGGATTTCAATCGATTGATCAACGAGGGCCGTGAGCAGTACAACGCGGAGATACCGCGAGCCGACGGTCAGGCACAGCGCATGATTGAAGAAGCCGAGGGGTACCGCGTGGAGCGCGTGAACACCGCTACCGGTGACGTCGCGCGATTCGACGAAGTCCTGGTCCAGTATCGATTGGACCCACGAACCACTCGCACCCGTCTCTACTACGAGATGATAGAAGATGTGTTCGCGGGCGAAGAGCAGGTGCAGCTTATTGACCGGAACCTGTCGAACTTCATTCCGCTCCTCAATCTCAACCAGGAGCCACTACCAGGAGGCCAGCAATGAAACGATTAGTTGTAGTTCTGGTCATCATAGCAGTAGCGGTAATCATCTTCCTGATCCTGGGACCGTTCTATATCGTTGAAGAGGGCGAGCAGGCTGTAGTCATCCGTTTTGGTGACATCATCAAATCGACGACAGAAGCCGGGCTCCACATCAAGACGCCGATCGTCGATACGGTCGTGAAGTATCCCAAACGGATCATGAGCTGGGACGGTCAACCCCGCCTCTTCCCAACGGAAGAGCAGCAGTTCATCTTTGTTGATACGACGGCAAGATGGCGCATTGTGGACCCCGAGCTGTTCTACGAACGGCTCACCACCATAGAATCGGCATTCGGCAGACTCGATGATGTGATCGAGAGCGCCATGGCAACGGTCGTCGCGCAGAACCCCATCTACGAGGCCGTCCGAACAACCAACGTCATCAACGAGATCGAGAGGGGCGGAGCTTCAACGGAGGCAGTCGGCGATGCGGTGGAAGGGATCGAGCAGATAGCCAACCTCATCATCACGGTTGAGAAGCAGGAAACCCTGGACAAGGGCCGAACGGTGCTGTCGCACGAAGTGCTGGCGGACGCCGGTCGCGTCGTCAACGACTTCGGTATGGAGCTCATTGATGTGGTGATTCGGCAGATTCGGTACTCGGACGACCTGACCAACAGCGTCTACGATCGTATGGTGTCCGAACGCCAGCGAATCGCCCGCGCCTACCGGTCGCTCGGCGAGGGCCGCAAGGAACTGATCCTCGGTGAACTCGTGCGTGAGAAGAATCGCATCATCTCGGAGGCGTTTGCGACCTCCGAGCAGATCCGCGGTGAAGCTGATGCGGCAGCGGCGCAGACCTATAGCGGCGCCTATCGCCAGGACCCCGATTTCTTCGAGTTCTGGCGTGCGATTGAGTCATATCGCGAAATCCTGCCGAGGTTCCAGAAAACGCTGACCACAGATCTGGAGTACTTCCAGTACCTGTACAGCGAGACCGGGCAGTAGACCGCAGCCGGCATCGGCCGGCACGGCACACGCCGGCAAAGCACTTATTGGCGGCCCCCGAAAGGGGGCCGTTTTCTTTGGACCAGGAGTTTGGTTCGCAGTATAGCGCTCCGCCCGGTGGTGGGTCACCGGGCATCAACCGAGTTGGAGCCTATTGGGAATCGTCGGCGGTTTCTTCGGCGCGGGATGCATCGCGGCACGCATCGCACAGATCGTCGTCCATGACATAGACATTCTTGAATTCACCGGTAAAGATTTCGTGCTTCCGGCCACATGCCGGACAGGTGAGGCGATAGGGAAACATCCTCTTCCGGAGAAGGTACGCACCAACGGCGATCACGGCGACTCCCAGAACCAGGTAGGTGTCGGTGAGCCCGAAGTTCACCACTGTGCCTGCGACGATGGTAACGAGGAATACCGCAATGGCCTGGAAGAGGGAAGCAAGGCGTTTCCTGTTGGCTGCCGGGCCGCGCTTTCGGAATAGCATGAGGTTCGGAAGCAGCATGACTATAAGCGGCCAGATGCCCAGCTCCGCAATCCATTGTGAGACCACTGTTCCGCTCATTGTTCGTATCCTCTCCGGCCGTTGTGTCGTGTGGCGTCTATAGTACCGATAATCGCGCTGATGGACACCTGTTTGAGTCGATTTGGCTACAGCGGCGACGCGGCGCGACGCTCGTCGTGCCCCTGATGGACATCGCGGTGCAAGTCGGCACCCCGAAACAGTTGAGACCACAGCACGAACATCACCACGACGTAGGCATAGTGCAGGATGAACGGAATCCACTCGGGCCGGGAGTACCAGCCAATCAGCACGTTCAATGCGATGCCGATTGCCCCCGCCTTGTGATCGAGAACGGATCCCTGGAAATTGAAGACCTTCACGAGCAACGCACTGTCGGATGAGATTGCCCCGGTGACATTCAGAGCGGAGATCAGTTCGTGAACGGCATACCCGAGGAGATAGCCCGCCTGCAACACCAGGTATACAAGCGTGACCGTAAACAGCACGCTCAGATTCACCCGCACGAGTGATCGCGAGATGAGATAGGCAAGCAGGGCAGCGCCGAGGACACCCGCGAAGATCCCGATGACGTACGACTGCCGGCTGACCGACGAGAAGGCAAATAGCGCGATCTCCGCTCCTTCCCGCAACACCACAACGGTGGACAGGCCCAGCACGCCCCACTTCGTCAGGTTGGAATCGACCTGATTCTGCACATCTTCCACAACCGTTTTTCCGTGCTTCATCATCCAGTAGACGAATGTTGAGAGAAGAAGCAGCCCTGCAAGCGATGCGGTTGACTCCCAGATCTTCCCCACGGTTCCACCGGCCCCGCCAATCAAGACGGTCACGCCCCAGAGCGCGACGCCAATTCCAACCGATCCAAACAGACCGGCGATCAGACCGGTTCTCACCGAACGGCGGAGATCAGTGCGCCCCACCTTGACCAGGAATCGCATCATGATCCCAATTATCAGAAAGGCTTCCAGACCTTCCCTGAGGCCCAGGATCAGCCCCGGGAAGAAATCGACCCAGCTCATCGCTCCTCCACGTATTACTGAGAAAATTAGTAAGCTAGAGATCGATTGTCAATCCGCACCGGTTGCGGGGCAGCCGTCAACTGACCCAGAGAGCCTCTGATAATGGTGCACATTGAAGCACGAACCGTCGTACTATCGAGACGGAGCGCTCCGGCGCGGAGGAGGAGTCCAAGCCCCATGGAGCCTCTTGGTATCAGTCTTGCCACCGTAGTGTTTGGTTCTGCTGTCTCGTGTGTTCTCGTCGCTGCAGCGGCGGTTTCCGCCAGGGAGAACGAACGGCGTGCAGCCGGTATTCTGCTCATCACCGGCACCGTGATTCTGGTTTGCTATCTGACTGTTGGACTGGTGGCCTTCCCGGCCAAGAACATCGTAGCTCTGGTCCTGGTGGCAGTTCCACCCGTTGCGGCACTGGGCGTTCTGCTTCCGGTCGGGAAGAGGAGTATCCGCGAAGATGACACACCCAGGCGGCGAATTGATGAGCGGGACATCATGTTTGCACGGCGCAGGCTGGAGCCCGGCACCGACCGATACGAGGCGTACTACCGGGAGAACCCGGAGCAAAGAGCAGCGGACGAGAAGTTCCGTTCCAAACCGGGGCTGATGGCCGAGCAATCCGCCTACTATGACCCCTGTCACTTTGCGGCCGCTGAGGCCAGCTTTGCCGCTGTACAAGCGTTTCACACAGTTCTTGACCGCGAACCGGCGGCCCGACAAGTGCAGACTGATCCTGCCCGGATTACAGCGTTTGTTCGGCAGTGGGCCAGGAAACTCGGCGCGGTGTCCCTGGGGATTACCGAGCTGAAGGACTATCACCTCTACAGCCACCGGGGTCGGAACGAACCCTATGGAGAACCGGTGGTGCTGGACCACCCTTACGCAATCGCCCTGACCGTTGAGATGGACAAGACCATGCTGGATCATGCGCCTTTCGGTCCCACAGTCATGGAGTCCGCCCAGCAATACCTCAACGCCGGCGCGATCGCCGTGCAGATCACCGAGTTCATCCGCAACCTGGGGTATGAAGCGCGCGCCCACATCGACGGCAACTACCGTGTTGTGTGTCCACTGGTTGCCCGGGACGCCGGTCTGGGTGAGATTGGTCGAATGGGCCTGCTGATGACCCCTGAGCTTGGGCCACGCGTCAGGATCGCGGTCGTCACCACGGACCTGCCCCTCCTCGTCGATTCACGCAAGAGGGATGACTCTGTGATCGATTTCTGTACGAAGTGCAAGAAGTGTGCAACCACCTGCCCCGGCCGGGCCATCCCGTTTGACGATCAGAAGGAGATAGACGGGGTCAAACGCTGGCAGATCAGCCAGGAAGCCTGCTACACCTATTGGTGTGCGGCCGGTACCGACTGCGGGCGCTGCATTTCTGTTTGCCCGTACTCACATCCGAACAACCCCATCCACAACATCATTCGCTTCGGCGTGCGCAGATCCCCCCTGTTCCGCAATATCGCAGTCAAGATGGATGACCTGCTCTACGGGCGAAATCCCCCATCGACTCCGGTGTCCGGTTGGTTGGATGCGCACCGCCGTTGATCGTCGAGCGGTGGTCCAGCGCGCCCGGAGGCGGCTCCACCGCTTTGGTGCCGTCTCACGGGTCGCTGCAGCACACTAGTTGGCGTATCTCATGATGAAGCTCCGCCCGCTGGTGTATATGCCTGTGGAATTCCTTCCAACTGTCGCCGGGTAGACAAGTTTCGGAGTGCCCGCACCAAAGTCCAGAGTAGAAACCGGCAGCATTGAAAGGTTGGTTACCAGACATCCGC
>JAHOYX010000207.1 GCA_019038705.1 Spirochaetales bacterium
GGATTATTGACCCGGCGAAGGTAACCCGAAGTGCGCTGCAGAACGCTGCGTCCATTGCGGGTCTGTTGCTCACCACTGAATGTATCATCACTGATCTTCCTGAGAATGACAAAGCGGCCCCCGGCATGGACCCCGGGATGGGTGGAATGGGCGGCATGGGCGGCATGGGCGGCATGATGTAACCCAGTCACCGCTGAAGAAGGGGAGGCCCTGACGGCTTCCCCTTTTTTCGCGGTGTGGAGCAGGAAATGACGAGGGAAGAGTTCACGTTCACCATCGGCTTCCAGGGAGATACGGCAATCGTAGACAAGCGCGCAAAGCGCCTGTACGGGCGGTTGTCAACCATGGAGCTCGCGGAGAAGGGGCTCTACCGCGCCGCGTTCTGTTCGGCGGTGTTCTCCGGGGATCGGCAAGAGATGGACGAGTTCATCCGCCATTTCGCGGAGAAGACTGCTTCTGCTGATTCGGGATCCGGCCGCCTGGAGTCCGAGGATCAGCTCAAACGATTGTTCGGGGTGTACACCGTCCCGGATGAGATCAAGAGGGTCGTGTCGTTGTAAGGCGCGACCTGGCCACGGAGCAATCGTTGACGGTGCATACCATCCATGCTACCGTGGCCAAAATCATCGCATGAGGATTTAGCGATATGAATCAGTTGTTTTCCAACCTTCCCCTGCTCATGGCTGCGCCGGGAGCCGACGGGTCCTCCGGATCCATCGTTCCGACGCTTGTTACGTTCGGGCTTGTCTTCGTGATCTTCTATTTCTTGATCATCCGTCCGCAGAACAAGAAGAAGAAAGATGCCGCGGAGCTGCTCAAGGCGCTGAAGAAAGGCGATCGCGTCGTCTCAATTGGCGGCATTCATGGAACCATCCAGTCCCTCAAGGACGACACCGTTGTGCTGAAAGTTGACGGTAGTACAAAGATAACGATGTCGCGTTCGGCAGTCTCCACCGTTGGTGAGCAGAGCCGCCCTACAAAGAAGGCAGCCGAAAAACCGGTTGACGACGTCGAGACAGAAGAGCCCGCCGCGGACAGTGCAGAAGCAGCAAGCGACAGCGACGAATAGCAGGTCGACTGTACGGCGCGACGGGTTGATTCATACCCCGCGGGCGACCGCTGGTTCTCCCACTCAACGCTGACCCGGAGTTGATACATGAGCAAGAGGTTTCGATTACTGGTGGTGCTGGCACTCATAGGTGTCAGCATCTTCTTCATTTATCCGACGGTACAATGGTACTTCTTCATCCCTGAGGAGATGAAGGCCCTGGCCGCGAGCGGTCGCGAGCAGGTGCGCGAGTACTCTCGGGATGAAGCGCGGAACGCGCTTGCCGCCCTGAGTGTACTGGCGGCAGATGACAAGGATACAGTTCTCCCGGACGAGTACAGCTTCATCATTGACCCCGCGGAGACGAATTTCCGTCTTGAAGACCGGGTCACCCCTGATGAATGGACCGTGGGGCACATCCTGTCTGCTTTCCGGACAGGGGATGAAGCCTTCGCGGTCATGGAGGAATACTACGCGGATGAAATATTCGCGCTGAAAGAGCTCAAGGGGCGGATCATTACACTGGGCCTGGATCTGGCCGGTGGCATGAGCGTCGTGGTCGAGGCCGATGAAGAGAGTCTCGCTGAACGACTCGAGCGTGAGCCGAGCAGTGACGAGCTTGAGGAAGCAATTGACCTGGCCGTCACGATCCTCACCTCACGAATCGATCAGTTCGGCGTCACCGAGCCGTTGATTCGCCGGCAGGAAGGCACCAATCGAATCCTCATTGAGGTGCCGGGTGACAATGACCGAACTCGGATTGAGGCGTACCTGCAGGGAAAGGGGAGCCTCGAGTTCCACATCGTGGATGACGAGGCAACTGCTGCGCTCATTGAGCTACAGCAGGCGCAACCCGGCTGGGATCTGAGCGCCTTTGGGACCCCGGATTTCGTTCCGGCCGGCACGATCGTGGTTTCCTATGTTATCCCCGACAATTACGGAATCCTCAGACTTGTGCGATACATCGCTATCAAAGACGACGTCACTGATTTCGGGCTGCCCGGTGAGCACATCACCGAAGCTCGGGTCGGTCAGGAGCAATTGACCAATCAGCCGACGGTGAACTTCGTCCTGGATCGGGAAGGTGCTGAGATCTTTGCGAATCTCACCCGTGAGAATGTCGGGAAGAGCCTCGCAATCCTTCTTGACGGCAAGGTGCGAACCTACGCCTCAATCAACGAGGAGATACCTTCCGGCCAGGTCCAGATCACCGGGTTCAACATTGAGGAAGCAGCCAACATCGCAACGGTGCTGCGTACCGCGGCGCTGCCTGTCGATCTGAACATCGTGAACCAGCAGGCCGTTGGCGCGTCGCTTGGAGCCGATGCGGTTCAGGCAGGCCTCCGGGCGGTAGCAGTGGGATTTGGACTGGTCATTGTGTTCATGCTGCTCTACTACTGGGGAGCAGGCGTAATCGCCGATCTCGCGCTGATCCTGAACCTCTTCTTCATCGTGAGTCTGCTGAGCGTTTTCAACCTCACTCTGACACTGACAAGTATCGCCGGCATCATTCTGACTGTCGGTATAGCGGTTGACGCGAACGTCATCATCTTCGAACGCATCAAAGAGGAACATCGGCTGGGCAAGAGCCCTCAGGGCGCCGTGAAAGCCGGGTTCCAGAAGGCGTTCTGGACGATCATGGACGCCAACATCACGACGTTTATCGCCGCTCTGTTCCTGAGCCAGCTCAGTTCCGGGCCAATCCAGGGATTTGCCATTACGCTGGCTGTAGGAATCGTCTCATCCATGTTCACCGCGCTATTCCTGTCGCGGCTCATTTATGACTTTGGTACTGAGGTCTTGCGGCGAAGCCGACTCAGCCTCGGCTGGGGGGCCAGATGAAAACTATCCGGTTCAGCAAGATCCGTTTCCTGATGCTGATCCTCTCCATCGTCATAATCGGCGGTGGGGCAGTTACCACGATCATTCGCGGTGGTATCAACCTTGGAATCGATTTCCAGGCAGGACTCAGCATTCGCGTAGCGATAGATCCGGCAAGAGCCGACTCTACCATTGAGTCGGTGCGATCCGCACTGAGCGATGTCGGAGGGGCGCAGGTCAAAACGATTGGGGAAGAAGCGGCCCGGCAATACGTCATCCGGGTGAGTGATCCGGGAGACATTGCCTCATTCAGTACCGTTGCGAGTCGCGACATCCTTGACTCGCTTCATGACGAGTTTGGCGACGACGCCATTGAGGAACTCGAGAACACCTTCGTCGGACCGCGGTTCAGTGAGGATCTGGCGCAGAACACGATCATCCTCACGACCCTGGCCCTTATCGTCATTCTGGCCTATATCTGGTTCCGGTTTCGGCTGGGCTACGCAACAGCGGCCATAACCGCGCTCGTTCACGACGTCGCGTTCATGGTAGCCTTCATCGGGGCGTTCCAGATAGAAGTCTCGACGGCGACCATTGCCGCCGTGCTGACCATAATCGGTTACTCACTGAACGACACGATCGTCATCTTTGACCGGGTCCGTGAGAACGAGACGATCATGCGTGAGAGCGGGTTTGAGACAATCATCAATTCAAGCATCAGCCAGAGCCTCAGCAGGACGTTGATCACGTCATTCACGACTCTCCTGGCGGTCACCGCCATCTTCGTGTTTGCAACTGGTACAGTTAAGCTCTTCGCTTTGAATATGATTGTGGGTGTCGTTGTTGGTACCTACTCCTCCATCTTCATCGCATCGCCGGTTCTTCTCGGATGGCAGCATGCCGCGAAAAAGCGGAAAGCCAGGAAGGACGCAGAACGTCACGGTGCGCCCGGTGGTGCTCGAGCGACCGCGTCCGACAAAGTTGTGTCTCCCGCCGCCGAGACGGGTGTATCCGTTGAGGAGAAGCAACACGTGATTGACGAAATCAGTCGGAGGAAATCGGCCTCCGCCGGTCGTAGCAGCTCGCGCGCAAAGCGAAAGAAGAAATAGTGCCGGATCGGACCGCGGCCTGTTCGCCGCGGTCCGGCATCGTCTTTCCCCCCACTCATCCCTCTATCGATCTTCTGCAGCGCCATCCGTACCGTTGGATGGTGGCGTCAGGAATTTGGTATCTTTTCGGAACATGGCTGAAATTGATTTTACTACCAAGACGGGCTTCCTCTGCGACATGGATGGGGTCATCTATCACGGCAACAGGCTGCTCCCCGGGGTCCTGGAGTTCGTTCAATGGCTGAGGGATAAGGACAAGCGGTTCCTCTTCCTCACCAACGCGAGCGATCGGAGCCGAAAAGAACTCAAACAGAAGATGGGCCGATTGGGAATTGAGGTGGAAGAGGAGCACTTCTACACGAGTGCCCTTGCGACGGCGGGCTTTCTGTCAACGCAGACGCCGGGAGCGAGCGCCTACGTAGTCGGCGAGGCCGGGCTGATCAATGCGCTCTACGACGCCGGGATCACCATGAACGACGTGAATCCGGACTACGTCGTTGTCGGCGGCGGCTCCGGCTACGATCTCGCCAAGATTGATAAGGCGATCAATTTCGTGTTGGCCGGTTCACGACTCATTGGGACCAACCCGGACCTGAACGGCCCGGGAGAGCATGGAGTCGTTGCGGGCTGCGGTAGCCTTGTTGCCCCGATAGAAATGGCGGCGGGAACCAAGGCCTACTTCGTCGGCAAGCCCAACCCGCTCATGATGCGGCGGGGGCTGAAACGGCTGGGCTGTCGGCGAGAAGAAACCGTCATTATCGGCGACCGCATGGATACCGACATCGTTGCGGGGGTCGAGTCGGAGATAGACACCGTTCTGGTGCTCTCGGGTGTAACGTCACGGGACGACCTTCCACACTTTCCATACCGGCCGCGACTCGTGCTGGACGGCGTGGGCGATGTCCCGCGGAGCTGTCCTTGAGCCTGGCCTTCCAGTCCTTCGGTGACGGTCGTCCGGTCGTCCTGCTCCATGGTCTCTTCGGTTCCGGCGACAATCTCCGTATCCTCGCCCGTGGACTTGAATCCCGCTACCGCGTGCTCCTGCCCGACCTGCCAAATCACGGCAACTCCCCTCATATCAACTCCTCTACGCACGAGGCCATGGTCGAGGCGGTTGAAGATTTCATCCAGGATCAGTCGCTGACAAACCCGATTCTCGCCGGCCATTCAGTCGGCGGAAAACTCGCAATGCTGATGTCGCTCCGCCGTCCGGACCGGGTCCCCGCGCTGATCAGTATCGATATTGCGCCGCGCCGATTCCAGGCGTCTCACCTTGAGATCATCGCTGCGATGCGGGACTTGCCGCTGGAGTCACTTGGCGGTCGAGGGGATGCCGATCGGGCGCTCGCGGAAGCCATGCCAAACCCGGCTGTTCGTGCCTTCTTCCTGAAGAACCTGGTCCGTGACGGTGAACGTTTCAGATGGCGTTTGAATCTGGACGCCGTGGCCGCCGACTACGATGCTCTGCTCGGATGGCAGTCGCCGGGCACAACCTACGACGGACCGGCCCTCTTCGTTGGGGGGGAGCACTCCCGGTATCTGCAGGCGGAGCGTGATACAGGCGGCATCCGGGAACTGTTCCCGGCGGCGCAGATTCACATGATTCCCGATGCCGGACACTGGTTGCATGCAGACAAGCCCGGGGAGCTTCTGGCAATCATGAATCGATTTCTGTCCGGACTCGATGCTTCATGAGGCATGTGTCATGAGACGGGAGACCGGCAGGCCGTCGCCACTCGGCGCGACGATTGCCGACGGCGGAGTCCAGTTTGCCATCTTCAGTCGGAACGCCACATCGGTCGTGCTCTGTCTCTTTGACGATCCGCGACAAGCCGAACCGAGTTGCGAGATAGTCCTTGCGAAAGAAACAAACCGCACCGGCGACGTGTGGCACGTCTGGCTGGAGGGGGTCCAGGCCGGCCAGCTCTACCTCTACCGGGTTGATGGCCCCTACGAGCCCGAAGCCGGCCATCGATTTAACGGCAACCTCTACCTCGTTGATCCCTATGCAAAGGGGTTGACCGGAGGTTTCCAGTGGGAGCTCAGCCGGCAGTTCGGATACGACCCCGCGTCGGCGGAGGGAGACCTGTCGTTCAACACCCGCGCCGACGCTTCCGGCATCCCCAGGTGCATCGTGACCGATGACGCGTTTGACTGGCAGGGTGATCGCCCGCTGAACTATCCGTTGCGAAAGAGCGTCATCTACGAAACCCACGTCAAGGGATTGACGGCGCACAGGTCAGCAGGTGTGGAGAATCCGGGGACCTATCGCGGGGTTACGCAACAGATTCCCTATCTCGTTGACCTCGGGATCACGAGCGTTGAGTTTCTTCCGGTTCACGAGTTCAACGAATGGGAGTTGAATCGATCCAATCCCCGAACCGGAGAGAGACTGCGCAACTACTGGGGTTATTCGACTGTCGGATTCTTTGCGCCCAAGGCGAGCTACTCCGCATCCGGTCAAAACGGTGAGCAGGTCGTCGAGTTCAAGGAGATGGTGCGCTCACTCCACGCCGCCGGCATTGAGGTGATACTGGACGTTGTCTTCAACCACACCGCGGAGGGGAACGAGTACGGGCCCACCTTCAGCTTCCGCGGGTTGGACAACAGCATCTACTACATCCTCGAGGAGAACAGACGTCGCTACGGCGATTACGCCGGGTGCGGCAACACGCTGAACTGCAACCATCCCGTGATGCGATCACTCATCATGGACAGCCTCCACTACTGGGTCGTTGAGATGCACGTAGATGGATTCCGGTTTGATCTTGGATCGATCCTGGGACGGGACCGGCACGGGCGTCTGATGGAGAACCCGCCGGTTATCGAGCGTATCGCGGAGGATGCGGTTCTGCGAGAGACCAAGCTTATCGCGGAGGCGTGGGACGCCGGGGGCGCGTACCAGGTGGGTTCGTTCCCGGGCGGCCGATGGGCCGAATGGAATGATCGATACCGGGACGACACCCGGCGATTCTGGCGGGGGGACGCAGGCTACACCGCCCCGTTCGCCACCCGCATTGCCGGGAGCTCGGACCTCTACCTGCGCGACGGAAGGAAGCCCTTCCACAGCGTCAACTTCGTCACCTGTCACGACGGGTTCACCCTCGCGGACGTTGTCTCCTACTCCCGGAAACACAACCGGGACAACGCCGAGGAGAGCCGGGATGGCATGAACGAGAACCACAGCGCCAACTACGGCGTGGAAGGGCCCGCCGCCGACCCATCGGTCCGCACGCTCCGATTGCGGCAGCAGAAGAATTTCCTCACCTCGCTCTTCCTCTCCCTCGGGACCCCCATGCTGCTCGGCGGCGACGAGTTCGGACGGACTCAAGCAGGAAACAACAACGCCTACTGCCAGGACAACGAGGTCTCCTGGTTCGACTACTCTCTGACCGAACGCAATCGGGATCTCCTGGAGTTCACGAAGAAGCTCATCCGGTTCCGGCTGTCACACCAGGCTTTCCTCCGGCCCGAGTTCTACCGCGGCACCGACACCGATTTCAACAGGATGCCCGACATCACCTGGTTCAACGAACACGGTGTGGAAGTCGATTGGAGCACGGTCGGGCGGACGCTCTCATTGCGTATCGACGGTAGCCAGGCCGAGATCCAGGCCGACCGGGACGACAACGACTTCTTCGTCATCTACAACGCCTCTGCCACCAGCGTCCGTGTCTCCGTCACCAATCCGCCTGCCGGCAAGCAGTGGCACCGCGTCATCGACACCTCCCTGCCGGCCCCCGACGATTTCGTCCCGCGCGGCGACGGTGAACCCTTTGTCGAGACCCACTACCCGTGCACTGATCGAAGCGTCGTGGTCTTCCTGAGCCGGTGAACTGCCGCGCCCCGGCAGCACGGCACTCCGCTGACCAGGTCAACCGCTGCTTGGCTTGACTTTCCCACGTCAATCGCCGTAACTATTTCTGAGAGCGTTGACGGAGACGAGTACCGTTGATCCTGGCCTGTTGTCGGCGACACGCCGACAGCAAGAGAGGGATTCCAAACCCGGCAGAGGTCGGTAGGCTGGAAGAATCCTGGCACAATCAACGGGAAAACCACTCCTGAGCTGCCGGCGGAACGCCATGGCAACTATGCCGGTCGACTCGTCCACGACACGGACTGAAAATGAGAGCGACGCAGGGTGAACAGCCTGTGTTGAACCAAGGTGGTACCGCGGAGAACCGCGGGGAGTTTGAGAGCCCCCGTGCCTTCGTCCTTGGATCTGACGCGCAAGCGCCGGGTTCCCGAGGAGATGGCATGAGGGCTTTCTTTTTGGCCGGCGAATACGGCGCGGAGCGCAGCAAGGAGGAGCCATCATGGCAGACGAAGCACAGAAAGAGAAACTCTCCCGGGATGATCAACTATACCGGATACGGCACTCAACCGCCCATGTCATGGCCGAGGCGGTCCTGCGGATGTTCCCGGATGCGAAGATCGCTATCGGGCCACCCATTGAGAACGGGTTCTACTATGACTTTGATCTTCCGCGGCACCTTGCCCCGGAAGATCTTGAGACCATCGAAGGACTCATGCGGGACATTGTGAGTGAGGACCACGCCTTCTCCAGGGAGGTTGTGGACCGCGCCAGGGCCACCGAGCTCTTCGCGGACCAGGAGTACAAGCTCGAGATTCTTCGCGACCTTCCGCCGGACGAGGAGATCTCAATCTATACCGTTGACACCTTCACCGACCTCTGCCGGGGACCGCACGTTGAGAACACGAAACAGCTCAATCCAAAGAGCTTCAAGCTCCTGAGCATTGCCGGGGCGTACTGGCGAGGTGACGAGAAGCGACCGATGCTTCAGCGCATCTACGGCACGGCCTGGGACCAGCCGAAGGCGTTGCGGCAGCATCTGGAATGGCTGAAAGAGGTGGAGAAGCGGGATCACCGCAGGCTTGGGAAGGAGCTGGATCTCTTCAGCGTCCACGAGGAGGCCGGGCCCGGCATGATCTACTGGCACCCGAAGGGCGGCAGAATCCGCGAGGCGATCGAGGACTACTGGCGCGGAGCCCACCGTCGCGATGGCTACGAGGTGCTTTACACTCCCCACATCGGCAAGAGCTGGCTCTGGGAGACCTCGGGCCATCTGGACTTCTACAGTGAGAGCATGTACCCGGCTATCGAGATGGACAAGGCGGACTACTACGCCAAGCCGATGAACTGTCCCTTCCACATCATGATCTACAAGACAGGTCTTCGGAGCTATCGGGAACTTCCGCTGCGCTGGGCTGAGCTGGGCACGGTCTATCGATACGAGAAGTCCGGAGTGCTCCACGGCCTGATGCGGGTTCGCGGCTTCACTCAGGATGACGCGCACATCTTCTGCACGCCTGACCAGGTGGAGGACGAGATCCTCGAGGTGCTTCGATTCTCGCTCCGCATCTGGGAGGCCTTCGGGTTCACGAACCTCAAAGCTTATCTGGCCACCAAGCCGGAGAAGGCGGTTGGCTCGGATGAGGACTGGGAGCGGGCGGTTGTCAGTCTGAAGAAGGCAATCGATGCTGAGGGCCTGGAGTACGAGATGGATGAGGGTGGCGGAGCGTTCTACGGTCCAAAGATCGATCTCAAGATCCACGACGCGCTTGGTCGTGAGTGGCAGATGAGTACCATCCAGTTCGATTTCAATCTGCCGGAACGGTTTGACATGACCTTCGTCGATTCAGACGGCCAGGAAAAGCGCCCCTTCATGGTTCACCGGGCGCTTCTCGGCTCGCTCGAGCGATTTTTCGGTGTCCTGATTGAGCACTACGGCGGGGCGTTCCCGGTGTGGCTGGCGCCGGTACAGGTCGTGACAATCCCCGTTGCCCCCGCATTCAACGACTATGCCGCCGCCATTGCCGCGGAACTCACCGCCGCCGGTTTCCGCGCCGAGCCTGATCTGTCCGACAGTCGTATGGGCGCGAAGATCCGCCACCATCAAGCCCAGAAAGTACCCTACATGCTCATCCTCGGAGAGAAGGAGCAGGAGGCCGGCGCCGTCAGTATCCGGCCCCGCACCGGCGAGCAGGTGAATGGCGTACCAAAGGATGAGTTCTTCGCGATGTTGACCGACAAGGTGAAAACGCGGGCGGAGATATAGGGCAAACGGCTCGACCTTTGCCGGGCTCTCCCGTACAATCTCTGTCCATGGCGAATTCGTTCAGGAAGTACAACGGTCGGAAGGACAAGAAAGCGATTCAGCGGATCTGGCAGGAGTGCGGCTGGATCACTGATGAGAAGCGGGAGAAAGAAGCGCTGGACCAGTTTCTGAAAGCCTCGTCCTGCTGGGTATTTGATATGGATGGTAGCGCGGAAGCCTTGAGCATAGGCACCGCGTCGCGGTTTCTCCACACGAACACCGAACTCTCCCTCGCCGCCGTTACCGCCGTGAACGCGAGTCGCGTCGCCCGCAACCAGGGTGCCGCCTCAGGAACGCTTCTGCATCTCCTCGCCGACCAGGCTGCCGCGGGCGCACAGGTCAGCGGACTTGGCATCTTCGAACAGGGCTTCTATGACCGGCTCGGATATGGGAACGGCCCCTACGAACACTGGGTACGTTTTGACCCGGCGTGGCTGAGCGATCTTGGGAAGCCGCGGGTGCCCGTGCGCCTCGGAGCGAGCGACTGGAAGGAAATCCACGAAGCGAGGCTTGCCCGTCGGAAGCAGCACGGAGCCGTCGACCTCCTTCCGCCCGAGATCACCAAGTCCGAGATGGAATGGCCCAAGAATGTCTTTGGCCTGGGGTATCGCGAAAACGGCGTGTTGACGCACTTCTTCGTCGCTCACTGTGACGAAGTGGAGAGCGGTCCATACACAGTCAATTGGATGGTCTACCAGTCGATTGGGCAATTCAAGGAACTCATGGCTCTCATCCGCGGGCTTGGTGATCAGGTTCGAAGTTTCAGGATGCGTGAGCCTCGGGATATCCAGCTGCAGAGTCTCTTGAGGAAGCCCTTCCAGCTGTACCAGATTACGGCGAATTCGAAGAACCCGAGCAGATCGAATGCGGTTGCGTACTGGCAACTGCGCATTCTGGATGTGCCGGCGTGCGTCGCGGCGGTGAGGACCGCGAATCCATTGGAGTTCAACCTGATCCTCTCGGATCCCATCCAGAGCCAGGTTCCGGATGATGCTGCGTGGCGTGGATGCGGCGGTGAGTATACGATTACCTTCGGTTCAACTTCATCGGCAACGGCCGGGCACAGACCCGACCTTCCGACGCTCTCGGCATCGGTGAATGACTTCACCCGGTTCTGGATGGGCGCGGCAAGCGCCGAGGTCCTGGCCGGGGTGGGATCGTTTGAGGGTCCGGAAGAACTCCTGACCGCCCTGGACGAGTCTTTGAAACTGCCGTCGCCGACGCCCGACTGGGATTACTAAGGTCGCAGTGGCGGTATTCGACCAGCCACGATACACTGCATCCAGGAGCTGTCATGATCGACAAAATCGTCAAGCGCGATGGTCGGGTCGTCCCGTTCGACAAAGAGAAGATTACCTTTGCCATTCTCCGGGCCGCCGTCTCCGTCGGGGGTCGGGACCGGGCTATCGCGGAGGGCGTTACGGCTCAGGTAGTCGCCATTCTGAATAAACGATTCGGGGAGGACGAACCCCCGGTTGCGCAGGCCCCGTCCGACTACCCCACCGTGGAGGAAGTACAGGACGCCGTAGAGAAGGTTCTCATAGAAAACGGCCATGCCCGGACGGCGAAGGCGTATATCGTCTACCGGTATGAGCACACTCTGAAACGGGCGGGGAGGGAGAGCCTCACCTACAGCTCGGAAAACGTGCCCTACCGGAAACTGTGGGAGACGCTCGCGTGGGCTGTGGATCACAATTGTCACCACCTCGCAGGCATCCGAGAGTATGTGGAGTCCGGCCGGTATGCCGAGCTTGTCGCCATCTCGGAGGAGTTCTATCAGAAAGAGGTGGACGCGGCTGCGGAGACTCTCAAGGAACGGGCTGATGACGTTCGGATCATGATCATTGCCGGTCCTTCGAGTTCCGGCAAGACCACGACGACCATCAAGATCGCTGAGGCCTTGCCCGATCGTCGACTCGTGCCCATCAATGTTGATCACTACTTCAATGACCTGGACACCCACCCCCGCGATTCCCGGGGAGACTATGACTTTGAGACTCCGCAGGCCCTGGACGTGGATCTGCTCAACGACCATCTTTCCCGGCTCGTCGCCGGCGAGTCGGTTGAAATCCCGTTCTACAACTTCAAGAGCGGGAATCGCGAAGGAGTCTCCAGTACCCTGCAACTCGGAGAGTCGGACATCCTGCTCATCGATTCACTCCATGGACTCTTTCCGCAGATGACCGCCGCGGTGCCCGATGAGATGAAGTTCAAGCTCTACATTGAGACACTGGCCCAGGTCAAAGACGACACAGGTCGGTTCCTGCGGTGGACCGACATCCGCATGCTCCGTCGGATGGTCCGAGATATGCAGTTTCGCAACTACCATCCGGAACAGACGCTGCGGCACTGGTATCTGGTTCGGCGAGCAGAGCTCAGGTATATTGTGTCGAGGCTTCGGATGGCCGAGGTTGTGGTGAACAGCTTCATGCCATCAGAGTTGCCGATTATGAAGGGTCGATTGGAGCACATGTTCGCTGACTTCGTTGAGAGTCTCAAGGATGATCCGGAGAAGACGGACGCCCTCGACCGGGCCATCAGGGTGCAGCAGATGCTCGCGGCGGTTCCCGGTGTCAAGGGTGAAGATGACATACCCGCCCGCAGTCTCCTCCGAGAGTTCATTGCCGGCAGCGAATACGAGTACTAGAAACGGAACCTGAAGGAGTAACGTGTGGACGCACTACAGCGACTCAAAGGCCTGGACGGTGAGATTCAGACTCTGAAGTATACACAGGCCGTTCTCGGCTGGGACCAGCAGGTTCTCATGCCCGTGCGGGCGGTCACGGGCCGGGCGGAACAGATTGCCCTGACTGCCACCCTGATACACGAAAAGGAGACCGCAAGCGAGATTGGTCGGCTCCTCGCGGATCTCGGAGCGAGTGATGATCAGCCTTCCGGTTCCGCCGAGCTATCAGAGACCGACCGGGCCTACGTGCGGGCGTTCTACCGGGATTTCCGGCAGGCGACCCGGATACCGTCTGAACTGGTGCAGCGCATTGCTCGCGTCACGGCGGTGGCCCAATCGGTATGGGCCGAAGCCCGAAAGAAGTCGGACTTCTCCCTTTTTGAGTCGAACCTTTCGGAGATAGTCGATCTGTCGATTGAAGTCGCCGATCGGCTCGGGTACGAGGATCATCCATACGATGCGTTGATTGATCAGTTTGAACCGGAAATGACCACAGCGGACATTGCGCGGATTTTCCGTGAACTGAGAGAAGGCCTGGTGCCGCTCGTGCGGAAGATCAAAGATGCCCGGCAGGTGGAGCATCACTTCATGCTCAAGGATTATCCGGCCAATGAACAGGAAGCGTTCGGCCGAAAGGTGCTGGACGCCATGAAGTTTGACTCAGGCCGCGGCCGGCTGGACATATCCGTCCACCCGTTTACCACTTCGCTCGGATCTGACGATGTACGGATCACAACCCGATACCACGAAGACCGCTTCACATCGTCGCTCTTCAGCATCATTCACGAAGCAGGCCACGGGCTCTACGAACTCGGTTTCTCGCCGGAGCACCGGGGGACCCGATTGCACGATGCGGCGTCATTGGGGATCCATGAGAGTATGTCGCGGTTCTGGGAGAACGTGGTTGGACGGAGTCGTCCGTTCTGGCACCACTTCTACCCCGTGGTCAAGGAGCACTTCCCGCAGCAACTCTCCGGCGTGGATGTGGAGAAATTCTATCGTGCGGTCAACATGGTGGAGCCGAGCCACATTCGTATTGAAGCGGACGAGGTGACCTACAGCCTCCACGTCATCCTGCGATTTGAGCTGGAACGTATGCTCATTGGGAAGGAGCTTTCGGTGAAGGAGCTGCCTGAAGCATGGCGGGAACAGGCGCGAGACCTCCTTGGAACTGTACCCCAGCACGACGCGGACGGCGTCCTTCAGGACATCCACTGGTCAAGCGGCGCAGTCGGCTACTTCCCCACCTACGCCCTGGGGAACGTCTACGGTCTGCAGTTCGTATCGAAACTCCGTGCAGACCTGCCCGATTTTGACGATCAGCTGCGTGCCGGTGAACTCGAGGGAATCAAGAGTTGGGTTGACGAGAACATCCACAAAAAGGGGCGCACGCGGACGCCAAAGGAGCTCTGCGAGGAGATTTCCGGCAAACCACTGAGTGCGCAGTACTTCATTGACTACCTGAACGAGAAGTACGCCGGAGTCTACTCGCTTTAGATCATGACCTACGGGGCCTTTCTGATTGGACATCCTCTCTTCTGGTCCGCACTGGTGGGGATTTGCCTTGGCGGAGCCCTCGCAACGGCGACCCGCGACGCCCGCCGTGACCCACGGCCCGAGCGCGCCCGCTCCCGGAAGTGGACGGCCGCCGCACTGTGGACGACCGTGGGCGTCGTGGCGGCAACCTGCGGAATCCTGGTTCCCGATGGTCTCACGTTTTTCGGCCTGCCCTCACTCTACGTTGGCGCAGCGGCACTGGCGCTCATTGCAATGGCCTTGCGCTTCCCGCGCGCCGCCGGCATCCCGGTATTCTTCATTCTGGCCGCAGCGACGGTTCTCGGTCCGCTCCTGATGCGGCCGTTTGTCCCGATGAGAGATGCAGGAGTGGCGGCAACGGTACAATTGCTCGCTGTTGACCAGTCGGGAGCATACGTGGAAGTTAACGATCGTACTCCGGGTGCCGGCCCCGCACCACAGGTGATCTCGATCGGAGATCCAACGGGAGATCCAACGGTCGTGGCTCGTGCGCATCTGCTTCAGATATCGGATTACCTGTTTTTCCTGGGAGCCAGGGGCGGGGTTGCTTTGGACGCACTCCGAACAGCGACCGCCGAAGTAACCGCATCGTCGGGCGGAGACGCAGTGACCCTCTACTCCGGCATGCAGTTCATCGAGCGGGCAATCGATGTGATGCCGTTGCTGACCCTCACCACGGTGGAGTCGGAACCGGTCCGGCTGAGCCTGCTCGAGGGGTATGAGATCGTCGGCCTTCCGGATGGGAGCGTTCAGATGCGTCGCGTTGTGGCGTCTGAATAGTGTTCACAACCGCAGGAGCGAGAGACGATACTTAGGGTGAGATGATGATCACCCTGTACAAGACGGATCGACAGGGTCGAATCCACTACTACTCACTTGACGACCGGCAGGGGCATCTCTTTGCGAACTTCACATTCACCGTGAGCTGGGGAACGACTCTCACCGCCGGCCGCGAGAAAGTGCACGTATTTGACACCCGGCGAGAGATGGACGCGAAGCTCCAGCGGCTCATCCGGGATCGGGTGAGTAGCGGGTATCGGGTGCTCTACAGCTACTTCCGAAGTCAGGAGTATCGATATCTCAGACCGGTGCTCCGGAAGGCTGCGGTGTCCTGATCGATTGCTTGACATTGCATACAGTCGCTGCCAGCATGGCCCGAATGCGACGCATCAACGCAGCAAACGCCCTGACCGTGGGTCGCCTCGTCCTGGCTCCCCTCTTTGTCGTGGCATATGCCCTCACCGACATCTGGCCCGGAGTCATCGGAATTCGAGTGGCCTTGAGCACACTCTGGGTTCTCTTCGTCATCATGGAATTGACCGACGTGCTGGACGGGATGGTCGCCCGCAGGCAAGGGATTGTCAGCGACCTCGGCAAGATTCTGGATCCGTTTGCAGACGTGGTCTGTCGCCTGACCTACTTCATTACGCTCACCGTGGCCGGGATCATGCCGCTCTGGTTTGTGATCATCGTCTTCTACCGTGAGTTCGCGGCGATCTTCCTGCGCCTCCTGCTCTATCGGGATGGTTACGCGCTTGGAGCCGCCTCCGCCGGCAAGCTGAAATCGTGGTTCTATTCCCTCTCGGCCACGGCCGGTCTCTTCATACTCACCGTCGAGCGCCTGCCGTCCGTTTCCAGATCGATCCTGGATTCCATGAACGTCATCCGAGGTGTGGCATACGGCGTGTATGCAGTCGCCGCCATGCTCGCCCTCTGGTCCATCTGGGGGTATCTGAGGTTCTACCAGCGTCGGAAGACGCAGGGACCGGGCTCATGATCCCGATGGCGTCGTTTCCCGTTGCGGAGCGGCGCGGTGTGCGGTACCTCCTGACCGATATTGACGACACGCTGACCGATCACGGGAAGCTCCCGGCACAGTCCTTCGACGCCCTCTGGAAACTCCACGACGCCGGAATAATCGTGATCCCGGTAACCGGCCGGCCGGCGGGATGGTGCGATCTGATCTCTCGTCAGTGGCCGGTGGCTGCCGTTGTCGGTGAGAACGGCGCATTCGTGTTCTATCTGGAGGAGGATCGATTGCAGATTCTCCGCCACCCTTCAGCGCCCGAGGCCCACGCAAACCGAAATCAATTGGACGAGATTGCGCGTGAAGTGTACGCTGCCGTGCCCGGTACGCGGCCGGCCAAGGACCAGTTCTCCCGGTTGTACGACGTCGCGATCGATTTCAGGGAGGAGCCTCCCATGCTCGATCTTGACGCCGCGCGAAGCATCAAGCGGCTCTTTGAGGCCCATGGCGCGGAGGCAAGGATCAGCAGCATTCACGTCAACGCCTGGTTTGGGGCCTACAACAAACTGTCCATGGCCGAGCATTTTCTTGCCGGGCGTTTCGGGTTGGACATCAGTGAGCCGGATCAGAATCGGCAGGTTGTCTTCTGCGGTGATTCACCGAATGATGAACCAATGTTTGCTGCCTTCCACAATTCCATCGGCGTCGCGAATATCGTGGAGTACGTAGCTGACCTCAAGACCGAGCCGCGGTACGTCACCGAGGCGCCCGCCGCCGCCGGCTTTGTTGAAGCCACCCTCGTTCTGTTGGATCGCTGAGTCTGTCCTCGGCGCAGTCTGCAGGCGCCGTGTTCTTACGGCGGGAAACTTACGCCAAATGCCACGTCGGGCCACAGATCGAATGGAAAGCTGATGTCCCGGATCATATCCTTGCCCTCTTCAAAGAAGAACGGGAATCCTTCCCCGACGCGGAAATCCAATCCGAAATCATTCTCAAATCGATATCCCACCCCAATTGAACCGCCAACCGAAATGAAGCCGGCGTTGAACGATAGCGGCATCGCGGCGTTCGGTATGCCGAAGAGAAAGTTCACTTGCCACGGACTCTCGGCGTCCATTGCGTAGAAGACGCCGCAGAGGTCAGCTGCCAGCAGCTGTGTATTGGTCCCGATATCGGTCTGAATCCCGAAGTAGCGCCCGAATCGGTACTCAATCCCGGCACGCAGGGTAAACATCCAGTCGGCCCGGATCGTGACACGGAGGTCACCGCCAAACACCGTCGCGGCCATCATAAGAACAAGAAGAGTCAGGATCCATCGTTTCATACATGCCCCCTCCCCAGTTTCGCTGAACAGCGCGCTGATTGCAAGAGTCCGGTTCGGACGCGCGGTTTCTTCTCTCTTTGTGGCCGCGATTATTGACATCGGTAGTGGGTTATGGTAGTTTCCAGGTCCGCACTCAACCTGAGGGTGGGCTTGCGTGTTGAGGTGTGCAACCTCAGCCCGCACAGATGTTTTCTGCCGACGGCAGAAGACAGTCGTTGAGTTCTGTGAGCTC
>JAHOYX010000120.1 GCA_019038705.1 Spirochaetales bacterium
GGCATCATAGAGCGTTGAGGCAGTGTGAAGAATCGCTCCGGCGATTCTTCAGGACCACCCGAACGAACTGACGGTAGTCCTGAGTCCCCGGCTTCGGCAGACTGTAAATGACTGTGTAGTAGAGAATTAGGAGATCTGAGCAGATCGGCCTAGATACCGCAGATAATGCTGGTGTAGCACAAGCGTAGCATTATTGGTGGGGTTTTGGTCCGGTGGTTGCGTTCGCGATGGCGGCCATTGCGCGCAGATTATGATAGTTGTTCCTGGCGGGGCAGGGCAGTAACGGATTGAAAGGGCCCCGGCCTTGGTGGCCTGGCCCACATGAAGCAGTCTCCGGGAAAGCCGCGGGGGTTCACTTGCTGAACGAGCACAGGCGGTGTCTATTCTGCTTCTTTCCCGTTATACTTGTGTAGTCAGGCTGAACTTCGGTTGATTCTGAAGACTCACATTCTGAAGCACACTGCGTTAGTTCGTTGGACCAGGCTGTCTGGCCAACGGGACTTCCCGCGCAGTCTCACCCGTCCTGCTGCACCCGTGTTTGAAGATAATCACAGTCAGGTGGCTTTGACACAGCAACAGCGATCGCGTGTGCGGCTAGAGGTCTCACAAGGGAGGCGAACTGGATTCCGCTCTCTCCCTTTGCCGAACATCGACTACCTTGCTCAAGCAGGGAAAGGCGCAGATTTATGACGAATAACTTTCGCGGCACGGAACGAGTTACTACAGCGTTGCTTCTGGCAGCCGGCACAGGCAGCCGCCTGTATCCCTTGACTGAGAATGAGCCAAAGTGCCTGACGATGGTCAATGGAACGGCCATACTTGAACGGCTTGTAGACAGCCTGAATCAACATGGTTTCAAACGTCTGGTCGTGGTTACCGGGCATCTGGAACACAAGATCAGGGAGTTCCTGGGCACTCGGATTGGTGACATGTCAATTGAATACGTTTTCAGTCCGTCATACAGGACAACCAACAACGTCTATTCTCTCTGGATGGCGCGGGAGGTAATCAACGAGCCGTTTCTGTTGCTCGAAAGCGATCTTGTCTTTGATGAATCACTTCTGGGTCCCATGCTGGGACCTGACAGAATGGCTGTCGCAACGATGCGGCCGTGGATGAACGGGACCTATGTCACAGTCAATCAATCCGGGCAGGTCAGATCAATCATGGTGGGTCGTGCCGACTTCGTTGCCGAGAACAGATACAAAACTGTCAACATCTACAGTATTTCGCTTCCTGCGTGGCGCCGCATTGGGGAGAAGCTGGACCAGCACGTCGCAGCCGGCAACGTAGACGACTACTACGAAATCGTATTTGCGCAAATGATTGTGGAGGGAAGCCTCTCCTTTAACGTTGTCTCATTTGATGGCAAGGCATGGTATGAAATAGACAACCTTGCAGATTTGGCACAGGCTGAGGAACTGTTCTCTTCGGACGATTCTGAAACCGCGAAAACGGTTGTTCTTTCACGGCCGGTCATTCTCAATAGAGAAACATCCAATGCGGCAGAATCTCGTCAGGCAACAGCTGGAATCCCGAGTGTCACAAGTCGACTATAGTGCCCAAGCCGATAAATACGAATACGTCTCCGGGCAGCACGGCGGTTACTATCGGCACAACTTTGTAGACCACGCATATCTGTATAACCTCTACTTCCCGCCGGAAGCGATAATTACAGCACTCAAGGAACGAATTCATGATCTTGTGCAAAGCTATCCGGTGGCGCAGGTGTCGATCGCGGAGCTCGTTGGAAGAGTGATTGACCAGCCCGCGGAGAGAATCGTGGTCGGGAACGGCGCTGCCGAACTGATAAAGATCGTGTCGGGTCATATCGCGGACAAACTGATAGTGCCCGTGCCTTCCTTCAATGAATACGCCAACGCGGCACCAACTGGTCAGGTGGTTGAGTTTCCTCTTGAGTTCCCATCCTTCCAGCTGGATGGGGACAAATTTGCTGCGGAGGCGATCAGGGTCGGGGCTGATGTAGCTGTTGTGGTGACCCCTAACAACCCAACATCCATGTTGATTCCGAAGGCCGAACTGATTCGGCTTGCAAGGAAACTGGACTCGTCTGGCATCGTGCTGGTAGTTGACGAGTCGTTTGTGGATTTTGCGGAGGACCCTGACCTGGCAAGCCTGGAGCAGGAAGTCGCAGCGTACCCGAATGTGGCAATAATCAAGAGCATGAGCAAGGCCTATGGCATCTGTGGGCTTCGCATTGGTTATGTGGTGACTACACATATGAGATTCGCCGAAGCCCTGAGAAACGGCCTGCACATCTGGAATGTCAACGGATTTGCAGAAGAGTTCCTGCGGATCCTCCCACACTACAAACAGGAATTCACTGATAGCTGTGTGCACGTCCGAACCGATAGAGACGGCCTGTACGAGGCCCTCTGCGGCATAGAAGGCATGACAGTGTTCAAGCCCGATGCGAACTTCGTCTTCTGTCGTCTTCCCAATGACGTCCAAAGCGGCCTTGAAATCACAAAGAGGATGTTCATTGAGCATAATCTGTACATCAAGGATTGCGTGGGCAAGACACAACCCGATTCTGATCGATACATTCGGATTGCGAGCCGTACAGGGCCAGAAAATCGCCGATTGGTTGAGGCCCTGGTTGATGTGATGGACGGACGAGATGGAGAGACATAACGACAAGGCGGCAGAGTTCAGACCTGTCCGATCCGATCAACCCACAATGCTTGCCTTTGCCAGAGATCTTCCAAACCTCTGTTCTCTCGCCGGGTTGCTGTGTGCGGTGCTCGGCATCTACTTCGCCATTCGGGGCAGCTTCCACTTGGCGATGATTGGAGTTCTGTGGGCTGTTCTGTTTGATTGGGCCGATGGAATCATTGCCCGCAAAATTGCGGGACGAACAGATCACGATCGAGCCTTTGGTGCACAACTTGATTCGCTGATAGATATCGTGAGCTTCGGAGTGTTCCCTGCCGTTTTCCTTCTGAGCTACGGCCAGTTCAGTCCATGGTTCCTACCCGGAGCGTTTCTGATTGTCGCGGCCAGCGCCATGCGATTGAGTTACTTCAACATCTTCGGGCTTGCCTCCGACGGAAGGTACATGGGCCTGGCCCTGGACAATAATGCAATCATTGTTGCCTTTGTGTTCCTCTTCCAGGGCCTCATGGGTCATGCGGCGTTCTCAATAGTCCTCTACTCATTGTCCATGGTAATGCTGGTGTTCAATCTGGCGCCGATACGAACACCCAAGTTTTCCGGAAGGTGGTTCTATGTTCTTATCGTCTACACCCTGGGGCTGACTGTTATCCACGGTTGGATGGAGTGGCACGGCGTGTAGCGAGACATTGTGGATCCCGGGGGGGGGCGCACAGCACCGCCACCAGCCTTCGGGCAACCCGTACGGTGTGGCAGCTCTGGCGCTCGCACCACGTAGTAACATGGAAATGGTATGAACACAGTAATGACCGTGTGCGGCCCGATTCCGTCTGAGGAGATGGGGCTGACATCCATGCACGACCATATCCTGGCTGATTTAAGTTTCTTCAATGAACCAATCACTGAAGAGGTCAGGAGAGGTTGCCCCATTGACCTCAACAGCACCGTTCAATTGAAGGACCTGTCCTACCTGAGAAATGGTCTGGCCGCGTACAACGCTGACAATTGGAATCTCACGGACGCTGATCTCATGATGCAGGAGGTTCAGCATTTCAAGGAGAGAGGAGGCAATTCGATACTGGAGCCGAGTGCCCCAGGCATTCGCTGTGGTACTGACAAACTTCGGCTCATTTCGGAAAGGACCGGCGTGCACATCATCGCCAGTACCGGTTTCTACAGAGAGGAAACATGGCCCGCTCGTTTCACCGGGATGGGACCAGGCGATGTTCAATCGTACCTGCTGAGTGAGATCAACGATGGAATTGATGGGACAGAGGTCAAGGCAGGTCATATCAAGACGGCAATTGCCAATGGTTCCGAGCGTGAGTTTGACGTCCTGAAGGCTGTCGTACCCGTAGCCAATGAAACGGGTCTGCTCGTGACCGCTCACACGAGTGGCGCGACGACCGTTGAGAACCGTAGGAAATTGCTGCGGACTTTCCTGCAGGAAGGGATGAATCCGGAAAAACTACTTCTCTGCCATATTCAGTTCACGTTCGTGAATCAGGATGTGCGAACTTTCCTGCATGAACCAGAGTTGTGCAAGCTGGATCTGAACTGGGCCAAAGAGGTGCTGGATACCGGAGCAAATGTCTGCGTCGATTTGTTTGGCTATCCGTCTGACAACGACATGTTGGATCGATTTGGGCAGGCGGACACCGTCAAACTTTCCGGACTTGTCGAACTCATCAAGGCCGGCTACGCGGAACAACTTGTTATCGGAAATGACGTGTACCAGAAGATCATGACCAGAACCTTTGGCGGCCATGGCTATTGCCGGATAGTTGACTACGCAATCCCTGGCCTGATTGCAGGAGGGATCGATCAAGAAGCAATCGACCAGATCACCGTATCCAATCCTGCGAGGCTGCTGCAGTTTCAACTCAATACTGATCGGAGTTGACCCCGTCCCTCAGGACTGATCGACAGAACAGTAGAACTTTTGGCTCGCATGACCGACGCGATTGCAGGACGCTCAGCATGAACCACCTGTGCCCATGCCCAGTCCCCAAAACCAGCCCCACCCGGATGGGGGGCGACAAGACCGAGATCCGAACCAGCCGACGCGGTAACCTGCAACATATTTCGGCGCACTTTGACTGGCAAGAGCTTGGCCCGATCTCATCGTTGAAGTGTGCGCCTGAATCGGTGTAGCAGTAAGTGTAGCATTGTTGCAGGAAAACCAGGGATAACAGAGGAAAGCGCAGGATAAGGACGCATTTCACTTAGAATCCTGGGGGATAACCCCGTCTGGGTTCGAGCCCCCGGCTCCGGCAGGATGTAAGTTGCTTTTGGGTAGAGACTTAGGAGACATTGGCTCATCGGCGCGGATACCGCAGATGACGCTGGTGATGGCGACTTTGTCGACCATGGGCGTCAAGTTGTGCCCCGCGAGACGCGGTTGCATCGCGTTGAGGTGCTGCCGTCTTGGTATCCGGACCCATATTGAACACTCTCCGGAGAACCCGGGGTGGTTCAGTACCAGTAGTCGCTTTGATCCCCATACTCCTCAAAGAGTGCTTGGAATGACGGTTGAAGCTGGCCCGGGCGTAGAATTCAGGGCCCTGCGCATGTATTCCAGCTGCGGCTCAAGGCCGATCCGCCCGAGTATTTCCTGGAAGTGTGGGTGCCAGTGCAGTTCTCCCCATGGCTTTCTGTGGGCGAGTTGGACCAGGGCGCCGTCACGATTGCGATACGCCTGCTCCAGCCACTCCAGCGCCTCTGATTCATGGCCAACACCGTAACAGCCCAGAGCGACACTATAGGCAGCATCGGCGCCCGCCGCATTCTCGTAGTCTGTTTTCATCTCACCCAGCAGTTCCAGAGCATCATTCGTCTTTCCCAGTTTGGCCCGAGCATAGATCAGGTGGGAGCGGTAGCTGCCGAAACGCTGCAGTTCCGGCCACACTTCTCCGATGTCGATTACGTTTTGGTATTGCCCCATGAGCAGGTACACCCACGCTCTGTAGTTGGCAATGGTGTCGCGCCGCGGGTACAGCTCATCTATCCTGTCAAGGACCCGCAGGCTGCGCCGGTACTGCAAGACGGCGCAATAGTAGCGGTGCAGGTGAACCAGCGTGACCAGACTAATTGGATCCAGCCGCTGTGCCTTCTGAAGGAGTTCCAGCGTTTCATCGAACCGGCAGAAGGCCATTTTCAGAAACGCATACCAGGTGAGGGTCTCAACGTGGCTGGGATTGATCCGCAACGCCTCCTGGAACGCCCGTTCAGCTTCCGGCAAGTTCCAGTCCCATTCCAGGCGCAGCCCCCCCAGAATCATGTGTGCCTGTACGTGGTTGGGATCCAGTTCGAGCGCCGTGTGAAGATGCGAATCCACGCTTTCGCGCGACTCCTCTGACGGCGAGAAGTCTTTCCCGTAGCCTCCGAGAGAGAAATAGGTGAAGGCCATTCCCGCATGGGCATCGGCGTAATCGGGATTTCTGGCTATTGCCGCCTGATAGTAGGCCCTTGCCCCTTCGATGTCCGCGTCCGTCTGGCTGTTCCGCATCAGGTAGTCAGCAGTCATGCACGCTTCGCGGGCATCCGGGTCGATTGCGGACCGGCCGGTCCGCGCTTCGCCGGCGATCACCGTCTGGACCACTTGGGCGGTGACATAGCGGGCGATGTTCTCCTGCATTTCCAGGAGATTGTAGAAGCTGTCCCGATAGTCTTCGGCCCACATGTGCCGTCCCGAACCGGCTTGAATCAGCTGGATGGAAATGCGCACTTCCTCGCCAGATTTCAGGACGGAACCTTCGACCAGATAATCCACAGACAGTTCCGCTGCCACCTGTGTCCCGCTCTTCGTGGTATCCCGGTAACTAACGCTCGAGGAGTAGCTTATGGTCTCCACTTCCGCTCGCCGTGACAACGACGTAATCAGGGCTTCCGTCATTCCGTCACTGAACCATTGCTGTTCGCCGGTCAGATCTCGCAGCGGCAGCACTGCCAGGCGCGGTAGTCCTTGCAGCCGCGGTTTCACCGCCGGAGGTCGAATCGGGCGGCTATGCCGGATGGACTCATAGACCATCACGGTGGCTTCTTCCGGATCCAACCCCAGCTCCCGCCGCAAATACTCCTCGCACAAGCGATACTGACGAAGCGCAGCCTCCCGCTGGCCGCCCGCTGCATACAGCCGCATCAGGGCACAATGGGCTTCTTCGTTGAGGGGATCCACCTCTACAAGCCTGCGGCCGAAGGCAACCCCGTCGGCGATCTCAGACTGGTCTTCACTCGCGCGCACTCCATACTCCAGCGCCGTGCACAGCTCGCGACGAAGGTATTCCCCCTGCTGAAACTGCCAGTCGCTGAACAGCCCGCAGCTTCCCAGATTGAGGCCGTCCAGGAAACCGCCCTGGTACAGGTGGGCAACCCGTCTGATCAAGGGCAGGGTCTTTGCAACAGCGGCCGTCTCACCCTGGAGCTGGATCGACCGGATCTGCACCATCGTGGACTGAAACTCCCCGATGTCCGTCCATATCCCCTTCCCATCCAATGGCCCCACCCGGTCGTCCGTTGCCGGCAGAAACTCCTGTCCCACGATCTTGCGCACCTGTGACAGCAGGCTCCGCAAGCTGCCCCGGGCGTGAGTGTCATCAAAATCCGGCCAGAGCAGCGCGGCCAATGTTTCGCGGCCAGACGGTTGCTCTGTGAAGGAGAGATAGGCCAGCAGGGCCAGCGCCTTCCGTCGCCCCAGGTGAACCGCACGCCCGGAGCGCTCGAGACGTGGAGACCCCAACAGATACAACGCCAACGATCCGGATTCAGACGTCATCGCCCACTAGTATAGGCTATCAGCACAGGCGCCGTCGCTGTCGGTTCAGATGACGTGGGGATGAATTTGATCATGGCGCACCGCGCGATGTTGACATGGTCAGCTCGGTCCTCAAGAATAGCCTTGGCTGAGCACCAGTCTGTCGCGTGAGTGTTGAGGCGCTGATGAGGAGGCGCGGGGCATGTCACATTTAGAGTTGAGGTTTCTCGGCCCACCGAAAGTCACACTCAACGGATCTGCTGTCACGTTCGAGACCCGAAAAGCCGTGGCCCTGCTGGCCTATCTGGCCGTCACGGGAGGTGCCCGCCGTCGGGACTCGCTGGTGAATCTGTTGTGGCCGGACCTCGGTCAAACCCGGGGGCGCAATGTGTTGCGACAGGTTCTCTATCAGCTGAACAAGAAGCTGTCAAAGGACCGATGGCTGGAGGTGAGCACAGAGACGGTGGAGTTGCGGGCTGACCCGGATCTGTGGGTAGATGTGCGGCAGTTTCAATCGGACCTGGCCGAATGTCGGGAACACTGCCAGGAATTTTCCGGGGCGTGCCCCAGTTGTTTTGAAGTGTTGCAACGGGCGTTGGCGCTATATACGGACAACTTCCTCTCGGGATTCTCGCTAAAGGACAGTGTGAACTTCGATGACTGGCAGCTCGTGCAGACCGAGAACCTTCGCCTGGAGTTGAACTTCCTGCTGGACAGGCTGGTGCGCTCTTTCAGCGAAGCCGGTGCCCACCAACAGGCGATCGAGCATGGCCGGCAGTGGGTGGCTCTGGATCGCCTGAATGAGGTGGCGCACCGCTGGCTCATGCGGTCATATCTATGGAGCGGTCAGCGGCCGGCGGCGCTGCGGCAGTATCAGGAGTGTGAGCACGTGCTGCAGCAGGAGGTGGATGCCTCTCCGGTGGATGCGACCCGGGAGCTCTTTGAGGCGATGAAGGCGGATCAGGCCCTGCCGGCCGAGCCGAGCCGCGACGAGCTGCCGGGCGGGCTGGAGACGAAGTCGCCGCCGCTCGGGCCCTCGCGGGACAAACCAGTCAAGCTTCCGGTTCCTCCCACGGAACTGATCGGACGAGGGGAGCAGCTGGCCGCGGTAGCAGCGCTGTTGTCTGAACATCGATTGGTGACTCTGGTAGGACCGGGTGGCAGTGGGAAGACGCATCTCTCAATCAAGGCCGCGGCGGATCAGGTGGACCAATTCTCTGATGGTCTCTTCTTCGTTCCGCTCGAAACTGTGAGAAACCCGTCAAAGGTTCCCCAGGCCGTGGCGTCTGCGCTCGACATCCCTGAAGTCCCTGGCGAAGAATTCACCGAAACGATCGGCCGGAGGTTGGGTGCGAAAGAGGTCCTTGTGGTTCTTGACAACTTCGAGCAGGTTGCCGAGGCGAGCTCATTTGTGAGTCGAGTGCTCGAGGCAACGACGGGACTCAGGATAATGGTCACATCACGCGAACCGCTCGGTCTCGGGGGCGAACAGGAGTTCCCTGTACTGCCCTTGGAGGAAGAGGCCGCCACCGAGTTGTTCCTGAAGCGGGCGCGATTGGTCGAGCCGACTTTCGAACTCACGCCGGCGAATGCCGGAGACGTGGCGGAGATCTGTGCGCACCTTGACCGGTTGCCACTGGCCGTTGAACTTGCTGCGGCTCGAGTCAAGCTGCTGACGCCGCACCAACTGCTGGACCGGCTGTCGCGGTGTCGCGGTGTCGAGAGTCATCGGCATGACGTGCCGGAACGCCACCGGACGATGCGAAGCACGGTCCAGTGGAGCTACGATCTTCTCAGGGACGATGAACGCCGGGTCTTCGCAAGACTTGCAGTCTTCGCAGGCGGTTTCACTTTGGATGCCGCCGAAGAGATTTGCGGCCGGGATCTCAAGTCCGATCCGCAGGCTGTTCTTGAATCGTTGCTCAATAAGAGCCTCATTCGGCAGAGGGACGACGGTAGCATGGCGCCTCGTTTTAGCATGCTCGAGACCGTTCGGGAGTTCGCTTCCGAGCGCCTGGAAGCGGAACCCGAGGTCGCCGACGTTCGAGACCATCACGCGCTGCTCTACTGCGTCGCAGCAGAGGAACTCGGATCGAGCTCCCTTGAGCGCCGCGGCGAAAGACTCCGGCAGCTGGGCACCGAGTATGAGAATGTGCGTGCGGCACTGGAGTGGTCGGCCTCTGGCGGCGACGCGGAGGTTGGGCATCGCATTGTCGGTTCACTCGCGTGGTTCTGGACACGGAGCAACCTCTTCAGCGAAGGCGTCGAATGGGCAGAGCGGTTCCTCGGTCTGGAGGGACATGCGGAAGAAGGCGTGCTTGGGCGGACGTACCTTGTGGGCGGGCGGATGCAGTTCTACCTGGGCAACGAGGCGTTGTCGCGGGAGATGCTTCTGGTGGCAGAAGATCATGCCAGGGCCGCCGGAGATCGGGAAACCGAAGCCTGGGCACTCAGCTGGAGCTGCGCAGACGAAATGTCACATGCCGAGCATCATGATGCCATTGAGGAACGGCTGCGCCGGGCTATCAGGATATTCGAGGAGTTGGATCTGACCCACGGCCAGTTGAGTGTGAACAACAACTTCGGGGAACTCCTGCGGGCGAGGGGCCGGTACGAAGCCGCAATAGTCGCGTACACGGCTGCGATCACCATCACCGAAGGGAGTGGCTTCCCGCACGATGGCATCGTCCTTGCAAACATTGGTTCGTGCCAGTGGCGCCTCGGCCGATTCTCTGATGCAACCGACTCGTTTCGCAAGTCGTTAAGACTTGTTCTGGAACACGAACTCGGAGATTACTCCGTCGCGGGGGCTCTCGAGGGTTTGGCCTCTGTTGCGGAGGACCCGGCCGATGCTGCCCGGCTGATGGGCGCGGCTGATTCAATCAGAGAGGCCGTTGGCGGTGGGTCTGAACCCGCTGACCGGGCCTGTCATGATGCAGTTATCGCGCACATCCAGTCACGACTCGAGCAGACTGACTACGACCGGCACCGCGCTGAGGGAAGCGCTTTGTCCATCGAAGAGGCTGTCCGCCTGGCTCTCGGCGAATCGTTGCGGTAGTGCGTTTTCTCTTGCACCAGGCAGATCTCGTGGGAACGCCTCCGGACTGAACCCCGGTGTCGTGACCTGATCCGGCGGATCGGCATCCAGTAGGAGAAATCGGCCGCAAGGCGCTATCGGCAGCCCTCTTCCTCATCGAAATAGCGGAAATTCGTAGAGAAATCGGCATTTTTCTTTTCCGTAACGCATTCCGTAACGCAAGGCGTAGCGGTCCCATCACGTCCGAATCCTAATCTCGTCTCATCAGGAGGCGAGGATGAGAGTTGCGATGTTGTTGGTTCTGGCTGTCGTTGTGGTGCCGATGGGTGTGCTGGGCTCCGATCTATCCGAGCTCGAGATCGATTTCCTGGTCGCGTTGGCGAACGCACCGTCGTTCGTGCCGGAATGCGAGAAGTACATCCACATTGGTGGCGGATTCTTCTGCACATTTGATACCCAGACGGGGGTTCTTGCGGCGCCAGAAGCCGGCGAAGACGGCGCATTGCAGTTCCGTCTGGATGGATTGAGATGGAAATCCACCTATGCCTATCTGCCCGAAGGCGAGTGCAACGTGCGCCTGCCCGGGGGGTGCGTGAGTGAGTTGCGCATGGAATGCCTGGACTACGTAGAAGACCCGCGGACCGGGCGGCCGCTGTACAGACTCGTCGCTGCGGGCGCCGGAATGCGCGTGGTGCTCATTGTTGACTCGCCTGATCCCGACAACAGCAACGGGCCGCATCTGGAAGGATTCCTCGTCGTTGCCCAGAATACCGGCCAGACCGTGGCTGGTGTCCGCATGAGGGGTCGGAACGAATCCGAAGCGGAACGGCACCTTAACCGCGTGGTATACGTCCGGTCCGACTTCTCCAACGCGGATCTCTGAGATTCCAGATCCCGGTTTCGGCAGACGTCAGTCATTGTGCGGCAGAGAATTGCGAGACACCCACCTCTCGATGCTCACCCCGGTGTAGCACAACCGTCGCATTCTCGTCCGGCAAGCTCTCGCGTTCGTTGCAGTCTCCCGGTCCGCCGTCTATAGTTGGGCAGGAGTCGAACATGATCGAGATCCGGCCCGGCATGCACGGGGACGAGCTCCCCACTCTCACCGACGTGACCCAGGAGGAGATCGACTTCTATCTGGATCCCGAGGCGAAGGACGTACCGGAACTCCGGCCTGATCCCGGGGCGGCGGAGCGGGAAAGGCTTGGCGCGGACGGCACTGGCGGCAAAGTAGGTAGACCAATGGGGGTTGGACCGATGCAGAAGAGAGAAACGCGACCAATGCTTGCCGTCATGCTCATGGTTCTGCTGATTGGCAGTATGTTGCACGGGTGTGCTTCACCACGGGATATCAGGAAAGAGTTCGAGCCCTATGGTTTGTCCCTTTCAGGAGAATATCGAATCTACGTAGCAACCGAAGACACGCCATGGAAACAAGAGATCGTCACCCTTCTATCAATTGAACTGGGGAAAGACTATGGCTTGACGGTTGAGAATCTGCAGACGTTGAATCAGATTGAGATAGATGACTGGGATCTTGTCATTGTACTGTCGACATTCTATGCCTTTGGCCTACAGAGTGACACGGCAGTCTTTCTAGACGCGCTGGAAGACAAGGACAAAGTCATCTTACTGGTTACCTCTGCCATAAGTGACCTGGAGGACTATGGAGTGGATGCCGTTACCGCTGCCTCTGTGGGGAACACGAGGGAGGATGCGAAATCTCTCACTTCCAGGAAAGAGCCGAGTGAGATTGCTCATCAGTTAGCGAAGTTGGTGTTTGCCAGGACTGAAGAGTAGCTGCCTGGAATTCCCCCGAAACCATATTCACTGGTGGACTCTCAACGCGGGATAGTCCTGTCGACGAAATCAGGGGAAATTCACAGAGCATGACGGCTTTCGTGACCTCTCTGTGGCAGCCGGCCTCATGCAGAATACTCTCCGGAGAAACCGGCGCGGTTCGCTACCCGGACTGGAATATCAGGTGAGCCAGGAGCGCAAGCAGGAAAAGACCGACAAAGGAAGCGATCATTATTGCGAGAGTCTTCGAATAGCCCTTTGGCGTGATCAACCCGTCCTCATCCATCTTCCGAATCGCCGGATACAGCCTCCAGTAGAAAGTGAGGACTGACAGAATGAGGGCGACCACGGAATACAGTTTCGTCCTGTCATTCCCGGCGATCACTATATTCCCGATATGGACGTCACTTGTCGATTTCCAACACAAACTCCCTTATCAATTCATCTTCTCTTGGATCTTCCCATTCACCTTTTGCTTTCGTGAAACTTCTCTTTACGAGAGGCTCGGGAAACAGTTCCTGATATTTGGCAAAGGCTTCAGCCGGATCAGTACCCAGATTCGTCAATACAAGCCCCAGTTTCTTCCCTTTCAAATCCTGATGGTATAGTTCCACAAACCCTCTGACCGCCGGGGTCGGGCTGGCTGCCCAAAAGGGAGTGACCACAACAATTCTGTCAAACTGACCAGGTTCGTTTCTGACTGAGGCAACTTCGGCAGATCTCTTCTGAATGGCAGAACCCCCATTCAGGAATCTCAAGAAACCCTTGGATAGGCGCTTCTTCTTCTCAATTATCCTTTCAGTTTCACAGTGCATCTGGTCCGCTATCTTCCCGGACAGCTTCTCGCAATGCCCTGTCAATGTGTAGTAGTAAACCACGGTGCTCATAGAGCATCTCCTTTTAAAACCTCTGGAGTAGATCACTGCGGGGTCCGCACCAGGACAATGTCGCTCATGACTGTATGACTTCGAGTATTACGAAGCGCGAGAATCAGTCCGCATCCGGGACCGCCGGGCGGATTTACGGCGAAGATTCGCGCTTCCGTCGCCGCGATATGCCTCTATGTCAACAATGTACGGAATTGCTGCGTGCTTGTCCGTGAGACTTCGAGCAATGCTGCCTGGCCCCGGGGCGCGATCACCAATACAATGGTGCGACTGGCAGGGGAGTGGGAGTGAATCCGGAATGTCCGACGAAAAGCGAGAGGATCTGGAAGCAAGATTGACACAGCTGAGGGCGAGACTGGCCGAGCGGACCGCATCGATACCGATACACAGCGTGCGGCCACATCAACTCATCGAGATAGAGGAGTTAGAGGACGAAATCGCCGTCCTCGAGAGGCGTCTGGAATCGGACTGATGCCCGATCAGCTCGCCAACAGGAAGTCAGGAGCGGGCAGCGAGCTCGTCTTGGGTTTGAGCACAGGCGACTTCACGGCGAGTTTGAGCATCAGGGCGCCCAGGTAGTCCGCCGCGTCCCGATCGCTCTCGATGACGAAGCCTTCTACCACGAGTTCGTCATTTGCGTGTACGAGATCCTTGTCTTCAATACCCAACTCGTCCAGGACAGCCTGGTATTCCGGACCTTCGGCAGCGTAGATCTGGTCCTGGAACGCCACGACAGCTTCTTGCTCCGCGCCGGTAACCTCCACCAGGTACGTGACGCCGACGGCCGTCAGCCCAACGGCAACCACCGCGCCGCCCACCAACAAGGTGACGACCGAAGCATCTTCGAGCCCGGCAGACCCGTCGCTGGTGCCTTGCGTAGTGCTGTCCGAGGAACCGGCTGTGGTCTCCTCCGTTGAGTACTGGAACGAGTTGTCGGTCGTGTTCTGGGATGATTCCTCGGTCGAGGCCTGCGACGACTCTTCGGACGACGTCTGGAGCGAGTCCTCGGATGAAGTCTGAAGTGAGTCTTCGGATGAGTTCTGGAGCGAGTCCTCGGATGAGGCCTGGAGAGACTCCTCACTGATGGATTGCTGTCCCGCGCATAAGACCGGGGACATCACCAGAAAGACAGTCACGACGACACCGATAATGGTTCTTCTCATCATACATGCACCCCCTATCAGACGTGTGGTCCGGGAATGACGGGCACTCTCAGGTCCTTCCAATATATCACGATTGACCGCCCCCGGCCGATTGCCTGCGAAACCGCACTGACGATTAACGCAGGCGCACGTAGCAGACGAGATCCGAATACATGGAACTGATGCCTTCGTCCGGACTCTGAAGCCGGAGGCTCATCTCGGCTCCTGCATAGCGAATGGAGTACGGTCGGTTGCGCGGGGCCCAGCTGAACTCGATCGATCCACTCAGTGAGTGTGAGAGTGCGCCACCCACGCTGAGAAGCGGCTCGTACCGGACGCAAAACCTGAGGCTGTTTTCGAGATTTCCTCCCGTGTGGAACTTCCCCTCAGCCTCGAGAGGCAATCCGAAGAGGTGATCACCTGTGCCGTCGGTTCGCCCATACAGATAGCTTGGTCCCGCGCTCAAGTTCAGGAAGTGTCTGAACTCATCCACTTCGAAGATATTGAGGACGTACCGGAGTTCGAGAGCCCTGAGACGGATGTCGGCATCGGCAATCTGGCGTGTATCGTCGGGGACCTCCACGCTACCATCGAGCAGGGTAAAGCCGAACCCGTGACTGAAGAACCCCAGGTAGTCGACATCATCGCCGGTCAGAACCTTCTGGAAGTCGAACACGGTACCCCGAAGTCCAATGGAGTTCAGCCCCTGACCCCAGGAGAGGGAGCCTCCGTCAATGCCGATCCGGGCGCTCACGCCGACGGACAGAAGTACCATTCTCATGTCCTGTTTCAGGGCGAACATGCTGTTGTGTCCCAGGTCCTCGGAGAACAGTGCCGCATCAAATCCCACGTTGAACGAGCTTCCTGTGCGGCGGTACTGCACGCCCAGAGAAAACTCGGTCGGGTAGTATCCGTGGGTCCGGGCGATATCGCTCCGGGCAACGGCAAGCTCGGCGTTTGTTTCGCTCTGCATCTCCCTCCCGATGACGTACATGGAGGCATCCGGATAGGTGTTCTCCAGAGAGATCCTGAAGCTCGAAAGGGCGCGCCGGAGGCTCTGGATCTCCTTCGAGTTTCGATTCCTGAGCTGAATCTCCTGCAGTTGTTCCTGGACGAACTCCCGAGATATGTCCGCCGCAATGGGGTCGGCGTCCGAGTAGTTGTCTTTGATCTCCGTTGGTACGGCGATATAGAGCTCCCGGTCGTAGGCATTCATGAAGAATCGCAAGAGCAATTCGGCGAGTCGGTTGTACTCTTCCGGGGCAAGCGCACGACCGGCCCCGACGTGCTCGCTGCGAATGTCCGCGAACAGACTGCTCAGTCGGGTGTACGCATCGGCCCTTCCCGTTCCGCCTGCTTCCAGGATCGGTTCTCTCCACAGCTGATCGGTCCCGACCTGCGCGGTTCCCTCCGAGAGCAGAAGAGCGAACAGGCTCCGAACTTCGTCGTGCACCTCCATTGGCAACGACTCGGACTGGTGCGCCCTGCGTCGCAGAAAACCCAGGACTTCATCCTGGATTTTCGCGTTCTTCGCCGTCGCATGCCGGGCCGTCTTCCCGATGCTCCAGTATTCCGGATAGATCGCCCCACCCAGTCTCCCGCCTTGCTCGAGGGCCGCGACCACGTAGAGAGGGGGAACCAACGGAACGGCAAGAGTGATCTTCGCTCCGTCGGAGAACGCGTGATTCAAGGCATCGAAGAGCATGCTTGCGCAGTTAACCCCAAAGAACCTGTATTGGTAGGAGAACGTATTCTGTATGACCCAGAGCCTTTCGACGAGGCGAATCGTCTCCTCTTCCGAAAGGTTCAGCCTGAACCGTTGAACGTCCCGGTTTTCCAGCACGGTCGCTCTCTGTACAACACCTCCGAACGTCTCCTCCTGGATTGCTGACTGGTAGTGACCAGTGAGACCCCTCCAGGCGTAGGTCAGCCCGGCGACACCGTTGTTGGTGTCCAGGGAAGTCACGCCGACGAAACCAAGAACGAGGGAATCTCTTCCGTCGTGGTAGTCTCCCTTGCGTTTGACGAGCAGCAGCAGGTGTCCTGCCAGCGATTCAGCGGCGGACGCGGTAGGGGTGGTGACGATGAGCTCGATGTGCTCAACCTCATCGGGGTCGATCCAATCGCGGACACTCCGCACGTATGCCTGAGTCGCATGTGCCTCCGGTGTAGATGCGAAGAGCTCCGTTGGCTTGAAAAGCTCACTGAAGAAGGTGTATCTGTCGGGCAGCCTGTATCGAACCTGGTTCATAGGATCTTTGAAGTTCGTAGGCATGAAGAACTCAACCGCGAAAGTCGCGAAGTCAAGTTCCGGCGAGTTCATTCCCAGTTTGTTTGCGTAGCCGGCAGGATTGACATTCTCCGCGTAGGTAGGAACAAACAAGCCCCGGCCCCAGAGCGCGAAGCTCTGCCACTCCCTCTTTTGATCCGGCGGCAGGTCGTTGTAGGAGAACCTTGCGAGGCTATGGATCAACGAGCGCTTCAGGTAGGCGCGATGAAAGGATTCCGGTGGTTCGCCAAAGGTGTCTGCCGTCTGGAAGTTCCTGATCCGAAGTTCTCGCTGCGCCAAAGAGATCTCAACGAGGTCGAGCGACGATTCGCCGGGGACATAGGTTGAGTCAGCCCTCACCACGATGATTGGCTCCTGGAACCTCAGCTCGGGCGGGAGAAGGGTGAGAACCTCCCGCATCGCAACGATCTCCGCGGGCGTCCACGGGTTCTCCTGGTTCCTGGCAATCTTCAAGCAGCTCCGGCTCTCGACGGCGCGGATCCGGGTCTCTATGTCGACATCATCCGGGAGAGGGAGGGTCCCAACGCCCCCGGCACGGTCATCCTCCCGCGGTGCGGAAGGCATCCTTCTGAACTCGGCCACAACATAGCGTTCACCGAACTCCCCTCCAACGAGCAGGAAATTTCCCTCGGCATCAAGGTCAAAGATGAGGTTCTCCTCGGTCGTTTGAAGCGAAAAGGAGTACCAGACGAAATAGCCCCTGCCGTCCCTGGTGATGATGGCGACGTGGGTAAATGGGTCGCCGTCGAACAGGCCGCTGAATGCGGTGGGCGAGTCTGCAGAGTCGCCTTCGAGTGTGGAGATCCGGTAGACAGTCGGCTCTCCGGG
>JAHOYX010000087.1 GCA_019038705.1 Spirochaetales bacterium
CCTTCAGCCTCCTGCCGCATATCGGACACTTGAAGATCTTCGGGAACACGTCCGATCGCTGGCTTACTCCCCCCTTGGAGAAGAACTCTACTGCCTCTTCAAGACTGTCCTTGATGTTGAAGAACTGAGAGAACCCCAGGAGTTGGAAGACCTCGTACACTTTCGGCTGGATCTCGAGAAGTACAAGATCGCCCCCGCGCGGTTTCACGGACTTGAGGAATGCCGTGAAGGATCCTATTCCTGTACTCGAGACGTAGTTCAGACCACCGCAGTGGAAGATCAGGCGGGTGAAACCGGTCTCGATCGCTCTATTGACCCGTTTCTGAAAGAAGTTGGAGTTGTAGGTATCGATGTATCCGGTGAGGTGCAGTACGAGACCGCCTTCCACACCGTCAATTTGCTGCAGACGGATCTTTAGGCTGTCGTCTTTCTCTTCGTCGAACCCTGAAACGATGTCGTTGTTTGCCATGGGTCTCCTTCGCCTAACCGCGGGTGCGGAAGAGGGTCATCATCTCCGTGCTCCCAGCCTATATTATGAGAGCATATCACCTTTGTCAAACTCGACACATCGAAGTTTGTCCTATTCAAACACCGATATCAACCGGAATTATCGCCCCGTTGATCGATTCAGACGCGGGGTCCAGCAACCGAACGGCGAGCGTCGCAATCTCATCAACTGAGATGAGCCGGCCCTGCGGCTGACGGGAGGCGATCTCCGTTTTCTGTTCTTCGCTGTAGTACTCGGTGTCGACGTACCCCGGACAGATCATGTTGCAGCGGATGTTGCGGGAAGCGTACTGCCGCGCGACTGAGCGAGTGAGGCTCGCGAGCCCGTGCTTCGCTGCCCCGTAGGCTGCAATCTGCCGGTACCCTTCGTTCCTGTCAGTTCGCGGCCCACCAAACAGGAGGATCCGGCCGAACCCTCTGTCAACCATCCCGGGAAGAAGACCACTGACGAGCAGTGCCGGCAGGTTGAGATTCAGCCCAATCATTTGCTCCCATTGCTCGGGAGATGTTTCACCGACCAGTCCTTCCAGATAGGGCCCAAACGAGACGACGAGGATATCCACATCCCCGGCGAAGTCCAGCAGTGCCCCGGCATCTCCTGGCTCAACTATCTCCTGGAGATGGGTGGCAACCGGCGCAGTATGGCCGCGAGCCTGGGCAGCTACCGCCTCAAGTCGATCCAGGCTGTGTCCACCGTGAATGAACAGCTGTGCCCCCCGCCGCGCAAGCGCCACGGAAACGGCGGCGCCAATCCCCCCACTGCCTCCAACCACGAGCGCGCGGCGCCCTGCAAGGTACTTCTCCATACTGCGGGAGAGTATACCAGTTTTTGACCAAGCGACGGCTCTCCTGCTATACTTGAGACACCACCTTCCGGGGGAGGCCTATGAGACGTGCCATCCTTGCCCTGCTGCTCGTTGTCGGAGCCGTTGCGTTTGCCGCTCCGGCGGAAGACTTCAGCAGTGTCATTGATTTTTCTATTTCCACCGCAGACCTCGTTCAGCTCATTCAAACCGAACAGTATGATCGCATTGATTCCGAGAAACTACTGATCCTGCAAGGCTCGGTGGCCTCAACTCTGGTCCTGGATCCGACGGTAGAGACCTACCAGGCCCTGGTTGAACTGGTCGCGAGCAGATGGGTGGGGCTGGAAAGCATCGAGGTCTACCGGGTCTACGTTCTGCTTGAGGGGTCGGATTTCTCAAATCGAGTGGTTGAGCGACTCCCTCGGGATCCCGGGCCGGAGATCATCCTCACGAACAGCGAACTCCTCGTGGTAGCGGCATTTGTTGGAGTTGCCGACGGCGCTGACGGATCGGCCATCCCGGTTGTTACCGCAATCGACTTGCGTTAGCCAAACTGGATATCAATCCCGCGCACCGGCGTACTCTCGGCACACACAGCGGCCCGTTCGACCACGTTGCGCAACTCGCGGATGTTTCCGGGCCAATCATGGGCTGACAGACGGGCCAGCGCATCCGCGCTGAACCTGTTGCCCATGTCTGTTTCTCCGACATCGTCGGAGAAGTGCTGGACGAGCAAGGGTATGTCCTCCCTCCGGTGGCGCAGAGGCGGAATGGTGACCGGAAGCACATTCAATCGATAGTAGAGATCTGCTCGAAAACGGCCTTCAGCCTGCGCGTTCTTCAGATCCCGGTTGGTCGCAGCTATGACTCGCACGTCAGCTCGCCGCTCCGCGGTCCCGCCGACGCGATGGAACATCCCGTTCTCAAGGAGTCGGAGCAGTTTCACCTGATTTGCCGGGGCCAGTTCGCCTATCTCATCCAGGAACAGAGTCCCACCGTCCGCAAGCTCAAAAACGCCGGCCCGCCTGACTGCCCCGGTGTACGCCCCGTGCTCGGTCCCAAACATCTCCGACTCGAAGAGCTGCTCCGGAAGGGCGCCGCAATTGCGAGCCTGGAACGGGCCGTCGGAACGCCGGGAAAGGCGATGGACTGCCGCGGCGACCAACTCCTTCCCAACCCCGCTCTCTCCCATGACAAGCACCGGCGAATTGGACCGCGCGACTTGTCGGATCATGACACGAAGGCGGTCCATCGCCGGGCTCACTCCAATGAGGTGTTGGAGTTCCGGATCTGTTGCGGCGCCTTCTGTGGCCCTCGCGCGCGCCGCCAACGCACGCAGGCAGCACTCCCGAATGTCCTGTGCACACAACGGTCTCACGATCACGTCAAACGCCCCGGCTCGGACGGCCGCCACGATCCGTCGCGGTTCTCCATCGCCGATGATCGAAACAACCGGCGAGGCGTCGGGCTGTTCCGCAAGGCGGGATACGAGTTCCATGCCATTGACATCCGGAAGATCCAGGCTCACGAATACAAGATCCGGCTCATTCTCTCGAACAAAATCGACTGACAACGTCCCACGAGGATACGGGATGATCTGATGCCGGCTGTTCAACAGGTGGCCGATTGTTGCATGTGTGTGAGTCACATCATCAATCACAACAACCCGCGCCATTACATAACTCCAGAATCTATAGTATACCACTCACAATGTTAAGTCAAGGGTATTATAGAGAAAAAAGAGCTTTAGAAGATATGGCGGCGTATCTGTCCCTGCGGCACGGCGCAGGCACCTGCTATGGATATCGATGTGTGTTGGCCCTGAGGACGCCATGTGCACGAACAGGCAATCTCGGGATAAAGTAGGAGCATGGACCAACAACCGCGGCTTCTGACGATAGTTCACATGGACAGCGTGATGCGCGCGTTCTTCGTTCTGCTGTTCGCCTCTCTCCTGATGATTGTCGATGGATACGTGCTGATCCTGGTGTCGCGATATTTCGGCATATACCTGCTCCTCGCCGCGGAAGCTGCTACCGGGCTCATTGCCGTCATCGCCATTCTCAGTTCGTACAGACATACCGTGACACGAATTCGAGAGGCGGTGCGTGACGGGCAATACCCAGGCGCGGAGTTTCGGGCGCTCTCGTGCCTCTGGGTCAGCGCGGTCTGTCTTATCCTGCCGGGGTTTATCACCGACGCACTCGGCATTGCGGTGGTTCTTCCCCCGATACGATGGGCCGCTGGGTTTTGGATTGAGCGCGCAAGCAGGGACGGGTTTGAAGAACTCTACCAGTATCTCAAGCTGGAGGAATGAGCCCCCTACAGCCGAAACACCTTGAATACAAGCAGCAGAACCAGATACCACAGGAACGCCGGCAACCGCAGGACGCGCCATGGCCGCCTCATAAGCCCCGGCACAAAGTCCACGCCCCGCCGAAACGCGGCCCTGGAGGTTCGTCGCCGCTTCTCCGCAAAGATGTCAAACGTTTCCGCTGAACAGAGGGCAATGCAAGAGCCGAGCTCTTTGCGGTGCCTGAATATCCACTTGTCACCTGCCGAGATGCCGCCGCCCAGGAGAATGAAATCGGGTCCGGCTTTCCGGATTGCGGTGATGATGTCGCACTCCACGATTTTGTTGAAGTAGCCGGTATACCGTCCGACAAACCGTAGCCCGGGAAAGGTTTCTCTCAGGTTCTGTTCCACGGTGCGCAGGCTCAGAGGCGTCCCGCCGAGGATATAAACCGACCGGTTGTTGTCCTCCAAAGCGCCCAACAGCTTGATGGTGAGGTCAAACGGTAGATGTCGGGGGGGACGCTTGTGGCGCAGAAACCTCGCACCCGCCACGACCAACTTGGACACGGGAAGCGAGAGCGCGGCCTCCTGCGTGCAACACCGCAGCTCGCGATTCGCATGCGCCCGCATGAAATCCCACCACCGGAGCAGCATAATCTGGCTTACTCCGTCCTCGGCGAGCAACGCACCGACGACTTCTGGAATGTCCGTATCTGCAAGAGAATGCAGCGGAATTCGAAGGACGTTCATACTCTCGACGAGATCACTTAGTCGGTTGGCCGCCACGAGCCTCGCTCCTGAAGCAGTGTATGCACGGCGCACGGCGCGAAGACCGCTACTGTCTCCGTCCGGGGCATCCGTGGACCCAGATGTAATGGTCTGGGAACCCGCTCAAGATAGCCGTGGAGCGTCCTCTGGGCAATAGCCGCACGGCCACAGCGCGGCAGATACCGCATCAGCGGACGGTGACTTCACCATGCTGCAGCATTCGAACCGCCTCCTGGAGAACGGTGTCAAAGTCCAGATCGTAGGGCGCCACGATGTTGTTCTGCCGATTGATCTCATTGCGCACGGCTCGCCTGACCCATCGATCCGGGAGATCGAAGTCGCCTTCCTGAAGGTCAATGACGAAGAAGCCAATCTGCGCATCGGTCGGTTCGCGGTTCTCGGTTACCCAGTCCACGACAATCGGCGACGAGAGCAATTCGGTGTAGGTCTGATGCTGATCATCGTCGAGCTCGGGAGGCAGAACCTCCTCGTCCGGGCTCACACCGATTTTGTCTATGAACCGGCCGCTGGGCAGGTAGTACTTGGACATGGTAAGGCGGAATCCTCCGTCCCCGACCCTCCGAATCTGTTGCACCGATCCCTTCCCGTAGGAGGTGTCGCCGAGCAGTATCGCTCGATCGCGATCCTGCAGCGCCCCGGCAAGTATCTCGGCCGCCGAGGCGGAGCCCTCGTCAATCAGTGCCACGACAGGAAGATCCGCGGGAACTGCAGTCCCTGTTTGCGCAACGAACCGCTCATTCTCGGTGGAGATCCGGCCGGATGTTCCAACAATGGTCCCGCTCGAGAAGAAGAGATCCGCGACCTCCACGACGGAATCCAGAAGGCCGCCGGGATTGGATCTGAGATCGATTATCATTGAGGTGTAGTCGTTTCGTTCGAAGAACTCCAGCGCATCCAGGATCCGTTCCGTGGTACGTGGCGTGAAATTGCTGATTCGCAGGAATCCGATCTCTTCCGCGATCATGGCGAATTTCACCGTTGGATACTCTATGATTTCGCGCACGATGGTGATCGGGAAGATCGCCGTTGCCCCGCGGCGGACGTTGATGGTCACCGGCGTCTGGGGCACACCTCGCAACCGATCCACGGCCTGGTCAATCGACATCTCGTCCGTGGAGAGAAACTCACCGGTCTCCGGGTCTTCTATCCCGAGAATCACGTCACCCGCGCGGACCCCGACCCGATGGGCCGGAGTGTCTTCAATAGGGGAGATGACCTCCACGTAACCCGTGTCTCCATTGCCATTGTCCAGCCGCTGCTTGGAGATCAGCATCCCGACTCCACCGTACTCGCCCGTGGTTGTGTCAGTGAGGCTGCGCATGTCGGTCTCGTCGAGATAGGCGGAGTACGGGTCGTCAAGGCTACTGAAGAGCCCCTCCAGCGCGCCCTCCAGGAGCACGTCCGGGTCAATGTCCTCAACGTAGTTCTCTTCAACAAACCGGAAGATATTCTCGAAGATACCCAGGACCCTGTCGGTATCGGAGAAGCTCTGCGCGAACACCGATGGCGCGACAGCGAGCAGCAACACAAGACCAACCAGTACGGAAGTCAGGCCAACCCAGAATGCTCTCTCTCTTCGCTTTGGTCTGTTGTTCTCCGGCATATTCCGCTCCCTGATAATTGCTGCTACTACAGTATACTGACTCTCTCGGTCTGTCTTCTATTGACCGCTTATCGGTGCGTCCGTACTATCGCCGAATGAGGAAGGGCTCGATGTTGTTCCTTGCAGCGGGAATCTGGGAACTCATTCGATTTGTCGCCGTGTTCCTCTCGGCTGTCGCCGCACCAGCCGCCATCCCAAACGCACACATAAACCTGTTGTGGCTTGCCGGGCCGGCACTCGTCCTCGCAGCTCTCTTCTTCTCCTCCGCCTACTACCCGGCGTACATCCGCGCATACATCCCGATTCTCCGAATCGGGGCCGCCGTCGCCGTGATCACCGATATTGCGGTGGTCATAACCGGAAGTTACGACTGGACCCCGTTCAGCACCGAAGCATCAGTGACGGCCGACAGCAGAGCCTTGTTCTTTCTCGCGTTTGGGGTGCTCGTCGTGGATCTCATTGTGATCTCGCTCCTGCTCTCGTACCGGTTGCCCGGGCACGCCCCCCCCCGCGAACCGGGTCGTGGTTCATCTGCGAACGAGGATCAGCTGCCGGAGTACGATCCCACTGATCTCGACCCGACATAGATTGTGCCAACGGCCTCTGAACCCGTGACGAAGGTCCTCGCCTGCGGTATTCTCACTGTTGAATTGTCAATCTCGGTGAGTCAGGTGGCAGATGCAATCGATTGAAGCAACGGGCGATCTCAGTCTTGTTATTGATGAGCGGGGCATGGAGGCCAAGGCAACCTTCACCCGAGGAGCCGGCAGGAAATGGACCGTGGATGGACTCCTTACCCTCATGATGCACAAGGGCATTGTAGAGGGGTACAGAGCCGCGGAAGTCAAGCGCTTGTTCAATCTGATAACGGACAAGCCGAGTCCGTACACGTTTGCCGTAGCGAAGGGAATAGAGCCCGTTCAAGCCCGGCCGGAATCAGTACGGTGGGAAGTGCCGCCGATCCCCGGCGAGCTTCTGCCTCAAGCCGAGAAGGCGCTCAGCAACGCCAAGGCCCCCGGGATCTCGATTGAACGACGGCAACTCGTCAAACGACACAGGATCGTAAAGATAAAACCGAAATTCTCCTTCCTCAAACCAAAGGAAGAGAAGCAGGAAGTGACCGAGGAGGAAATCACCTACGATCGAATTCAGGTTGATCCGACGGTGGAGCGAGACGGATACATCTTAGCGGGCGAGAAACTCGGGACGGTGGCAGGCCGGAGCGAGGGCGAAGCAGGTCGCAGCGTCACGGGTGAACTGATTCCGGCCGACGTTCTTGCCGACTCGGATTTCCACGTTGGGCACGGGGCATCCCGTCGCCTGGACGAACTCTTTGCCGAGTACGAAGGGTTCGTCCGGATCGGATCGAACTGGGCTGACGTCGTTCCGTTTGAGCATCACGGCTGGGAACTCTCGCTCTCTGAGGACCGCGTGACCTGCTACTTGTCGTTTGATCCGGGGGACCCGCACGCCGCCGCGCCGACGATGGAGCAGATCCGCGAGGAGGCTCTGCGGATTGAGTATGACGTTGAGAGACTCATCCCGGACGAAGAGATCACGGCATTGGTGGATCGGGCGGTCGCGACTCGATCGCAGCTGGTGAACGCACCTCTCACGACCAGCCGTGACTCGGGATTTGACATCTTCGTGTCCGAGGATCGATTGAAGGCCATCCTCAATGTCAGTAAAGGCACAGGCAGAGGGAAGCCCCTCAATCTGAGGGATCTCGGACGCGCACTCAAGGAAAGCAAAATTACCGGACTCAACTACGATCAGATCAAGGAGGACATCTCCGCGTTCTACAGAGGACCCGCCACCGAGCTGACCGGGTACGGTCTGGCCGAGGGATCACCGGCAGAGCCCGGACCGGAGCGAACCGTAGAGTGCTCTGTTCGGTTTCTTCCTGCCGGTGGAACGGCCGACCTCAAACGTCATCTCGAGGAGGTGATGGAGAAAGCGATTGACGGTGAGAGCAACTCGAAGTTCTCGGCCGAGATGATTGAGGACCTCGGATTCGTCGAGGCCGAGCAACGTCTGGTCACCATCTCTGCCCCTGTTCCCGGCGAACCGGGCAGAGACGTGTTTGGGAAGCAGATTGCGGGTAAGCCGGCGCCTGAGCCGCCTGTTGAGGCGATCGAGAACGTTGAGCGCAGGGGCGATGTATTCATCGCCACGAAGCGCGGACTTCTCCAGCGCGCGTGGCACGAAGGGGCTGTCCTCATCCGTGTTCTCGAACACTATGACGGAGAAGTCAGTGTCCGGTTGAGCCCGGCAAGAATGAGCGCACTGATTTCTGTCATGCCGCCCGTGGGGACAGGACGGCCCCTTGCGTGGAAACAAGTGGAAAAAGCAGTGGCCGATGCGGGAATCGCCCAGGATGTCAACGTTGAGTTGCTACACCAGGTGCACGAGAGATCTGTGACCGGGGCAACGATCACAGACCTTATCTTCTCCCGCGGCAATCACCCCACCGGCTCATCCGATGGGGAAGTGGAGATGCTCGTCGAGATTGCATCGGGCACGGACGTGACCCTCCGTGGGGACGGATCGGCTGACTTTCGCAATCAGAACCGCATTACCACGGTGGCCAAGGGAGACCAGCTGGCACGGCTTCACAAACCCACTACCGAGAGCCGAGATGGGTGGGACGTGACCGGCAAGACGCTTCAGGCCGAGCACAGCGCTTCCGTGGAGATTGATGCCGGGACAAACGTATCGGTGATGGAGGAGGAGGACGGCGCTCGGCTTCTCATTGCGGACAGAGCCGGCGAACTCCTCTTCGCAGACAATCGATTCGAGGTACGACCCAATCACACGGTGGACGGCGATGTCGACATGACCACCGGACACGTCAAGTTCCCGGGCAATGTGACGATAAAGGGCTCGGTTCGCTCCGGCTTCTACGTAATCGCTACCGGAGACATCGAGGTTGGTGAAATGGTTGAGGCAGCCTTGCTCTCCGCAGACGGCAATATCGTCATCAATCAGGGGGTCAAAGGAGCCAGCAAGGCGGTGCTCCGTACAAAGCAGAGTGTGGGAATGCTCTTCGGCGAGCATGTCACGATTCTCGCCGTGGGAAACGTGCAGGTGAAGAACTCTCTGGTCCACTGCAACGTAAAGACCAACGGCAAGCTGCGGATGATCGGAGACAAGTGCGCGATCCTCGGAGGTGAGATCCGTTGCAGGAGCGGCCTGGAAACCCGGCAACTCGGCTCCGGGCGCGGCGCCCGGACCGTCGTGTCGTTCGGGCAGGATTTCCTTGTTGCCGACCAGATTGAACGCGAAGAGAAGGAAATGGAGAAGGCAAAGGAAGAGATTACCCGCATCGACTTCGCAATGAGAGAGAAGGAGCGGGAGCATCGAAAGGCTGACCTGGATGCGCTCCACACCAGGAAGCTCATGATGCTCAAGTTACTGGAAAAGCGGGGGCTCCGGGTATTCACGCTTCGAGAGCGCCTTGAGGAGCATCAGGAGGGCGAGATCGTCGTGACCGGCACACTCCATCCCGGCGTCGTGTTTGAGAGCCATGGAAGATCTCTCGAAGTCAAGAGTGAGAAGAAGAACGTAGTCATCACCTTCAGCCCTGAAAGCGGTCGGCTTGAGGAGCGGCCCGGCGCCGGGGCAGGCTCGCCAAGCCCGGGATGATCGGCTTCATCAATTTCCCCTCGTGGATCTCACCTGCCGTCATTCCGGGTCTCCCGATTCGCTGGTACGGCATCATGTATCTCGTTGCCTTCGGCGTCACCTTCGTCCTGTTTCAGCACGAGGTGCGACGTCGCGGACAAGTGGTGGATCGGAATCAGATTGCTGACTTCTTCTTCTGGACTATCCTCGGCCTGCTTCTCGGAGGACGCCTGCTCCATGTTCTCGTTGTTGACTCCAGCGGTGAGTACCTGAGCCAACCATGGATGATCGTGTGGCCCTTTGAGGACGGCCGCTTCACCGGCATACAGGGGATGAGTTACCACGGGGGCCTCGTTGGTGCGGTTATCGCGGCGGTGACCTACACGCGGGTCCGAAAGCTGGACACTCTGGATTGGGGGGACACGCTTGCAGTCTCCGCGCCACTGGGGTACATGTTTGGCAGGCTTGGGAACTTCATCAACGGCGAGCTCAGCGGTCGGGTCACGACTGTTCCGTGGGGCGTGCTCTTTCCGACGGCACGCCGGTATCCGGCCGCAGATCCGTGGGTGCGCGGCTTCGCCGACGCGGTGGGTGTCCCGATCTATGACCCGGCGCAACTCGTCAATCTCCCGCGGCACCCGTCTCAGCTCTACGAAGCGTTACTCGAAGGCGTCGTCTTGTGGCTTGTCCTGTGGTTCGTGTTCCGCAAGCGTCGGCCCTTCAAGGGGGCCCTGGTTGCCCTCTATGTCACCGGGTACGGCATTGCCCGGTTCATGGCCGGTTACTTCCGGGAGACCAATGAGGCAGAAGGCTTCGTGGTCTCGCTTGGCGAGCGGTCAATGGCGCCGGCACTCGTCTCCCACGGACTTGAACTCACCGGAGGACAGGTGATTTCACTCGGCATGATCGCTGTCGGTATCGCGCTTCTCGTCGTATTTCGACTGCTTCACAAACCGCCTTTGACTGTTGAGACGTTTGACTATACGGAGTAGTTCAGTTTTGACTTTGCCAATCGCTGCCGGGAGGCACGCATTTCATCGCCGTAGACGGAGAGAACCTTGTTCAGTCGTTCACGCAACACATCCAGACTGAACTCGTTCTTTGCTATCTGGAAGTTCCGCTCGACGAGATCGCGCCGGTATTCCGGGTGCGTCAGCAGATAGTGAATCGACTCCAGGGCTGTATCCGGGATCACCAGGCTTCCGGCGTCGTCATATCTGTCCCGAATCTCGATATTCTTGATCCCGCTCGGCATGATGTCCGTCTTATAGACCAGGTAGGTCGTGGCAACAACAGGAGCCCGGGCGGCAAGCGCCTCGAGCAGCGCGTTGCCGAAGCCCTCCCAGATGGGTAGATAGGTTACGAGGTCGGCATTGACCAGCACGTCGCGGTTGGTGAACAGCCGCCGGCCGGCCGCATCGACCCCCCGAACCGAAGCGACTCGATCAGAGACAAAGTGGAGCGGCAACCCGAGGCTTTCAGCTTGCTCCTGGATCTGCTCGATGTAGTTTTCGTTCGGCTCATCACCCTGATAGAGCGAAATGATGTACTGAATGCGATCCCTGAACTCCGGATACCGCGCGATGAGCTTGCCAAGCAGAGAAACGGAGTCCTCGATGCGCTTTCGCGGCACTATCCTGGTCGGCTGCACCACGAGGATGTCATCGTCGCGGAAACCGAGCTCAGATCGGAGCGACTGGTTGTACTCGTCCGGAACGGGAGGTGAATCAAAGTCCTCGCAGTTGGGAATGACGAATGGGGAGACTCGTTTGATGGAACTCAGGATATGCGCGGCGTATGAACTGATGACGACATGTTCCAGCGCAAGATCCGACGGGGGCATGATGCGATTCAGGAGGTCACTGATCGAGTTTCGACTGAATCGGCTTCGCTCCCACCAGAAGTCGTGGTGGTGAAATATCGTGGCAACCCGCATCTCCGTTGCCAGCAGGTGGACGGCGATTCCTCCCAGCAGGGTCATGGGCATCGCGTTGGTGTTCTCCGCGATGATCGCGTCGATGCTGTTCTCCTTGATGATGTCGAAGAGATGGTTCGCAACGTCGGCTCCAAGTGATTCAAGCTCCTCTACCACCTCGTTCTGCTGATCGGAGTTCAGAAGAAGCGGGCGCGTCGAGTTGAGGTAGGGAAAAACCTGGTGCTCGTAGTGACGCTGCCGATCGCTGTCAAATCGGATTGCATCCACGGTGAGTTGGCGTTCTTGAGGAACACTGGTCAGGACTGAGGAGTATTTCCCGGAAATGGTGTAGACCTCGTGCCCCTGCTCGCCCAGAACCCGAATCCACTTGTCGGTCTCGAGTGAGACCCCGTCCACATCACCGAGCTTCCCGCTCACAATTGCCAGTCTGCATCCGTCGCCCATGACGCATGAACCATACTCGTTTGCGGCGTGCCAAGCAACAGAAAACGTCCGGAGACGCAGCCGGCCGGACACCGGAACGGCGTATCACTTCCAGATTTCTCGCCAATTGGTTCTCTGTTGCTTGCGTCTTGTCTTCCTGCGCCCCCCGAGCGGCTTGCCCAGGGTATGGAGGGGATTCCGGTTGCGGGCCGCAGGCGCGGGCGTCGTGTCATCAGCTTGCGCCGACTGATCGGGTGCCGGAGCGCTCGGAGTTGCGGGAGACGCCGGGCTGTTCGGGGGCGGCGCGTCTATCGGCTCAGGAGGACTGTCCGCTGTCGTTTCGCGCCTCGCTCGACGTCGTCCCACCATGGCCGCAACGACGGAGGAGAACCAGATAACGAGCAAAACAGCGCCCGCGCCGAGGGGGAAGTAGTCACCGAATCGCGTGTAAATGGTGAGAGGTTGCTCGTTGGCAATCACGACATCAGAAACCAACGTTGCTTCCTGATAGTACGGCGCGGTTTGAATGACTCGACCGTGAATATCAATCTGGCCGGTGAGTCCTGATGCCGTGGTCCTCAAGACAGGCCGGCGGTTCTCCACGGCGCGGAAAAGACCGGCTACGAAATGCTGCTTTGCCTGAACTTCCGTCAGCGACCAGTAGTCATTGGAAATGTTGAAGATGGCCTCGGCGCCCTCGAGCACGAAGCCGCGCACGTAGTCGGGGAACACATCCTCGTAACAGATGGGCGTTGAGAACTTCACATCCGGATGCTCGAAAACGGTATGCGAGACACCCGGCTCCCAGAAATGGACATCGAAGTCCTGGAGCAGTTCGTAGATCCACGGAAACCGGTCCTTGTACGGAAAGTGCTCGGTGAAAGGCACGAGCCGGATCTTCCGGTACGTCTCCACCCGCAAACCGGAATCCGAGAATAGAACGGCCGCGTTGTATTCAAATCGAATGTCTCCCGTATCGTCGGTGTTCCTCACAATCTCGTAGTCATCATTGCCGGTGACGAGCCAGGTCTGGAGACCGGCCTGATACTCCAGGAACTCGTTGACCAGCCGGTGATACCGGGAGCTTGAGGTATCCACCGACCACCGGCGGAGGTTTGGCACGATCGCGGTCTCCGACCAGACAATGAGAGCTGGATCGCTCTCCGCGGCGGCGTCCGTCAGATGCTGGAGGGTGGCAAGGGTATCCTCGTAGGCGTGTTTTCGCGGGTCGTTGTTCTGTTGAATCTGTGCCACCCGAACGACGCGCGTGTCATGGTCCGTTTCGGAATCCACAGCCAACAGGATGCTGCTGGTCAGGACAATCGCCCCGAGCGCCGCCGCAACCGCCGTCAACCATCCAAAGCTTCGGCGAACGGAAACCCCCGGCAGTCGCTGCCGTACCTCCCGTCCTGGAGCCGTGCGTCTTGCAGAGGTACGCGCAAACACGGAACCGAGAAACTCGGCGACGGCCGAATTCACCAACATCACCAGAAAGCTGACTCCCCAGACACCGGTGACGCCGGCCATTTGGATTACCGGGAGAATGGCATACTGGGAATGGGCCGCGAGAGCCCAGGGATATCCGAGGAAGCCCGCCGATCGAAGGTACTCAAACAGAGTCCAGGCGAGCGGGAAGATCAGCACTCTCGCCCACCTCGAAACACGATGCATGTGTACCACGATGGGAGTGAAGATCAGATAGTAGATGAAGAAGAAGAGGACGATGATCTGGAGAGACACCAGACTGAACGTTCCAAGCCAATAGCTGGAGAGCAGCGTCTGGAAGGTCCCGAACACGACTCCGTAGAAGAGAGCGTGACCCGGACGCGAGGTGCGAAGAACCAGGAGCAGAGGCACAAAGGCAATCCAGCCGAGGAGTGCGAACCCGTCCAGGCTGAGAAACGACGGCATCGCAACGGTGGCAAGAAAAGCAGAGAGCAGGGTCAGCAGGAAGGTCCATGGCCGCACGATCCGGTCCGCCTCCGCACCAGGGCGATGCCCGGCCGCCAGGACGGTCCGATATCGACCGAACCTGAAGAGGAAATAGGCGCCCACGTTCACTGCGACGAGTGGAAAGACACGAACCCAGACAAGGAACCGCTCAGTATCGGTGTCCAGTGCGAGACGCAGATTGCCGCCGCTCTGGATGAACCGCTGAACGTAATCCATGTTTGCATTCGTTGCGAATATGAAACTGAAGAGAAAGAACAGAAGCGACGCGGCGGCCAGCAACTCCGGGACGAAGATCAGCCGGCGATACGCCCCGCGCGAGAATTGTCGGTACTCAGTGGATGAAAGAAACAGAACGGCCCCCCACAGATAGTGGAGGCCAATGAGCACAAAGTACGGCATGTCGCCAAGCCCCGGATCCTCCAGGGCGATGGGACTGCCGAAGGCGATGTAGCTCACAGCGAGCGAGACAGCCAGGTAGAATCCAGCGCAGATGCGCCCGACTGATCGCGACATGGTCGGCCAAGTTTAATGGAAAGCCGCGGCGCTCGCAATCAACGCCAGGGCAAACGGGCAGGGATATTCATGGCAGGTGGCTTGCCTCGCGACGTTACGGTATAGTTAGGACCACTGCAATGAGTGCCGCAGAAAAATCGACAGCGACGAACCATCGCCGGAAAACCTCGCGGAGAGGCCCGAAACAGAAGATCCTCGCGTCAAACACCGTCTGCCATATTGTCCGAAACACACTTGGTACCTGGCTTCTCGTGCGATATCGGGTACGCGGAGTAAACCGAGAGATCGTGAAGCGCTTGAGACCGCCGTACCTCCTGCTCGTGAATCATGCGTGTGTCTGGGACCCGTTCATGGTGGGCGTCCTCGTGCCGTACCCGATTCAGTACGTTGTTTCGGACGCGACGTTCCGCTCCCGCCTGGTTGACTTTGGATTGTCTCTTCTCGGGGGAATTCCAAAAACGAAAGCGATGTCGGATATGGACTCCATCAAGAACATCATGCGGGTCAAGGAACACGGAGGCACGATCGGCCTCTTCCCGGAAGGCCAGAGCACATGGGATGGCCATACCCTGCCGGTCCTGCACTCAACCGCCAAGCTTGCGAAACTCCTTCGCATCCCGATTGTGACGGCGAGGATCGCGGGGTCATATCTCTCCAAGCCACGATGGTCAAAGCGGCGCCGGCGCGGCCGGGTGACAATCAGATTTGATCTGGCCTTCACCCCGGAACAGCTCAAGGCAACCTCTGCCGAGGCAATAGATCAGCGCATCGTCGAGTTGCTGACGCACGATGCGTTTGAGTTTAACCGCAGCGCCCAGGTGAAATTCCTCGGGACTGATCGTGCCGAGTATCTGGAACGAGCCCTGTTCGTCTGCCCGTCCTGCCGGCACATCGCAACGCTTCACTCGGAAGGGAACGCGTTCACGTGTACATCGTGCGGACATTCGGTTCACTACACCCTGCGGGGGGTCTTTCGATCCAGGAATGGCGAGCTGAAATTCGACAATGTCCGCGAGTGGAATCTCTGGCAGGTTGAGGAGTTTAAGCGCCAGTTGGCAAGCTACGTGGCCGAGGCTCCGGACTCGCCGTTTCTGCGAGAGAACGATGTCCGCGTGCAGATAGGCTACAAGTCCATGCCGCTCGCTCCGTTCCATGAAGGAGCCGTGGAGCTCTATGCGGACCGTGTCGAACTGCATTCCGAAACCGATAAGATGGCTGAGTTTCCGGTACTTGACATTCGCGGATCGAATGTCCAGAACAATGAGCACTGGGAGTTCTACTCGGGCGCGGACCTGTTCAAGATCACGATTGGAGATCCACGCGGGTGTACCTACAAGTGGCACCTCGCGGTCCAGCTCATCGGTGACGCCGAGAACAAAAATCGGTCTGTTGAATAGTAGGATGCACCGATAGTGAGGGGGAGAAGATGCGCACCAGGGACACGGCAATTGTCCGTGGTGTCGCAAAGGCGATAGGATATGGCATCACGCATTGACAAACTGCGGAACGTTATTGGAGTAGACTCAGTCCTGAACAAGATCCAGGACCTGGACATCCTCCTGGAACGTATCCTCCTTGAAGCCCGACGGGTGCTACGTGCCGACGCGGGCAGCATCTATATCAAACAGGGCGACAAACTCGCCGTAACGTATTCACAGAACGACACCAAGACAGCCGATCTCAAGCCCGGGGAGAAACTGATCTACAACTTCTTCACCGTGCCCATCGGCCCCGGGACCACGTCAGGGTATGCGGCACTCACCGGCGAACCGGTGAACGTGAAGAACGTCTACGACATACCGGACGATGCGCCCTACAGCTTTGATCCGAGCTACGATGCAATGTCCGGCTACCGGACTGGATCAACCCTCTCCATCCCGTTGATGACCAACATGGGTGACATGCTTGGGGTACTCCAGGTCATCAACAAGAAAGACACGATTGGCCGCAGCATCCCTTTCAGCAAGGATGACGAGCTCATCGCCATGCACTTCGCGACAAACGCGACCGTGGCGCTCCAACGTGCTCAAATGACCCGTGCCATATTGCTCCGAATGACGAAGATGGCCGAGCTTCGCGATCCGAAGGAAACCGGAACGCACGTTAACCGCGTGGCTGGTTACTCTCTGGAAATCTATGAACGCTGGGCAATGGGCGTTGGAATCCCGCCGAAGCAGATAGAGCGAACGCGGGACCTTCTGCGCATGGCCGCCATGCTGCACGACGTCGGCAAAGTCGCCATCAGCGATGTCATCCTGAAGAAGCCCGGGAGATTCACGCCGGAAGAGCGCGAGATCATGAAGACTCATGCCCTGCACGGCGCACGGCTCTTCAGGGATAAGCAGAGCGATTTTGACGAGCTCGCGGAGATCGTCGTGCTCAACCACCATGAGAAGTGGAACGGGACAGGATATCCTGGTCACATAGATATTGAGACCGGCGCGCCCACGAAGACAGACTCAGATGGCCGGCCGCTGGGCAAGAAAGGCAAGGAGATCCCGATCATGGGTCGGATTGTCTCTCTTGCGGACATATAC
>JAHOYX010000185.1 GCA_019038705.1 Spirochaetales bacterium
GATTGATACTCTCACCAATCAGAAATCCGACTTCGAACAACAGGTGACATCACTCGGGCAGCAACTTGCATCGTCGCAGGAACAGGCGACCTCGCTCGAGCAACAGGTTGCGTCACTGGACCAGCAGATTGCCTCGCTGCAACAGCAGCTTGCTACTCGACCGGAGGCCCAAACCGATGAGGTTTCCACGGCCACCCAGGCGGAGATTGACGAGCTTCATGCCACAATCGCCCAACTCAACTCGGCGAATGCGCAGCTCGAAACAACCAGCACGGAGCTTACGACAGCGAATGCCCAGCTCGAGGAAGCAAATACTCAACTGGACGCGACAATCGCCCAGCGGGAAGAGTCGATATCGACCTTGGGGAACCAGATGGAGACCGTGCGAAGCGATCTCCGCAGCGCCGAGAACGACCGCGACACCGCACAGACTGAACTTGAAGCGGCAGAAGAACAGATCAGCGGGTTGGAAGAGCAGATCGCAAACCTGCGCGCCCAGCGTAATACGGCGTCGGGCGAGAGTTCCACGCTGGAGTCGGAGGTCAGTCAACTCAGCGAAGAGATCGCCATTCTCCAGGCGTACCGCGACAGGATTGAGACCCTGAGCGAACGATACCAGAGCGTGCAGACAACGGCTGTCAGTCTGGCAGCCGACGGCAACTTTGAGGCGGCACGTGACCGGCTTCTCACCCCGCTCCGGATCGAGACGGCGAATGAGATTCTTCCCGGCCTTGCAACAAACCTGGAACGGATCTACGCCGGTCTGATTTCGCAAGCGGAGGACCGAACCTCGGACGAAGTACGAGCTGCGGCGTTCGAAGACGTGGCAGGTCTTGCGGAACAGGTGAAGAAGAACATAGACGATCCGCAGGGCAGTGCGGCCGTTGAGAGCTACCTCCGGCGCGAACCTGATATTGAGCCGATTGCAGATGAGATCTTCGAGATCATCGAACTGGCGTCTCGTGATATCTCGGCCGTCGGAGCCCAGTACAAACTGCTCGGGAGCGTATCGCGAATCACTGGAAACCTCGTCGTCGTTGAACGGCTCGTGGCACTTGAGGCCTCGGTTGGTGACGTCGTGGAGATCCGTCGCACCCCGCAATTGGGACAGGAGGTCCCCGTTGCTCTCGGGACGATCCTTGAGGTCACCGAGCGCCGGGTTGTGGTGAGCGTGGATCAGATTTATCAACTGGACATACCGCCGAGCATTTCAGACGTGGTCTACCTCGAACAGGAATAGCCCAGGCGGAGCGCGCCACTTGTCCTGCTGCCGTCGTCGGAATACCTTGTAGCCTTGTCTTCACGCGATACGGCGGCAAACCAGCCGATTGAAATACCGGACAATCGATCTCTCTATCGATCTCTGATCAGACTCGCAATTCCCATCATGCTGAACAATCTGCTCCAGATGCTGCTCAATCTGGCAGACGCGTTCTACCTTGGAAAACTCGGCGCGGCCGCGGTGTCGGCCCCGACCATCTCGTTCAATCTCATCTTCTTCCTGGTCGTTTTCGGCATGAGTTTCGGCATGGCGGGGACAACGCTGATAGCGCAGTCAAAAGGCAAAAGGGATCAGGAACGGGTCGATTTCTACCTCGGGCAGACGACGACCGTGCTGATGAGCATGTCCGTCGTGATCGCGATAGTCGGCATTACGCTCGGCGGAACCATCTTGCGACTGATGCAGGTGCCCGAAGATGCATTCGAGTTCACGCGGCAGTACATGACCATCATCTTCGCAGGAATGCCAATCATGTTCGTGGGGTTCATTCTCCGGTCCGCCCTGCAGGGCGTCGGAAACAGCGTCACGCCGCTCATCGTCCAGTCGATTGCCATCGGTCTCAACCTCATCCTTGATCCGCTGGTCATCTTTGGCATCGGACCGTTTCCTCGCCTCGAGGTTGCCGGGGCCGCCTACGCTACCGTGTTTTCCCGCCTCGTTGCGAGCATCGTGGCATTGAGCATTCTGGTTCGGGGTCGCCGCGGGATCCGCCTCCAGCTGCGTCACATGAAACCCGACTGGCACGCCATCAGACGGCTTGCCTCAATCGGACTGCCGGCATCCATTGGACAGGGACTCTCGGCCCTTGGTTTCACGGTGCTCCAGGGTGTAGTGAACACCTTCGGCACCGCAGTCGTGGCCGCCTTCGGGATCGGGAACCGGATCGTTGGGCTCTTCAACATGCCGGCCTTCGGTTTCTCGCAGGCAACTACGGCCCTCGTAGGACAATGCCTCGGTGCGAAGAGGAAGGATCAGGCTGTCACGGTGGTCAAGCAGAGCGTGATCACGGTCGCTATCTTCATCGTTTCAGGGATGACCCTCACTTTCTTCTTCGGGAGCAGTTTCGTCCGGTTCTTCGTTTCGGATCCCGATGTCGTGCAGTACGGCGCCACCATGTTCAGGATCATCTCAATGAGCGTTGTGCTCTTCGCCCTGTTCACGGTCACCGTCGGTGCTTTCCAGGGCGGTGGAGACACCAAGCCGGTGATGTTCCTGAACATCGGTCGGTTGTGGGGGCTGCGCCTCCCGGTGGCCTATCTGCTGGCGATCGTGCTGAACTGGGGACCGGACGGGATCTGGTGGAGCATGTTCTTCTCAAATCTGGTCACGGCAACTGCCGGGTTCCTGGTGCTGCGTCGGGGCCGATGGTTGAGCAAGATCGATCCTGACACGATCTGACCGCGGACTACGGGCGGCTCACTTATCCTTCACCTTGTAGGTGCGGATCACCTGCTCGTAGAGATCAACGAGGTAGGGACTCTTTTCGCTGTTGATTCCGGCATCCGCAAGCAAATCGCTGCGTTCCTTCTCGAACCAGCGAAACATCCGCCGAGCGGCGTCGATAGAGTTCTCGGCCGCATGGCAGCGCCGAGTGATCTCTCGCATCTCTTGTCGATTGAAGAACACCCGCACCGCGTCGAGTTGGATGACAAAGAAATCGTCCTGCGTCCGCTCAATCTGAACGCGGTACTCCGGAGCGGTCAGTTCCCGGCGCCTGCGCGCAGCTTTGTCCGCGGCCACATTCAACTCACGGTTGAACCGTTCTATCTTACCCTTGGTTTCAAGAGCGCGCGCGGCATTCAGCAGGGTCTCCAGACCCGATTCATCGATCCGCTGTGCGATCCCGACGATTTCTTTGACGATCTCAGCAGCCTCACTTTCGAGTGAGATCTCAATGGTTGACGACGGTTTGCCGGTCTGCGACGCTTCAGCCTTCACTTTGGCCGGCACTTTGGAATCCGACTTGGAGCTGGTCTTCTTCTTTGCCATATTCCTCCCTCTCGGACGCCGATTCTAAAAAAGGGCGAAACTGTACGTAACTCCGAACCCGAACCTGCCGGAGAGCGCCATGGCTATGACAATTTGCTCGGCGGCGTACGTATCCGCGAACCGGCTATACGCGTCCGCGAATTTGACGAAGCTGAAATCCATCCCGGAATCAAAGCCCAGGCGCCCGTACCCGAGTTCAAACGGTTCGAAGGCAATACCGAAGCCGGCCGACAGCCCAGCCAACCCATCACCATCGAGAGGCTGGACGAGGGGCAGCACGTACCCGAAATCAATGTGCAACCACCCGACCTCCGCGCGAAGGTACGGAAGCACGTACATGTCGAACTGACTCAGACCAATGATCAGCTCCGTGCCGACCCCAATCGCCAACAGCCCGGGTTTCCACACAACCGAGGGATCCGCGGAGAGATAGAGCGCATACAGACCACTGGTGAACTGCCCGGTCATCTTTGCCTTGAGCGGGAAGGTGCTCTTGTCCGACTCCTGCGACACAGCGCCGGCCGGACCGAGGCAGAGGAAGACAAGCACTGCGACCAGCATAAATCTGCGGCGTGTCACCATGGAACTCCTCTCGGGCGGCCCAGTGCACATTATAGCGCTATCCGATGACGTCGGTGTACATCTCAATGGGACGAGCTCGCAAATCTACCGGTTGCCAGCGAAAGGCCACGACCATTGGACCGACGGGCACAAACGCCCCGGGCAGCTGAATCTCCACAGACCTGTCGGAAACCCGCCACTGGATGGGCAGTTCACATCCGAGGAGGGAGACCGTCAGCTCATCTTCGGTGCCCGGTGCCGGCTCGGGCCGCGGGATCCGCTTGAGTTCAAGATTGGGGAGCTCAAGAGAGAGCCGGCGCGGTCGTTCCAGGACGATGGCGTAGAGCGTGTCGGGACGCGTGGTGAACCGAACCGGCTGACCGTCCCCGCTTTCGCCTTCGGCGCGGTGCCACGGGCGAGTGTCGTAGATGGCCTCTCCATTGACGCGGAGCCACGCAGCCAGATCAAGAAGCGGTGTGCGCTGTTCACGAGGGATTGTGCCGTCGGATTTCGGGCCGACATTGAGCAGGAGATTGCCGTTCTTGCTGACAATATCAACCAGCATTCGGACGAGCTCATCGCCTGTCAGGTAGTCTTCCGGTGACTCCTGTTCGTTGTATCCGAACGAGTTGCCAATGCTCCGCACCACTTCCCACGGCTCGGATCGGAGGCGAGTGCTCTTCGCGTATTCGGCGGTTGGCACGTCGCCGAGCTTCCCCACGGACTCACCGCCAACGAGTGATTTGCGCGCGGTCTCGGCAATCCTGCGCCGGAGCCCGGGTCGCGTGAGCATGCGTTGCATGAGTGGAGAAATCTGCATCCATCGGTCGTTCAGGACACCTTCGTTGACTGTCTCCCGGTAGAGCCGGAACAACTCGCGCCGGGAAATGCCGCCGGGCAGCCCAATGTCATTCCACAGGATGTCAGGTCGATGCCGGGTAATCAGTTCAGTGAAATGGTGCTGGACGTAGGTGGCGTAGGCGGTATCCGTTTGCACGTTCAGTAGATCCCCGAATTCTGCAATGGGCTCGGTCTGGACCGTCCAATCAAGGAGTCCCGAGTAATACAAACCATACCGCAAATTCCTGGCCCGGACCGCCTCACCAAGCTCACCCACTACGTCACGACCCGCGACGTACCCTTCCGGTTTCGGCTTGTGATCACTCGGCCACAGGAGAAAGCCGTCATGATGTTTTGCCACCAGCACCACGTACCGGGCGCCGGCTTCAGCGAAAAGCTCGGCCCAATCGGACGGTTCCCATTTCTTGATGTCATCGTTGAATCGATCTGCGAGCCGTTCGTACGGGTAGGATCGATTGAACTTCCGATTGTGGAACGTCCCGGTGGCCGTCTCTTTCAATCGCAGGCTGTTGAGATACCACTCCGAGTACGGATTGTTGCGGAAATAGAAGGGCCAGTCGTGCTCCGCCAGGATGTCCGCGATGCTCCCATGCCCGCTCGGCGCAAAGGCGGGAATGGACGACAGACCCCAGTGCACCATGATCCCGAGTTTGGCGTTCCGATACCAATCTGGTACGCGATGACTCATAGCTCTACTCTCTCCGTGAACGTGCGACCGACCGGATCTCTTCAACCAGGTCCTGGTGGGCGGCAGACCCAAGAATCTCGGTTGCCGCCGGATCAGTCCAGAGTGTCGATGGACCAAACAACCCGGCGCGGAGTTTTACCTCCATAATGCGGCGGACAGACTCTTCCAACCGTTCTCGAGACAACATACCTGAATTCACGGCATCGACCAATGCGGCGTGCAGTGCTGCCGGGTCGATTGGTTTCAGCATGATATCCGCACCGGCCCTGATCGCCGCCATCGCTACCTCAACACTGTCCCTGCGAAGCGCAACCGCATCCATGTTCAGGGCATCGGTTACAACCACGCCGTCAAACCCGAGCTCGTGGCGAAGAAGATCGGTCAGCAGTTGCGGCGATGTCGTGGCAGGCTCGTCGCCGCCGGTGGCCCGGGGATATGAGATGTGAGCGCTCATAATTGCCCGCGCGCCGGCGTTGATGCCCGCAACGAAGGGTACGAGATCAACTTGGTCCAACCGGGCCCTCGTGTGATCCAATGCGACCGGCGCCGTGTGCGAATCCAGAGTGGCGGCGCCCTGGCCGGGAAAGTGCTTGAGAACGGCCGTCACTCCGGCTGCGTGCATGCCGGATACTGTCGCCGCCACCAACTCCCCCACGAGAGCCGGATCTGAACCATAGGTCCGTCGCTGCGACGCGAGCAATCCCGGGTTCTCGATGTTGTTCACGTCGGCGACTGGCGCCATGTTCATGGTGATGCCGAGTGCTCGCAACTCGCAACCGATAACGTACCCCCACTCCCTGGCGAGGTCAGTCGCGTGTTCCGGCTGCCCGCGCTGGACCAGCACGTCGGCCGCGATACCGACCAGGGTGGCGGACGGCATGACGGTCGCGGGCATACGGCCACTGGAGGTCAATCGGGAGACCAGGCCTCCCTCATGATCGGTGGCAATGATGAGCGGGATGTCGGTCGCACGCTGCAATTCGCCAACCAGCGTCTGCACCTGATCCACCGTCACGATGTTTGCGCCAAAGAGGATCACTCCTCCCGGCGCTATGGAACGCAGCATTTGTCGTTCACCATCGCCAACAACCGTGACCGCAGAACCCGTTTCGTCCTGCTCGAGACCGACCATTATCATCTGTCCGACAAGCTCAGCCTCATTCATCTGCCGAACGAGGCTGCGCACGAGAAGATCTCCGACCCGAGGAAGGTTCAGATTCAACTGGATTGCAGGTTGGGGGACCGTCTCAGCGGCTGACGGCACCCTCGCCTGGGGAGGGGTACAGGAACCGAGTGTAATCACTGAGAACAGACAGAACAGCATTCCGGTGGCACTACGAATCACGAGTCGCGGATTATAGCACGCCCGAGACACTAGTGAAATGAGAAAACTACTGTATTAAATTCTGCACAATCTGCCGATCATGACGCAAAGCAAGCAGTCCGAGGTCGATTAACATACTACCACTAAACAATTTACGAAAGCACGGGGGATCGTCTGCGGGTGGCACAATTTTTGCAATGATTGTCTGCAACAACTGAAGACTCGTACACTTGGAGAGCATATATCAAATGTTGGATAGCGCCAACCTGACGGACATATCTACCACGGACTTGGACCCATCTCTCTCACCGACAACCGGCAGCCGGCGCGCGATTCGGATGGTTCCGACCTGGCTCCGGGGTGAGTTGGTGCGCAAGTCGCTTCACATGCTGATTGCGTTTGTCCCGTCAATTGCAGTGACCGCAGGAGTGGAAACCGCGCTGGTACTGCTCTCTCTGGGAACGCTCGTTTTTGCCGTGGCAGAGTACCTCAGGTTGAACGGCCACACCGTTGCGGTCATCACGCCGCTCACCATCCTTGCCTCTCGGGGCCGGGACCGAAACCAGTTTGTCCTGGGTCCGGTGACGCTGGCGGTGGGGGCGATGTTGGCACTTCTCATCTATCCGGCAACGGCGGCGGCGCTCGCCATCTATGCGCTCGCATTTGGAGACGGCATCGCAAGCCTCTTCGGCCGGGCATTTGGTCAGACAAAAATCGTCGCAGGCAAAACGGTGGAGGGAAGCCTCGCCTGTTTCGCCGCGGTTTGGTTCGCGACCCTGCTCGTGACGGGCCGAGTTGAGATAGCATTTGCGATTGCCGCGGTCGCAACCGTTCTGGAAGTACTCCCGACCGACGATCTCGACAACGTTATCCTCCCGGTCGGTGTCGGGCTGGTTGCGACGATTCTCCTTCAGGCATAACCCTCAAGATCAATTCCCGACGCTGCTCACTCCCATCGCCACGCTGGGTGACAGTACCCAAGGTTCGCACTCAATACCAGAGGAAATGGGCTCTCGTTACCAGGATGAACGTGAAGACTCCATAGATGAAGAGGACAACGCCGGCGACGAGCCACGAGAACGACGCGGCGGACCAGGCAATCTCCTGGGCCAGGACCAGTGACGTCGCCGCGAGGGCCATGAGGAATCCGCGTTCGCGATGGCCGCGGACACCGGCAATCACATAGTTGACGATGCTCATTGCGCCCACGATCAGGAAGGCAAGCTCGAAGCTTGACTGACCGGCGAACGGATGAAGCAGCGTGGCGTTGACCACGACGGTGTCTACCGGAACGAAGTAGACGAAGAGGAACGCAAGCAGCCCGAGTGCAATCGTGATGCTTCCGATTCGGGGATAGTCTACTCCAACGGCGTAGAGACTGGCCATGAAGAACGAGAACCCTCCACCGATTCTGGCCACGATGACGAAGCGGGTGAGAAGCGTCCCGTACACGGCCGGGAGATTGAGCTGCAGCAGGTAGAACTGAACCAGCCGCAGTTGTTCAAAGGCCAGACCAACCAGGAACAGCGCGAAGAAATACACCTCGGCACTACTGACACGCCGGAAGACTCTCGATGCCCCGATGAGTCCGAGACTCGCGACAATCCCGAGGGCTCCGGTGGCCGCAAGCGAGGCGACAACATCGCCGGCACGAACCTGCCACGACCACGCGAGCCACGTGTGTTGCCACTCCGACGGCATGACCTGGGGAATCGGATCCGCGAGCATCTGATAGCCGACAAAGCCAAACCCGCAGAGCAGGATTACCGCAATCACCGCGCCCAGGTGGATCACTGTGTTTCTGACAGCCAGCCTCATAGGCTTCGAGTATAGCAGTACGAAAAGGCTACAGTAAGCGTGGATTCAGTGCGATATTCAAAGAGGGAGGCACCCTCATGATTCGACGGTTCGCCCTCGTGCTGCTCTTCATTTCCGTGGCTATGCTCGCAGCCGGCGGTGACATCGCAATGTTCGAGAATCTCGGCTTCAGCGGCGATGCTCGTGTCTTTCTCTTCGGTCAGTATGGCATTGACGCCGAAAACGGCATGCCATACGCCGAGTTGTATGCGGTGGACGTTTCGTCCAACAGCTACGTCTCCGGCGGGGCACTGGTCACCGACGGACTGCTCGGGACAGGTGATGCTGCGCCTCTCTCACTTGGGCAGGACGGCCGCGGGGCGCTGTTCCACCTCATCGGCGAAGCCCAGGAACTCATCGAGCGCCACAACGTGGACCATCTCAGCAACGGGCGGCCAATCTACATCCTCGTGGATGGCGAGGAGCCCAAAGAGCGAATTGCCTTCCGCGACTTCAATACGGACACGCGCTATGCACTCGTGCTTCACCAGGAGCAGCGCAACGCGGATGGCTCCGTTGAGGCAAGCTTCCACATTGAGCTCACGGTGACCTACGAAGACGACCGCAGCAGAACAGTGACCGTCGGCCGACCGGGCTACTTCCGCTCCGACATCGCGCAGTACCGTATCACGCAGGTTCTGCTCAGCCCTGACGAAGATTCGATTGTCACTGTTGTGGAGAAGCAATCTGCAGACGGTAGTGTCCGGTACATGGTGGAAACCACCAGGATCGACTAACGTCGGTGCCACTCGCCCCGCTGAACCCTGCTCCCCGGTGTGATATAGTTTCTACCGAAATGAATCGGTTGATCCGCGCTTTCGCAGGGCTGATCCTCTCCCTTACCATCACGTCCGCTGTAGGTGCAGAACCCGGATTTCAATCGATCACGCTGCTCTTCTCCGAAACCTGGACGGGAAATGCGTATCACCTCTACAACGAGGCCACCGGCAGCGAGGGAGTGCCAATTGACCCAACTGCCGGAGGCGGCGCTCGGTTCAACCTGGTGGATCCGTTCCTGTTTGAGTCTGGAGCACTCACCGTTGATCCTCGACTCGTCGTTGGCGCCCGCCGCTACCTCCTGTACCCATCGGGGTGGGTTGTCCCGACGCAGCTCGAGACCTCCCTGGGTGGTACGGAGAACCTCGAGCCCGGACTCGGTTCCGCGAGAGTGTTGGCTCTTACGATTGCGGCCCCGGTGGGGCTGGAGATTGGACTGGGCGAGAGTGCGGCTCTCACGGTCGGTCTTTCACCCACGGTCGTGTTCCGTATCAGGGCAGGAGACGCAGACTACCTGAACGATATCAGCGACTTGAACGCCATGTACCCGTTCTTCTACGGCCGGCTCCGCTGGCTCCGACCGGAGTTGCATCTTGCGGGCCGCTTCGATCTCAGCGAGTATCTCTCGTTCGCAATTCGCGCCACGTCATCCATCTCCATTCTGGATCTGGCCGACGCCACACTCCCATGGTGGGATCAACTCCAGGTCGCCGGTACTTTCGAATTGAGCGCAACTCCGCCCTTGTCCGGATTGTTCCGAAACCCCGACGACCCGGACGCCTAGATGAAGTCCAGCGCGTCAACGATTCGCCGTTTTCGCTCCCACTGCGCGACGATGAATGAGACAAAGGCGGCCGTGACCGTGTCGGTGAGTACGGCAATGCCGGTCAGGATCGGCAGCGCCGGCAGCAGAAGCAGATATATCTCATCGATCCCCTGACCGAACACCTGCGCAAGAACTGATAGCCCCACAAGAACGGTGGCGCCGGGAACTGCGCCGAGCAGGAAGGACACGGAGAAGCTCAGGAGCATGACAAGAAGCACCTGGGGAACGGTGATCCCAAGAGCCGTGTAGGACCGCAGGACGGTGAGAAATGAGGCCGCGATGACGAGAGCACTGCCGGATTTCGCGAAAATCGTTGAGAGGGTAAGTGTTGGCGCGGCGACGGCACGCGACACCCCATAGTTCTCCTTGGAGACCCGAATCAGCGCACCGAGAGCGAAGTAGGAATCGCCGGCAAAGAACCCGATGATTGCCGGATTGACGAGGGCGTACAGCCACGCAAACGGACTGTAGCGGTCGCTCAGGAAGAAGGCGATCAACGGCAGCGCGATGAGCACGAAGAATGCGGCGATGGCAGACACTACGAGCACGAGCGGTACGAACAACTGGAGATCGCTGACCGATCGCAGTCTCATCACGTAGTAGGCTGCGACGGCAATCATCCCGACTGCGAGCGCCTCCACCATCCATGAGTTCAGTCGATAGAAGATCCGCGCGGACGAATCGACAACATCGGTGGCTGGAACCGCGTTGGCACCTTCCGCGTGGAGAACCAGACCGATAAGAAGCGCCGCCGCCATAATCGGCAGGAGGTAACTCCCCGACTGCGCGAATATGGCGAAAAGGTTATTCGGAAAGACGGTCAACGCAAGCTCAGGTATTGCGGGAATGGATGGAATGAGCGCTTCCTGGAATATCGGCGGGATGCGGCGGGGCGCGAGGAGCAACACCACCAGCGCGCCGATGACGACCATGGTAAGAGATGTTGCCACAATGATCAGGGCCGCCTTCCCGTAGACCTTCCCCGTAATTCGGTCCGAACGAAGCTCGAAGACGCCGATAGTCACACCGAAGAAGACGAGCGGGAACAGTGCGTAACGCCCGATGCTGATGACAATCTCTGTAATTCTACCTATGACACCAAGTGAATCCCCGCCGGCGAGCGGCAGGTAGAGCCCCAGGACGATACCGACCACGGAGCCGATGAGAATCCGCATCCACAATTTCATGAAGGGAGCCTATTAAATGTATCGACCTCAGTCAACGAAGCGGCGACCCGCCCTGACCGCTGCCGCTCGTTCTACTTCCTGAAACGTGCCAGGAACCGGGGGCGGGCAGGATACCGGATCCACCACCTTCCGCTCCGCCGTGCACGTGCCCTCAGACCTCGATCGGCGTCAAGTCTGTCCAGAATAGAACCGGCAAAGCCCGGCGCATCATCAACGTCGGTCCGGAACCGCTCGATGGTCATCGGTTCGTTCCGATAGTAGCGGTTCAGCGACTCGGCGAGCGCCACGAAACTCCCGACCCCGACCGCCTCCAGGGGTGACTGCAACTCCTCCCGAGGGTGCTGGAGCACGAGCACGACCCGGCCGGCGCCCTGTCTCACCAGTTGGCCGAGGATCTCGCGAAGAATGTAGAGGTAGCCCTTCACCTCGGCATCGATCCTGTCCTCTATTCCAACGATCGAACTCTCGTGAAACGTGGCCGAATCGTGCGCGGGGGCAAAGATCACGATTGCCTCGTCAAGGCGACCGAAGAGATTGGTGGCGTGAAGGAGTACCGAACGGGCGGAGAGCGCGGATCTACGGTTCCACGAGATGATTGATGTGGACTCGTCGTCAACCTGGCCGAGATCCATTCTGCCGCTGCGGGTAACCAGTATCTGTCGGTGTCGGGCCGCCGCCTGTCGGACGATCTCGACCAACAGCGGCCCGGACTTGCCGGTTACCAGGCAGGCTTTTTCCATGACTGCAGATAGTATAGTCGGCGTGAGACCCGGGTCAACCGAACGCGTGGTAATTCCAGCCCCACATGGATGCAGGGACGCTCACTCTCCCCCCTTATTCGACTCATCCGGGAGGTCCGTATCGATTGGTACGCCGGCGGCATCGAGCAGCTTTGAGACTTTGTAGTCGGAGGCCGCGGCTGCGGCGCGCAGGTCTGTCGCAATAGCATGGAGACCCAGGAGTTGGGCACAGCCGGCCTCACCTTCGCCGATAGATTCGGCACACTGGTCAATCAGAGCGATTGCATAGAGCCACCAGACGAGCTCCTCAAACCGTTCCTGATTGAACCACACCGTGCCGTTGTACTCGTTGAATCCGAGGAAGCTCGTCACGTCGGAGTCATGGATGAGTTCGACGAGCAGATCGCCAGCCGAGTCCAGATTGCGCCACCAGCCGCGATTGGACAGCAGCAGTCGGAGCAGCTGCGGCCACGAATCGTCAATCGATGTAGCCTGAAACCCGCGGGACGCGCGTTTGGCGAGCCCCCACTCATCACAGATGCCCGCCGCGGACTGATAGACCTCTCCGAGGGGAGCAAGAAGCAGCCACGTGGTGAGGAGGTCTCGGATATCGGTCCGCTCCCGCACCGTGGTGTGGTAGTACCCGACAGCCTTACGGTAGGCGGCCACGTTACCCGTGAACCGGCGCAGATCCAGATAGGGGACGGAGATCGCGGCGCCAAGGATCTGCTCCAGATCAGACACTGCTGTTGCAGGAGCGCCGGTGGTCGGGCCATTGACGGGGGCGCCAATAGGTCTGAACTCCTCGGCAAACCTCAGGAACCGAGCGTAGTCGGCCGACAGGTGAGAACGGAAATCCTCGGTTGGCGTGTGCTCGCCGCTGAGCGCCTGGGAAATCATGGAGTAGCTTCTGCTGTTCGCGAGGACGCTGAAGAGGTCCAGCAACGGTTTCAATGCCACGTCACGGAGAGACTCCTCAATGTTGCTCACCCCGTTTCCCGCCAGTTCGTCCGCAAGCTGGGCATAGTGACCGAACTCGTTGTCGCGGACCTCGTGGATCTCGAGAAACACCTGTGACTGGTATCCGTCCAGGTTCACGTAGAGGCCGCGCTCGTGCAGCTCAATGCTCCGGCGGAGGAACCAGAGGCCTGTTCGCACGTCCCGAAAGAGGCAGTAGTAGCCGTACTCCGCGTGGAGCCCAAGCGCGTCACCAAGCTCGCGTCGCCGGTGCTCCTTGCTGCCGTCCACTTTCTCTACGTACCCTGCCGAGCTCCTGATCCAACCCGACGCGCGATCGTACGCGTTGTTGTAGAGAACGAGCGATCGATCGCCGCCGACCTGGTTGGAGTAGGCAAACACGTTTTCGTTCACTGAGTCGCCATTGGTGTACAGATCGTAGAGCAGGAAGTTCTCAACGGAGGAGAAGAGATAGCGCCGCCTCATGAGCGGGAAGATTTCTCGCTCATGTCGATTCATCAGCTCCTGATCCGGCTGCTCATCCCAGTATGCCCGCCGGAACTCCATTCCGTACTTCTCGCTGAACCCCTCAATCTGCCCGTGACCGATCATCGGTAGACCGGGCATGGTGAGCATGATCGTGCACACCCCAAAGTACTTATCGCCCTTCCCGAACTGCGCAACGGCGGTGTCTTCATCCGGGTTGTTCATGAAGTTGACGAATCGTTTGAGGATATCCTTGTCAAACTCAATGGTGTTCTTGATCGTCTGCCGGTATTTCGCGTTGTCCTGATTCTTCAGCATGTTCATGAACGCGGAGTTGTAGACCCGGTGCATTCCAAGAGTGCGAACGAAGTAGCCCTCCATCATCCAGAATGCCTCGGCCAGAAGCAGCGTGTCGGGCGCCTCGGCCGCCACGCGATCCACAACCTCGCGCCAGAACTCCTGTGGCATCGCTTCGTCAACCTGCGCGCGGGTCAATCCGTGCTCCGAGCGCGACGGGATATCGCCGCCTTCTCCCGGTTCGGGATACCACAGACGATGGATGTGCTTCTTCGCAAGTGTCATGGCCGCATCAAACCGGATGACCGAGAAGTTACGGGCCACGTGGAGGATGGTCTGGATCACGGCTTCACGCGCCTCCGGGTTGAGGAAGTCGAGTTGCGCGGTGTCGTTCCACGGCATGGAGGTCCCATCGTTGCCGTGGTAGATGTATCGATGTTCGCCAGTGTCGTGATTGGTCCGCTGGAAGACGACGGCTGCGTCCGACCGATCGTGGTAGTGGTCCTCCAGATAGAGGCCGACACCCGGGGTTTCTGAGAGATCCTCGCCACTGAAGGAGTAGCCCGGAAACGGCGGGTGATTGAGCTGGATGAACCAATCCGGGTGTTGTACCACCCACCGTCCGTCAATTCCGGTGTGATTGGGGACCATGTCGCTGGCCAGGCGAATCCCCCGCTCGGCACACCTGTCTTTGAGATCTTCGAGAGCCGGCCACCCGCCGAGCGCTTCCGCAATTTCGTAATCGTGGAGCGCATAGGCGGACGCCTCGGCCTCGGGGTTGCCGCCGATGTGCTTGATCCGTCGAGAGGCATGACTGCGCTCCCAGAGCCCGATCAGCCACAGTGCGTTGATACCAAAGGACGCGAGGCGATCCAGCTCCTCATTGGGAATCTGATCCAGGCGACGGACTTCACGATCATAGGTGCGAGAAAGCTGGTCAAGCCAGACAAGCGTACTCTTTGCAATGAGCACGACGTTGGGCATCCAGTCGCGGTCGGGTGAGAATCGTTCGGGATCCAGACCGCTGTAGGTGTGGGTTCGTGCGGGACCGGGGCCGGCGAAGCCTGCCTTGCGGTCCTCCCGCAGATAATCAAGACCACGAAGCATTCTGAAGAGGAAATCGCCGAGGATACCGCCCCAGCGTTCCCGAATGTAGGCAAGCTGATTCTCCAGGCTGTCCGGAAAGAGCCGGGCCGGCGTGCCGAGCATGTCAACGAGCGACTCGTCATCGGGACCGAATGCCGGTTGGGTCTCAAAGAACCGCCGGAGTTCGTTCAGTACCGACGGGTAGGCCGTCTCAGTTGTCATTTCATCGTCGCTGAAGAGTTCGGCAAAGGGCTTGAAGGCGGGATTCTGGTTTTCCAGCGCGAGCATCAGGAGTTCTTCGAAAGCAACTTCCCAGCCGGGACGACCTTCCACGGTTCCGTCCAGGTATTCGTCCGGCGTCTGCTCGGATGCGTACACGGCCCTCGGTGGAAAGATCTGCGAGAACCTCTTCAGACAGTGGCGGAGTTCGGATTCGCCCACCGCCTCGCCAACCTTCTTGAAGGCATCGGCCAGGACCTCGGGGCCATTCTCTTCCCGGTAGAGGCGAACGACGCAGTGCATGATCTCGTCAATGAGACCCGCGGCGTTGAGGTCACCAACCCGAACAGCCCGCCCCGGATGTGTCGCGAGGTCGCGGTTCTTGTTCATCCGGCTCGCAAGCGTCCGTGCGGCGTTGAGATCTGCCGGAATCACATCCCCACTGAGTGAGCAGAGCGCCCCGTCAATGGCGTACCGCCGGCGAGCATCCTCCCGAATGTTCAGCTGTTTCCGGGTTGGAGGTTTCTTCTCTTTGCGTTCCACGGGAGCCTCCTCGATCTATCGTGAATCGACAGGACGCGATCGCCGCTTCTCGAGCATTGGTCGCAGGGTCTCCACGAGATCGACCTGCGCCGTGAGCTCCTTGATCCCAACTGGGAGGCGGTAGTTCCAGTTGAACTCGTTTACTGTTCCCGGAATGTTCACCCGTTCATCCTCCGGAGAAGTACTCGCAATCCCGGATACGAGCGCGAGGATGTCCTGCGGCTGGAGGACACAGATTGCCGAACTGGTCTCCAGGATGGCGGCAGTCACCCGACGGGCCGTCGCTGCATCGTACTCACTCGGCGCCGGTCCATCCAGGCCGAGGCATGCCCAGAACGCCTGCTTGTCTTTCTCTTCCCGCCACCAGCCGCGCATGGTGGAGGTGTCGTGGACCGACGGTGCGCACACCGTGAGGAACGGAAATTCGGTCGGCGGGACGAAGGGATGCCCCGGCTGATCCCAGAGCCTGGCCCACCGCGGTATCCGCAGTCCCAGCATTTCCAGCTCAGCCAGCACCTTCGGCACGGCGTTGGGTATGACCCCAAGGTCTTCCGCACACGCGAGCATCTCCGTGGCCTCACGCATGAATCCAAGCAGCCTCCGCGCCTGGTCTTCCCACATCCGCTCGGACGCCTCACCCAGATCGCTCACCAGGCGCTCGAAGGCCGCCTTCTCGTGATCCTGGAGTTGCCGGTAACGGCTGCAGGTCCGGAAGCTCCACGCCGGCGCAAAACGATCGTTCTCCAGACGGATGAAGGCCCGGTCCGCATGTCGACCGATCAGCCATTCCCGGGTGGCGTCCGGTAGCGGCAGTTTCTGAATATCCTTCTCGCCGCTGATCGTGTTCCGGAATTCGAACAGGTCCTCGTCGCCAATTTGATCAAGGGCGAGCGATATCACCTCGGCGGCCGCGTCGCCAAGAGCTTCCCGGACTTCATGCCCCGTGAGGTGTGGCTCAGCCAACCATCGAATCCGGCCGTCATCAAAACCCGCTTCGTGAAGCCGGTCGCGCGACGCCGTTTCCGACGGGAAGAAGTGACCAAGGAGACCGCTGTAGTTGGTCGCCGGAATGGCCCAGACCCGGAAGAAGCCGAGAA
>JAHOYX010000151.1 GCA_019038705.1 Spirochaetales bacterium
TACACCCAGATCATTCGCGGCAACTACGGGATCGCTGCGGCGCTGTCCACCATCCTGGCGCGGCTGACCGTAATCTCGTTGCTCATCTTCAACAGGGTCTCAAAGGGCGGCGAGATCAGCATGTAGCCGGCGCCGCCCCCGACCCTCCGATGTACGGTATGGTCATGGGGCCCTGGGGCAGGACGCAGATTCGTCTTGCCGCCCCTCCTCCGATAAGCCGTTGCACGGTGGCACCGATGTCGTCGGTGGGCTCCATGAAGCCGTTTCGAATCTGCTCCGTCGTGAGGTTCCTGCTGTAGAAGTGAACCGTTGCCTTCCGGCAGATCAACGCATGGATCTGGGCTTGCCACATATCCTGGGCGACAAACCCCGGGGACCGGATGGTTTCCAGGAGTTGTTCCAGCGTCCTGGCACTGGAGAGCAGTTTGCCGTACTGCCCGTGGTCCGGGACACCGTCCCAGCAGTCCGCAGCAACAATGATGTGGCCGTCCTGTCGGACAACCTGGCTCGCGGCGCTCATCCCTTTGACGGCCTGGTACATGTTCAGGTCCAGGGGGTAGCCGGAGTTGCTGGTTATCACGATGTCAAACTCTCTCTCAACGGGGGCCATTGCGTGAGCCCGGACGTAGTCGCACCCTGCTCTGTGGGCTGCCAGGAAATCCCCGGCGAAGACGGCAGTGATCTCCTTGTCCCGATTCAGGGCGACGTTGAGCAGGAGCGATGGTTCCGCCAGGAGGGCCGCCTCCCGAACCTGCTCCCAGAGGGGGTTCCCCTCGGTGATTCCCCACCGGACCTCCGGATGGTCCATATGGGCGGGGCGGTGGTTGCGCTGGATAGTCTCGAGGGTTGCAAGACCGGGCATAATCGCCTTTCCGCCGCCAGACATCCCGGCAAAGAAGTGCGGCTCGATGAAGCCCGTGAGAATTTTGATGTCACAGTCGAGAAACTCGCTCAAGAGAGCGACCTCGTTGCCGTCCCTCGTCGTACCCACCACGCGATGGGCCGCTTCGTCATCGCAGTCGTTCTGGACGATGCGAAATCGATTCACGATGTCGGCGCCGAGGATGGTTGCCAGCTCCTCTTCGGTGTTCGGTCGGTGAGTTCCCGTGGCGTTGAAGAAGGTGATCCTCTCGTCGGGAACGTGGGAGAGTTCCTCGAGCAGAGCCGGGATCAGAATGTGGTACGGCGTTGGGCGGGTGATGTCGCTGAAGATGATACCCACCCGATCCGTCGCCTTCGCACACTCTGCCAGCGGCGCGGTGGCGATGGGAGCCCGCAACGCATCCCGTACGATACCGCGCTGATCCGGCGCCCCCGGGGTGTGTCGGGGTTCAACAATCGTAGTGTCTGCGGCGTCGGGCAGCGATATCTCCAACCCGGTCTTTCCGTAGGCTATGCTGGTGGTCATTCACGTCGTTCCTGTCGCCGGCATTTGTCCAGGCCTAAACGTTCTTTATCACGTCGAGCCTGCCATCCCGCGCGCCTTCCAGGATGGGGGCCATGTATTCATCGATCATCGAAGCATCGAGGGGCACCGGCATGTTCTTGAGCTTCATGTCCAGCTGGGGGTTCTTTGCCGCCGCAAGGGCCCGCTTGATGTGGTCGTTGGTGAAGCCCGGGGTATCTCCCAATCGGGTGGGGAAGCCGACCTTTCGGGCCAGCCCGAACATTGCCTCGGCAACGGCCTCTCCAAGCTCCCTGCCGGAGAGCTTGTCAAAATCCACATCGGTAATCTCGGCCTTCCGGTAGATCTCTCCCACCATCCTTAAAGGATCCTCAATTGCCGGGGCAAAGAAGACGGTGTAGTAGGGATTCATCATCGCGCAGGCCCGGCCATGGCTGAAGACATCCACCAGGGAAAAGCTGGTCAGGTGCCCGCCATTGGTGCCGCCCAACATGATGGAGTAGCCGCCCATGTCGGTGGCAAGACAGAGGGCGTCCCGTGCCTCGGTTCTCTTTGGATCATTGATGGCATCCGGGAGATGCTGCACCACGAGGCTGATGCCGGTCTGGGCCACTTCCCTGATCTTGTCGTAGGAGGGCTTTCCCACGGCGCCGTAGAGAACCTCCAGGCAGTGGGCGATGCCGTCAAGGGCGCCGTCCATGGTCAGGCTCCCGGGGGCGGCGTAGGTTGTCGAAAAGTCGAACATCGGGTGCGTCGGGACGACGGCCTCGTCGACGATGAGCTTCTTCTGTCCTGTCGAGACATCGGTGATGTTTGAATACTTGGTAAGGTGCGCGCCGGAGCTCGCGGCGGTCTGGATTGCCACGTGGGGGGATAGCTTCTTTCCGCTCTTCTCCACCGCGGCGGTGACCAGACCGGTACCGAAGTAGTCCTCGATGTCCCCACCGATGGTGCGCAACACCTCGGCAGCCTTTGTGGCGTCGATGGTACTCCCGCCGCCAAAGCTGACGAGGACATTCGGGTTCGCATCGGCTATCTCTTCAGTGATCCTCGCCAGGTCCTCCCGGGGGGCGTTGGGCCCGGCCCCGGCGATCTCGGCGGCAATCTCAACGCCTGCGGCCTTCAAGGAGTCCTTGATCTTTGCAATAGACTCATCGCTGCCGGGAAAGGCGTCCCGAATCAACGCCGCCCTGCTGCCGGCGCTCCTGGCAACCTCTCCCACCTTCTCCAGGATCCCCGGACCGTAGACGTAACGGTCACCCTTGAACTCCTTGAGGAGTCTCTCGGCCTTGTCGTAGTAGTTCATGATTTTCCTCCCTGGCTGATACGTCAGCTATCTGGTTCTTTGTCTACTCTTTGAATCGAGCTCCGTCTGTGAGCTCATACGGAGAAGAGACCTCGGATGGAGCCTGGACAAATCCAAGGGAGGCGGTCCGCCGCTGCAGATAGTTGGCAACCATCCGCTCACAGGTGCCACGGAGATGGAGCCTCATCTGTCTTTCCGCCTCATCTCGCTTTCCCTTTACCACCGCCTCAATTATCCTGAGATGCTCCTCCCGCGAAATAGTCTCCACGCCTACCGTCTTCTTGCTGAGGTTTCTCGTGAGGGCCGCGACATTGCGAAGTTTCTGATAGAAGTCGTTGAGGGTCCGATTCTCGGCAGCTTCCGCGAGCAGGTCGTGTAGTTGTCCGCCGATGTTCACAGCCCTTGCCGGCTGCCGCGCAGGGTCAACCGCCTCGAGGCGCTCCCGTATTCCTGCGAGACGATCCAGGAACCTGGAATCCGCGTGAGCGGTTGCCAGACTTGCGAGTGTGCCTTCCACGGCTTCCCGGGCGACAAAGACCTCAAGAATGTCTTCCACTGTGAGTTGTCGGACGGAGTAGCCACGCCCGCGATCCAACACCACCAGGCCGTCAGCCACAAGCTGGCGGAGGGCTTCCCGGGCGGGAGTCCGGCTCACGCTGTAAGTGACGCTGACATCGCGTTCTACCAGGAACTCCCCCGGCTTCAGGTGTTCCTCAATGATGCGACGCCGAAGATCTTTGTATACGTCATCTGCTTGGTATACCATACGTTTCCCTCAGCTCTTTGCGTGAGCTCTTCGTTGCGTACTTGTTACGATACTACATCGTGGGCCAGAAGGTAAAGCTCAAACATGCCCCGGCATCCACTTGTCGTTCTCCTGAAGGTGTTTAATGGGCACCTCTGGTGCCTGTGGCTGCGCTGAATCCGGGAAGTTCATCTTGAAACAGCGCGTTACATGCCGGCCAGGCAGATAATCAGGGATTCGCAATGTTCTTACTGTTGACATTGGGACACTGTTGGTATACTCTTGCCATACCATGACTGAGCACAAAGAGGGCAAGGTCCCACTTCACGGCATCATACCGCCACTGGTCACGCCGTTCGATGACCGCGGAGAAGTAGATGAATCTGCGCTTCGGGCAGTGACAGGCTACATGCTTCAAGGTGGGGTCCACGGAGTGTTTGTCGCAGGAAGCACCGGAGAGGCTTATGCGATGACGGACGCTCAGCGACTGAGAGCGTTGGAGACCGTCATTGAAGAGGTGAACGGTCGAGTTCCTGTTTTTGCGGGTACGGCCCGGATAACAACTGAGGATACCATTTCATTGACCAGGGCGGCAGAGGCAGCGGGAGCAGACGTGGTCTCCATTGTCACGCCGTACTTTGTTACTCCTTCCCAGGACGAGCTATACGAACACTATCGATCAGTGGCGGAGGCTACGAAGCTGCCGGTGATTCTCTACAACAATCCAAGCCGCACCGGGGTAGTCATCGAACCCACGACCCTACAGCGTCTGGCCGAGATCGACAACATCGTCGGCATGAAAGATTCCAGCGGGAACATGGGGAATATGGTCGATGCCATTCGCCTGTGCGGCTCCGAGTTCCAACTCTTTTGCGGTTTCGACATGATCATCTTCCCGACCCTTGCCGCCGGCGGAGCGGGAGCTGTCCCCGCCTCGGCTAACATTGCTCCTCGGCTGATTGTCGATCTCTACGAGCACTTTCGTGCCGGGAGATATAGTGAAAGTCGGAGATTACAGGCAACGCTTGCTCCTCTCCGGAAAGCATTCAGTCTCGGGACCTTCCCCGCTGTACTGAAAGAAGGACTTAACCTGTTGGGAATTCCGGTTGGTACCCCAAGGCTCCCCGTGAAGCCGCTGGAGCCGGAGGCGCGAGAGTCCCTGCGGAAGATCCTGAAAGAACTGTCAATAGAGCCGTTCCACACATAGAAAGGATTAAAGGGTAAACATGTGCTTGAAGTGAAGTCTCCAGAGATGCTCGAGAAGAAGATTGACGATTCGAAGAAGATAATCCGCGAGGCCTTCGAGAGGTACTCAATATCTGACCTCGCCGTGGCATGGACCGGCGGCAAGGACAGCACTCTTGTTCTGTGGCTCATGCGAGAAGTATGCCTGGAGGACAAGAGGAACCTTCCGCGATGCTTCAACATCGATGAGGGCGATATGTTCGACGAGATTCGGGAGTTCATCATCGATGTCGGTGCCAAGTGGGGCGTCGACATGGAGATCATCCACAATTCCGACGTCTCCAAGGCGGCCGCGGGCAAGCTGGGGGCGACGGTGCGAGTTGCCGATCTGAGCGAGCGCAACCAGCGGGAGATAACCCGTCTCGGCTATGAGGAAGATGACTTTCCCTACGAGCCTGAATCCTTTGTCGGGAACCATCTCATGAAGACGGTAACCCTGAACGAGTATCTGGAACGATACGGGGTTGAGGGCTTCTTCGAAGGCATTCGCTGGGATGAGCAGGCATCCCGCGCCACTGAAACGAACTTCTCGCCGCGGGAGGCGACGGAATACAGCCCCAAACACATGAGGGTTTGTCCCATTCTTCACTTCACCGAACGGGAGGTCTGGGAAGCTCACTTCGCTCACGACATACCAATCTGTTCCCTGTACGAGGAAGGGTACCGTTCTCTTGGTGCCCGAGTAACAACGACGAAGGCGTCGAACTCTCCGGCGTGGGAGCAAGACATGGAGAATACCAACGAGCGGGGCGGGCGCCGTCAGGACAAAGAACACCTTATGGAGAAGCTGCGAAAGCTCGGATACATGTAGATGAGCTTTCCGGGGGAAGCAATGTTTGAGAAGGATCGGAAGGACAACAGACACTTCGGGATGTTGGAGTACCCGTGTAGTGTCCAGCGTCTGCCCGACGGGAATACGCTGATTGTCGACGCGGGAGACGAGTCTCGCCGCGGAAGCGAAATCATCGAGGTGGACCCCTATGGCCAGGTTGTCTGGTCCTACACGGAAGGACTGGTGTTCGCCCACAGCGCTGAACGCCAGCCAGGCGGCAACACCCTTATCACCGACACCACCAACAACCGCCTGATTGAAGTCGATCGGGACGGCACACTGGTCTTTACCTCGGACGACTGGGGCGACGGAACGGGAACGCTCTCCGATGGAAGCCACCTCGAGTATCCCAACGACGCTCATCGTCTCAGCGATGGGCGGTTGCTTATCACCGACCGCAATAACGACCGCTGCGTCATTTGTGACGACGCCGGCACCGTCCTGTGGGAGTACTCCGAGGGATTGCAGTTGCCCCACAACGCAGACCTCCTGCCCAACGGTAACATCATCATTGCCGACTCCGACCAGAACCGTGTGATAGAAATGAACCCTCAGAAGGAGATTGTCTGGACCTACGGAGACCAGGAGGGAGACGAGCCTCTTACCTGGCCCCGGGATGCGGACCGTTTGGACAACGGCCACACCCTGATCTGTGACTCCAAGGCATCTCAGGTCTTCGAGATTGACGCCGAGAGGAACGTCATCTGGCGCTTCTCCGTTCCCTACTTCGCGAACTTCTATGACGCAGACAAGCTGGAAAACGGAAACGTGCTCATCACCGATCAGCAACACGCCCGAGTCATCGAAGTGGATGCCTTTGGACAGATTGTCTGGGAGTTTCGGAACAACCGTCTCGTTCTGCCGGCGCATCCAAAGCTCCAGAATGGTTTCTTCAAGGAATTCGAAGAGGAACTTCCCGCCGGCTGGGCGATATACAATCGCTTCTCAGAGGGCCCCGGACGCATACTGCGGCAGACGGACGACAAGGGTATCGTCGCCTGTGGTATCCAATTTGACCGGAGCGGCCGAAGGGGTGTGCTCTGTCTTACTCAGGTCGTGGCGGTTTCACCCGGGCGTACGCTGCGATTTGGCGGGGAGATCCGCGCGGAAGGGATAGCCGACGGTTGCTTTTGCGCCTTCCAGCTGGTTTTTCGAGATCAGTACGGCGGCATAACCCAGGACGCCGCGAGCGCAGCGAAGGGAGAACTCATCACGGGAACCAGCGATTGGATAAATGACTCCGTCGAGGCTCTGGCTCCCGACGAAGCAGTTTCAGTGGAAGCGAGGATCATGATCACCGGAACCGGGACCGCCTGGGTTCGGCGACTAATGATGCTCAAGCAATAATGCTCCGTTCTGCAGGCCAACAAGGCCGGAACGGACGAGGAGGTCCTATGAGAAATGTAGTTCGTTTGTTCCTTGCGATTTTTCTGATCGCAGGTGGGCAGTTCCTGTTCGCCACCGGAGGACAGGAAGAAGAGAGCACCGCCGTGGCGGCCGAGGAGCCGACGGTCGAGCCTGTCGTGCTGCAGGTGGGCCACATCTTTCCGACGAGTCACGTCGTCCACCGCTCTTTGGAGGCAATGGCTGACTTCGTCGAGGGAGAGACAAACGGCGGGCTTGTCCTCGAGATTTTCCCCTTGGGCCAACTCGGGAAGGGCGCCAATCTCTCGGAAAACGTCATGTTGGGCACCGTGGACATGGCAACCGCCGGCCCTGGCCTTCTCAGCAACCTGGAGCCTTCCTTTGGTATCTGGGGTGCGGAGTATGTCTTTGAGGACGTGGATGGGCTGTTTGCCGTTGTTGATAGCGACGTCGGAGAGGAGATCTTTGAGCGGCTTCGCACGGGGCGCGGTCTTCGCGTTATCGGCGTTGGTTATCTCGGAGCGCGACATCTCACCACATCCGACACTCCCGTCGAAACTCCCGCGGATCTGCAGGGGCTGAAAATTCGAACCCCGCCCATCCCATACCGGCAGGCGGCCTTCACTGCCATGGGTGCGTCTCCGACTCCGATGGCGTTCGCAGAACTCTACCTTGGTCTCCAACAGGGCGTTGTGGACGGACAGGAAAACCCCCTTCCTCAGATTGTCTCAATGAAGTTCTATGAAGTTCAGAACTACCTGATGCTTACCGGCCACGCTCAGAACCCCGAAATGTTGATTATCAACGATGATCGGTTCGAGTCGCTGTCGGCTGACTATCAGGATGTTATCGTGCGGGCAGGCCACGAGGTTTTTGGGACAATGTCCCGAGAGCTTTCGGAACAGGAATCCGCCGAGCTTCTGCGGCAGCTCAAGGAAGATCACGGGATGACGGTTATCGAGCCGAACCTCCAGGCCTTCCGGGACGCCGTTGCAGACGTACCTGGGCAGTTCACCGAACAGTGGGGTGAAGGTATCTACCAGCGGGTTATGGAATCCCAGCGGTAGAAACACGCCGAAGAGAATGGTACTTTGGGGCGGCATCATGCCGCCCTGTTTTTCAGACTGACGGGCAGGAGGTTGATAAGATGAGTCGCATCACATGGCTGGGACATTCCACATTCAGTATTGAATTCGAAAGTGGCGTTCGGCTGCTTACCGACCCGTGGATCCGCGACAATCCCGCCTGTCCTGTCAGTCTGGAAAGCATTACAGAATTGGATGTGATTACGGTGACGCACGGTCACTACGATCATTTTGCCGACGCGGCGGAGCTTGCGCAGCAAACCGGAGCGACAGTAATTGCCTCGCCGGACCTTGTCTGGTACCTGGACAAGAAGGGAATCGCCCGGGAGAAGCAAGCCATCGGTCTTGCCGCCGGCGGCACCGCCCGGGTGGAGGGCCTCGCCATCACAATGGTTCAGGCCGTTCATGGCAGCGAACTCTACGCGGATGAGTGGCGGGAAAGCAAGACCATTCTTCCCGGGGGTGGATCCTGCGGATACGTTTTTGGCCCGGTTGAGGATCCATCGCTGCGCTTCTACTTTGCCGGAGACACCGATGTCTTTTCCGATATGCAGACGATAGCCGAACTCCACAAACCGGTGCTGTCCTTCCTTCCGGTGGGGGACAAGTACACCATGGGGATTGAAGGAGCAAGCCTGTCTGCTCAGTGGCTGGGCTCCAGGGTTGTTGTGCCTATGCATTACAACACCAACCCGGGCGTGGCGCAGGATGCGGATGCCATTGTGAAGCGAGTAACCGAACGAGCGCCAGGCACCGAAGTCGTCATCATGAAGCCCGGTGAGAGCTATGAGTTCCAGCACAAAGCCTGACTCAAGCACCAGGAACAATGGTCGAGTGTATCGGGTGATCGAACTCACAGCCGCAACCGTCCTGGTGGTTAACATGGTTGTGGCACTTACCCTTCAGGTGTTCTTCCGGTACGTCGTACGTGCTCCCCTGTTCTGGAGCGAGGAGCTTGCCCGCTTCCTGCTGATCTGGTCGGTCTTTGTCGGGGCGACCTTCGCCTTTCGTCATCGTACCCACATGAGCATCGACCTGATCGGCTCCATTCTTCCGGCGAGGTTTGTCGGAGTGGTTGACCTGATCGGTCGTCTGGTAATGACGGCGTTCCTTCTGATGCTGGCCTATATCAGTTGGCAGTTTGTTCTTCGATTCACAGACATCAGGAGTGCGGCGTTGAACATTCCCCTCGCCATCGTCTACATCGTATTGCCGGCTACGAGCCTCGCGAGCATCATCGCGGTATGGCTTCCGAAGCAGGGGGATTAGGCCATGTTCGGCGTGATGCTGATCGTCCTGTTGTTTCTGGTTCTCCTTCGCGTGCCTTTCGCCGTTGGCATTGGAATTGTGTCGATTGGGTATCTCTGGGCTGAAGGGGTTCCCCTACTCATCGTTGCTCAACAGATGGTGCAGTCCGTCAACTCGTTTCCCTTCCTGGCCTTTCCGATGTTCGTCCTCGTAGGCCTGTTGATGAACGGAGGAGGCATCTCCCAGAGGATATTCGGTTTCGCAAACTCAGTTATCGGACATCTTCGCGGCGGTCTGGCACACGTTAACGTACTCGCAAGCATCGTTTTCGCCGGAATGTCGGGAAACGTCATTGCGGATGCCGGAGGGCTCGGGGTTATTGAAATCGAGGCAATGCGGAAGGAGGGGTATGAGGACGACTTTTCCGCCGCAGTGACCGCCGCGTCGTCCACCATTGGTCCCATTATTCCTCCGAGCATCCCTATGGTTATCTACGCCATGGCGTTTGAGGCGTCCATCGGATCTCTGTTCCTCGCCGGAATAATCCCTGGTCTTATGATGGGCCTGGCGCTGATGATCACAATTGCGATCATCGCTAAGCGCAGAAACTATCCGAAGCGGGAGCACATGGCTCCATTCTCGGAAATACTGACTGCCTTTGGCCGAGCCTTCCTGCCGCTGCTTACCCCGGTGATTCTCCTTGGAGGTATCTTCTCCGGCATCTTCACTCCCACCGAAGCGGCTGCCGCGGCAGTCTTCTACGCCCTTGTGTTGGGGCTGTTGGTGTACCGGAAGCTACCGTTGCGGGACATCCCTGGGATGTGTGTGCGGGTTCTCCTCAATCTTGGAACGGTTCTCTACATTCTTGCGGCGGTAAGCATCTTGACATGGATACTCAGCCGGGAGCGCGTACCGGACATGCTGATCATGCTGATCAATCAGCAAAACGTGACCCCGGTCACGTTCCTGATAATCAGCAATGTGATTCTGTTGTTCTTTGGCTTCCTGACGACGATCACGCCTGCGATAATCCTGCTTGGCCCGGTCTTCTCCCCGATTATCCAGACTCTCGGTATCGACCCTGTCCATTTTGGCGTGGTCATGGTGCTGAATCTGATGATTGGCGCCCTCACACCGCCGGTGGGCCCCGTTCTCTTCGTGTTGTCGGATATCGTCAAGCTGCCTTTCATGCGAATATTCCGGGCAACCCTCCCCTTGCTGGTGCCCCTGTTGATTACGCTGATCCTTGTGACGTTCATTCCGGAGATCACCCTCTTCATTCCGAATCTGGTAAAATAGGGAAGATCGATGAAGATGGATGAGACAATTGCACTGGTAACCGGATCCGGCCGCGGCCTCGGCAAGACCATCGCGGAGCGCCTGGCTCGGGCGGGGTGCCGGGTTGTCATCAACGACAGAGATTCTTCCGCCGCCGATGAGGCGGTTGCAGAGCTCGAAGGGCTTGGCCTTTCCGCCCTCGCTCGAGCGTGCGACGTCTCCGACAGCACCCAGGTTCAGGCAATGGTGAACAGCATCGAAGAAGAGATCGGCCCCATTGGCGCACTGGTCAATAACGCCGCCGTCTTCGCCGAATCGGTGTACCTCGAAGATATTGACGACGAAGAATGGGAGCGGGTGATCCGAACCAACCTGTACAGCGTCTTCTACTGCCTCCGCAGTGTTGTGCCGCGAATGAAGGAACGCCAATCGGGTACGATTGTGAACGTCAGCTCGTTTGTCGGGAAGACGGGACGCGTGGTCTACAGTCAGCCCGGTTCGCCCGCCAAGGCCCACTACTGTGCTTCAAAAGCGGGAATCATCTCTCTGACCAAGTCTCTGGCCCATGAGCTGGCGCCATGCGGAATTCGCGTAAACGCCGTTGCACCGGGTTCGGTCTCCACTGAATCGACTCCTGAAAGCAAGAAGCAAATGGTAAGAGAGTTTGTTCCCCTCGGAAGGGTTGGGACACCGGGAGAGGTAGCGGAGGCTGTCGCCTTTCTGGCAAGTAGTGCCGCGTCCTTCATTACCGGGGAGATTCTCGACGTCAACGGCGGGACACTGATGGACTAGATGTCCCGCTTCGGGAGCCCAGGAACCTGGAGCCATAGGCGCGGACGCGGAAGGAACCATCAGCGGCCCAGTCGATCAGTCCGTCTTGTCAACAACATCAAATCGGGCAAAGGATGTCTCTTCACATAACGACTTGATTATCGGTAAGGCACGTTGGTGCTCCTCCGAGTGGACCCAGCCCTGGCGGAGCTCCTCGCTTTCAAAGGCAAACTCGATCTGATACGAAAGAGGGGCATCAACACTTCGCAGCATTGAGGCGTGGAGAAACCCCTCTTGCACGGAGATAGCCGGCAGGAATGTATCGCGAAAACGAGCTTCGAGCTCCGCCTTCTTCCCATCGAGACAGCTGAGGTATATCTGGAGAACCGTCATGCCCGGCACCTCTTTCAGTGAAAGTTTCTTATCACATCGAGCCTACCATTCCGTGCGCCTTCCAGAACAGGGGCCACTCTGCTGCAGGTCAGCCGATCTCCCTGTGCGTGGACTACAAAAGACCCAGAATCCGAGGCAGGCTCTGAAGGGCATACAGCGGCACATTGAGGACACGATCATCGACTTTCAAGTTACGCAGCGACGTTCGAACAACCAGGGGCGGCCGGTATTTCGTCGCATAAAAGGCCAAGCTCTTGCTCCGTAAGTTCACGCCGGACTTGGCCTCAAGCGGCACGATCGACGAACCGTGTTGCAGCAGAAAGTCTATCTCCGCCGCGCGGCCCACGTTTTTCCAGTAGTGAAGGCCGATGCCCGTCATCGCGGCCAGGTGCTGTGCGACGTAGTTCTCTATAAAAGCCCCATGGTACTCCGTGAGAATCGACAGGTCGCTCTGCACGGCCTCGGCCGGCACCTCAGCTAACGCTCCAAGCAGTCCGACATCGCACGCGTAGATCTTGAAACTGGAAGCGTCCCTGTACGCCTTGAGTGGGACCTTTGGTGCAGTCACCAGCACGGAGCGATGGATCAACCCGGCACCGGTCAGCCAGGTCAGTGCGTTCTCGTATTCGCGTGCCCGTGCGCCTTCTTTGACCACCGAGAAAAGGAACTTCTTGTTTTCTCTCGCGAGTTGAGACGGCAGTGATTCCCATACAAGCGACAATTTGGGTATGTCGGACGAAGGGGCGTGTTTCGCAAAGTCGAGCGTGTAGGAGTCCAGGATCGATTTCTGAACAGTGCGGCCATTTCCGAACCCGGGGTCAGCAGTGTGGCGATTGACGGCCTCGGGCATGCCGCCCACAAGATAGTAGCGCTGCAGCAACCCTGTCAGTGCGTCATGGAAGGCGTCGGGAAGTGGTGCGATCCTGTCAATATCCTCGAGATATGCTCTGTAGCGGCTCTCTCCAGTGGCGTCAAGAAACTCGTAGAATGTCATCGGATACAAGTCCAGAAAATCGACCTTGCCGACCGGGAATGACCTCGGCTTCGACATGCGCACTCCAAGCAGGGATCCGGCGGAGGCAATGTGGTAGTCGTTGTCGTGCTCGTTGAAGTACTTCAATGAGTTCAAGGCGGCGTTGCAGGCCTGAACTTCATCAAAGATAATGAGGTGTTCCACGCGGCGAATGTCACAGTTCCGGTAGAGGCTCAGGTCCCTGATGATCCGTCCGGTGTCAAGATCCCCCTCAAAGAGCGAGGCCAGACGCGAGTCCTCCTCGAAGTTGAAGTAGTGGCACTGCTGGTACTCCCGCTCACCGAACCGCTGAAGGATGTACGTCTTCCCGGTCTGCCGAGCGCCACGCAGAACCAGCGGTTTCCGGAATTTGGAACCCCGCCAGGCCTGCAGATCCCGGTAGATGTCTCGCTTCATGGTGACCATATTGCCCCGGTAGCGTCTTTTCGTCAAGACTCAACGCGTGTTTCTGTGATGGAATGACAGTCTTATCCCGCCTAATGTGTGACAGATGTCCGGTCCCTACGTGTAGTTGGCCTGCACACCCGCTTTGCCCGGTTCCAGTGACGCCGCGAAAAGATGCGGAAGCGCACTGATCATGAGGCATCGTGGAGTGGCGAGGTCGCTTGATCGTTCGTCAAAGAGAATCTGGCTGACCGAGCTCGTGTGCAGGAAGAAGCCGCTCCACATGAGCGGCAACGGGATCTCCAGGAGAACGGAAAGCCAGCTGAGCCCAAACCCACCATGTGCGAACACCGCTATCTTTCGGTCGTTCCGTTTCTCAATTCGATACACACCGCCGTCTCGCACGTAGCCAAGAGTGGCCAGGAACTTGTCGGAGCTCCTTCGAAGCTCCTCCAGGATCTCCCGGACCCGTTGTTCCGGCAGTGACGGGACCCGTTCGAAGGCGGCAGTGTCCCGCAGATACTCCGAGTTCCGGATTGAGTGGCCGGGAATGTCCCACGCGGATCGCCGAACCTCGGTATCCGCCCTGAGGCTGAGCTCGGCCATCCACGGTTCCACCGTCACGTCTAGCCCCAGTGACTCCGCCGTGTATCGGCACGTGTCACGAGCTCGGCCCATCGGCGACGAGACAACCTGGTGGATGCCCTCATTCTTAAGATACGCGACCAGTGCGTCCGCTTCCCGGTGGCCGCGTTCGGTCAGCGTGTCATTCTCGTAGTCAGGATCGCCGTGCCGAATCAGGTAGATTTTCATCGTGTGTCAATTCCTTCTCGTCGTGTTGTGATCCTGCCGGCGGTCTGGGTGCGCCCACCTGGATCCGAGGGAAGAATATACCGAAGACGGGGCGCCGTTGGCTTCGAGGCCTTGTTGCCGAGGAGGCGTGTCTGCGCCACGATTAGGGGATTTCCCTATAGCGTTCGGCTGGAACACGACTTAGGATAGGATGGCAGACCGTACAAAGTAGTGTGAACTGCCGCGAAGAATGGGGATGAAGTACTGACAAACCTCGCACCTGGAGCAATTTACTCCGGGAGAGGAGTCGCCTTGCAGCACCAACGGCGAGAATTCACGGCCCGGGCGGGAGATAGGTGAGATCGATCCCCATTCTTCGCGGCAGTTCAGAACGCTTGCGCCGGTTCTATGCGATAATCCAGAGATCGGAGACAGGGAACACTCCATGACCGAGACGAGCGAATCCCCCAAACAGAATTCTGCCGCACGTAAGATTGCCTGGGGAACCTTGTCGGTTCTTGCCGGGGCCGTTCTTCTCTGTGCTTGTTCCGTGTTGAACAAGCTCATGGTTGGAGCACCGATGACCGCGAAGGCCTTTACGGTTCCTCTGCTCTTCGGCGGCGGCGCGGGACTTGTCGCTGGCCTGCTCGTGCTTGCGTTGAAACAGCGGGTTCGGGCATTGGAGACTGAAGCCTCCCTGCTGAGGCGAGCCGAGGATGCGTTGAACGATTTCGGGCGTATCGCGGCATCGATTGCCGACCACGTGTCATGGGTCGATTCCGACTACATCTATCGGGCTGTGAACAAGGCCTATCTGGAGGCGCACTCCAGGACGCGGGAGGAGATTGTCGGCCACACGGTTGCCGAGGTCCTCGGTGATGACGTCTTCGAGCGCCTGGTGAAAGCACACCTTGATCGGTGTCTGAACGGCGAGACGGTTGCTTATGGCGACTGGTTCGAGTTTCGGGGACTTGGCCGGCGGTACATGGATGTCGCCTGCCATCCGTACCGCAACGACGATGGTTCGGTCTCCGGCGTCGTCGTCACCTCGCGCGATAGTACGCAACTCCGCCAGACGCAGGAGACGCTGGCCGAGAGCGAGGAACGTTTTCGCAGTCTCTTCGAAGGTATGAGAGACGGCGTCGCCGTCTATGAAGCCGTGGACGACGGGGCGGATTTCCTGTTCCTGGACTGGAATCCCGCCGGACAAGAGATGGACGGCGGTTCGAGGGAGGACGCCATTGGGCGCAGGGTCACGGACGTTTTTCCCGGTGTCGAGAAATTCGGACTGCTGGACGTGATGCGCCGAGTCTGGAGAACAGGGGTTCCCGAAGACCAGCCGGTATCGATTTATGAGGACGAGCGGGTGACCTTCTGGCGGCAGAACACTGTGTACAGGCTGCCTTCCGGGAATGTCGTTGCGGTCTATTCCGATATCACCGAGCGCAAGCAGGCCGAGGAAGCGTTGCGGGAGGCGGAGCTACGCTACCGGACAATTGCGGATTTCACCTACGACTGGGAATACTGGGCGAATCCCGACGGCACAATGCGCTACGTCTCACTCTCCTGCGAACGTATCACCGGTTACGCGAGGGAGCAGTTTATCGCCGACGCTCATTTCATAGATGAGCTTGTTCTGCCTGAAGATCAGCAAATCTGGACCGCGCATCGTCACGCCGTCAGCGGGGACTCAAAGCCGCAGGGAGTTCAGTTCCGCATTCGGCGGCGGGACGGCGAGACGGTCTGGATCGATCACGTTTGCCGACCAGTGGTGGACGAACAGGGCAGGTTCCTGGGGCATCGCGCCAGCAACCGGGACATCACCGAGCGGCTTCGGACGCAGAAGAGGCTGCAGGAAGCGCAACGCCTGGAGAGCCTGAGCATACTGGCCGGCGGCATCGCGCACGATTTCAACAATCTTCTGCAGGGGATGCTGGGTTACGCGGAACTGGTCCGAAGCGCGTTGCCCGAGAACTCGCCCGAGCGCGGGATGATTCAGGAGATCGAAGACGCGGGCAGGCGTGCTGCGCATCTGAGCAGACAGATGCTGGCCTACTCCGGGAAGGGGGCCTTCCTGGCGAGCCGACTTGATCCGGCAGGACTCGTCGCCGCTCAGGCAGACACCCTTGCCTCAATTGCCTCTCCCCATGCGCGCCTGAAGCGCACGCTCCCGAATGATCTCCCGCCGGTCATGGCCGATGCCGGACAGCTGACACAGGTTCTTCAGAATCTGGTCACGAATGCCGCCGAATCATTCGAGGAAGACGATAGCCCGAGTGGTGCGGGCGACACCGATGCCCTGATCACAATCCAGCTGAGTGTCGTGGACGCCGGGTGCGAGGATCTGGTGGGGTCATATATGGACGACGACCTGCCGGCCGGTCGCTATGTCCGGTTTGAGGTGATTGACAACGGATGCGGGATGGACGCCGAGACCGTCTCGCGGGTGTTTGACCCGTTCTTCACGACGAAGTTTCAGGGGCGCGGGCTTGGAATGGCTGCGACGCTGGGCATCGTGCGCGGTCACAGGGGCGTCATTCACGTTGTCAGCGAGGCCGGCCGTGGGACGACTGTCACGGTCCTTCTGCCGGCGGCAGGGCCCGTCCAGGAATCACTC
>JAHOYX010000158.1 GCA_019038705.1 Spirochaetales bacterium
CAAGAATTGCGAGCAGAAGTGGAACCGCAGATGCCGCAATGAGATCCTTCGGCAGCCCATCCTTGGACGCTTCATCCGGCCTTATTTGCCTCGGGGTTCTATGCATAGAAGTAGTATGTATCGATTTCAGGCCTGTGGCAAGCCCGACTGCCGAGTATGCCGATTCGGTTGGATGCCGGATTCTATCAACCTTTTCTGTTTGGGCCATTCTTGACATGTGCACAATTTGTGCATACACTTAGCCGTGGACTATCAATGGGATCCAGACAAAGCCGATCTCAATAGCAGGAACCATGGAATCGACTTGGCGGATGCCGTTGGCGTCTTTGAGGATGAATGGGCGCTGACAATCAAACAGGAAATTGTCAACGATGAACAGCGCTTCGCAACTGCCGGCACCGATTTCACGGGGCGGATAGTGGTTGTGGTCTATACCTATCGGGGAGACGGTATCCGCCTGATCTCAGGGTGATCTGCTACAAAGGCAGAGAGGACTGCTTATGAGCAAAGAAGAGCATAATTTCGAAAAAGCGAAGCAGGGGCCTGTCGTACAGTCTGCCCCAGGGAAAACTCGAATTACAATTCGGGTTGATACAGACATCCTGAATTGGTTCCGCAATCAAGTACACGAACGTGGCGGAGGGAACTATCAGACTCTCATCAATGAGGCGTTGCGGGAATACACCAATCTCAAAGATGGCGATCTCGAAGAGACAGTACGCAAGGTTATCCGTGAAGAACTGAAGGTACTTTCAAGATAGTCTTGCCTTCAATTCCGGTATACAACCGTTGACCTACAGCACCAGCTGCGCCGCCGCCACGGCGAGGACAGCCGCAATCACCGCGAGGAATGGCTGGCGGGTGAGCCAGGTGACGCCGGCTGCCGCAACCAAACCGATGGCTGCCACGGGCACGTTGCCGTCAATTGCCGTGAAACCGTCCGGAATCACGAGGGCGCCGATGGCGGTGAAGGGGAGGAGTTGAAGTGTTCTCTTCATCCACTCAGGAGGTTCGCTGTTGCCCCTGAGCACGAGTGGAAGCAGGCGGGGGATGTAGGTGACTGCGGTCATGCCGAGTATGACCAGAACGATTTCATTCACGTTGGCTCACTCCATCGCGGACCCAGGGCGAAGACGACGGCCGGCAACACAATCGCGACGAGGAGAGCCGGGCCGCGTGAGAGACCGAGGCTCGTCATTCCAAAATTGACGGCCCCTGCCGCCGCCACGACGATCCCGTAGCGCCAGAACCGAACGATTCCTGGTACGATCAGCGACACGAACATGGCGTACAGCGCGATGCCCATCGCCTCCTCGATCGCCGGCGGCAGAAATCGGCCTGCGACGAAACCAGCGATTGTCCCGCCAACCCAGCCGAAGTAGGCCAGAACCTCCATCGTCAACAGATCGATATCCCGGATCGGCCCCACCCGGGTCGCGGCCGACGCGAACACCTCGTCGGTGATCCCAAAGGCGAGAACCGGTTTGGGCACCCTGTCGCCCTCAATCCGATCTCTGATGGCGAGCGACATCACGACGTGCCGAGCGTTCAGGATCAACGTGGCAACGATGACGGCAACGCCTCCCACTCCCTGGGCAAGAAGCTGAACCGCGAGGAACTGGCTCGCCCCCGCGAACACGAAGACCGAGAAAGCCGTGAGTGCCGGAAGCGTGAAACCGAGTTCGCGTCCGGACACACCGAACGCGACCGCGATGGAGAAGTAACCGAGGAAGATTGCAACGCCAAGCTGAACAGGACTTCCCGGACGCATCTTTGCCATGGCCCTGCCAGATGGCCTGATTCAACGGGAGATGTCAAGGGCGGGGAAGCAAACTGTCAGGGCAAACGCATATAGGCACCAGATTGAAGCAGACGGGTGTTTTGCCACGTTGTCTGTGAGTGAAGAAGAGTTCTCTCACAGAGGCGCAGAGGCACGGAGATGGACGAGAATCAGATCGGAACAATCATCGTGGACTGCGCGGTCCAATTGCAGAAGGACGGAATCACCAGAATCATCAATGGACACCTCTGAGCAAACCGTTACGGTGCCACCCTGCCTGCGAGCATCTCCAGTGCCCCCTCTTCGTCGTCTCCGGCCACCCGATTCGCCCTCAGGGCGCCGCATCCCGTACAACGGTGGATGACACGACGCTCGCCGTTCGGGAGAGCCCACAGCGCGACAGGTTCCATCGGTGAGCGGCAGAGATGCGCGCGATCTCCCGGATGGACATCAACGTGAAGGCTCCACAGGCAGTTGGGGCAGTGATTGCGGTGGCTCGTGCCGTGCGCGCGTGTCGGGACGAACAGTCCACAGTGTGCGCATGCAAATCCGAGCAGGCCGGTGCTGCCTTCGGGGGCACGTGTCCGCCTGCCGACCGCCGACGCTGAACGATTCATCCGTTCCTGGCCTTCTTCAGCTGCCGCGACAACTTCGAGATCTGTTTCCCCCACTCCCGGCTCCGCTGCCGGCGCATCTCCGCGGTCGTCTCGATCTCATCGCGAAGTTGGAGGTAGCTCTGGTATCGCTCTGCGAGGACCGTGCCTTCGGCGATGGCCTGCTTTATCGCGCAACCGGGCTCGTGCTCGTGCTTGCAGTCCCGAAATCGGCACCCGCCCTCCAGTTCGGTGATCTCAGGGAAGGCCGCGGCAATGGCATCGGTGCCGGTATCGTCGTCGGCCCACAGCTGAACCTCGCGCATGCCGGGGGTGTCCACCAGGATGCCGCCCTCGGGCAGGCGATACATGCGCCGTGAGGTTGTCGTGTGCCGGCCGCGGCCATCGCTTGTGCGCACCGCTCCAGTCTTGAGATCAGTGCCGGTGAGCTGGGCAATGAGCGTGGATTTGCCACAGCCGGAAGAGCCGACCATGACCGCCGTTTGACCCTTCTCAATGAGCTGCGTGAGCACATTGACCCCGTCCCCGGTGAGGGCCGACAGCGCAACAACGACTGCGCCCGGGAGTTCCGCTGCCACGTACGATTGAACTGCCTGCGGGTCCTCAATCAGGTCGCACTTGTTGAGTACCACCACCGGTCGGATCTGAGGGTCGAGGGTGGCGATGTAGCGTTCGATCCGTCGCAGGCTGAAATCGTCCAGGTCATGCGCCGCGGCTGTGTCTGTCGCAACGACGTCCGCCACGCGCTCCACGCCGAGGGCCGGTGCCGTGGTGACGATCACGGCAAGATCTGCATTTGCACAGATGATCTGTGCCTCGGTACGTTGCCCGGCTTCCTTCCGACGAAACGCTGTTCGGCGAGGAAGCACGGCGTCTATCTGCGCCGGGTCCCCTGGCCGAAGGGACACGAAATCGCCGACGGCCGGCAGCTCGCCGGTTCCAAGTTCCGAGAGATAGCGCAGGCGACCGGAAATCTCGGCGACAACAGTCCCGTTTTGTGTAACAACCTCGAGGGCCGAACCCTCGTGCGTGACGACCCATCCGGGGATCATCTCATCAGGCTGGTCGCCCGTGAAGTGTGTGCGGTATGTGGTCCATGGAACGTCGTTCCAGGTGATGTTCAATTCCATTGTTCTGCTCCAGTATCATGCGGGCGAATACGCACGCAGGCGGGTACGCGGTGGATGCAACGGATGCATCCGGGCACGTACGTTCCCAGGGGTGCTGATTGGTGAGAGTGTGAACTGGTGTTGATGAAGAACCGGTCGCTCAGGAAGGGCCGCACGAACGGCGATCAGAGTCTACCGGCGGGCTACACCACACCAGTCGCGGACGAGTACCGAGGCTTTATTACTCTGCATCAAACCCTCCTTTGGTGTGATCTGAAAGGACACTACCATGGTGGTCGAAAAGAGTGCAAGCCCCCCCGGCAGCAGGGCAATTGGCCGGAGGTCAAGCCTGATTGTTGTGTTACAATCGAGCTGACATCACCCACACGATGGAGGCAACATGGATGGCATTCGACTCGTAACCCGTGCTGACGACGCCGGACTCAACAAGACCACAAACAGAGCGATTCGTTCCGCGGTGAAGGACGGAATTGTTCGCAATATCAGCCTCATGGCCCCCGCCCCTGCGATTGAGGACGCAGCCGACACGCTCCTGGAGCTGGCGGATGGGATCGATTTTGGCCTGCACGTCACGCTGACCTCGGAGTGGGACGCCGTGCGGTGGGGCCCCGTTACGAAGGGTTCGCAGGTTCCGGGGCTTGTCCGTCGGGACGGCACCTTCCATCTCATGGTCAGTGAACTGGATGCGGAGTGTCCGGACGCCGGCCAGCTCATGGGTGAAGTTGAGGCGCAGTACAACCGACTCGAGAGCCTCGGCTTCAGTCTCACTTATTTGGACGAGCACATGCTCGTTGGTTCGGTCGGAACATTGGCGGACGGGATGCGCAGCTTCGCTTCGGCCCACGGTCTTGCCTATGACCGGGATCTGCAGGCCGACGGCAAACTCACCCTGCCGGCCGATTGGGTCGGCCCGGGGGAACATCCCGGCACCGAGCTTGCCGACTACCTCTCAGGAGTTGACACCGGTACATATCTCTTCTTTGGTCATCCCGGGACCAAAGAGGAGGAAATGCAGTTTCTCAAAGGCCCTGGCGGTCGCTCAGGCGAAGTTGCGATGCGACGAAATCGCGAGCGACGAATGTTCATGGACATAGAGATCATCGACTACTGTGAGAACGCGGGGATCAGGCTCTTGCGATATTCGGAGATCTGAGGGCCGGATAGCCGGGCGTCGCCGGTCTGTCGCGCATGACCATGCGAAGTTGTTGAATATTAATGCGCGTTTTCATTGACCTCCCCGTTCGCAAGTGATAGCGTACGGCCATGGTGCAATACAACAAAACCGACGACGTTCTTGGTACGGTCAACCGCGGCAACGCGGCCGAATCTGGTCTGTGTACGCTCTGCCGTGCCGACTGTACCGGTAAATGTGAGACCTGGTTGTCCAGCATGGTTGGGCGGAAGATGCTCTATCCTCGCGACTTCGGGACAGTCACGGCCGGAAGTCGGAACGTCACGCACGTGGGCGTCTCCTACAACAGCCTGCGAGTGCAGGGATACAACTATGGTGCGAGCGGTGTGCCCGCAGGCCTGACCTCCAGCTCGGATGACTGCATATTCCCCAACGTCAATCTTGATGCGTCGTTTGGCACGGATGGGACCACCACCGCGGCGCTTCCCATCATGACCGGCGCGCTGGGGTCCACGTTCATCGCCGCCAAGTACTGGGACTCCTTTGCGATTGGCGCGGCACTCGTCGGATTCCCGGTTGTGGTCGGAGAGAACGTCGTCGGAATCGACCGCAAAGCCAAGATAGCGAACGGCCGGATATCCTCCGCGCCGGAGCTGGATCGTCGGATTGAGACTTATCTTCGCTACTTCAGGGGTCGCGGTGCGATTATCGTCCAGATGAACGTGGAAGACACACGCAATGGCGTGGCCGAGTACGTGATGGACAAGTTTGGCGACAAGGTCATCATTGAGCTCAAATGGGGTCAGGGAGCAAAAGACATCGGCGGGGAAATCCAGGTTGAGGATCTGGATTATGCCCTGTTCCTCGTTGATCGCGGATACATCGTGGATCCGGATCCACGGAAACCGACCGTTCAGGAAGCATTCAAAAAGCACGGGATCAAGGCGTTCGCGCGCCACAGTCGACTGGGTTACACCGAACTCCAGAGCGCAGAGCAGGTTGAGGCCGATTTCATGAAGTCGGTGGAGCATCTGCGAGGGCTGGGCTACAAGCGCGTGACCCTGAAGACCGGCTCGTACGGAATGGAAGCGCTTGCCATGGCAATCAAGTATGCATCCGCGGCCAAACTCGATCTGCTCACGATTGACGGTTCAGGCGGGGGAACCGGCATGAGCCCGTGGAATATGATGGAAAGCTGGGGCGTACCATCGATATTCCTCCATGCCAAAGCGGCGGAGTACGCCAGGACATTGTCCGACGCCGGGAAGCCGGTCGTGGACATGGCATTTGCGGGCGGGCTTGCCCGTGAGGATCACATCTTCAAGGCGCTCGCCCTCGGAGCACCCTTCACCAAACTCGTGTGCATGGGTCGTTCCCTCATGATTCCCGGCTTCCTCGGTTCAAATATCGAGGGGGTGATGAAACCTGGACTGCCCGAACTCAGCGCCCACTGGGAACGGCTGCCCAGCGCGGTGACGGACATCGGCCGGTATCCGGAGGAAATCTTCTACGGGTACTACGATGTTCAGGATCATGTGGGTGAGAATGAGATGAAGAACATTCCGTACGGGGCAATTGCCATGTGGACCCTTGCCGACAAGTTGTCGGCAGGCCTGCAGCAACTCATGGCCGGTGCTCGCAAATTCAGTCTTGCGGAGATCAGTCGGAACGACATTGTCTCCGGGAATCGCGAGACCGAGCGAGAAACCGGTATTCCGTTCATCACCGACGTACAGGATTCCGCCGCGAAGGAGTTGCTGGCGCGATAACCTAATTGTTCGTCAGTTGCTGCGTAACCGACACTGCCATGGCGGAGATCACATCCAGCGGCAGATGGGCTTCGATTGAGGAATCCATCATGAACGTGACCCTCGCCGGAAACTCGTCGTCCTTGAGCCACAGCACAATGACGAATGAGATGCGGGGCAGCACCGGAAAGACCATCGATATGTCCCCGAATTCTGAGACGACAGCGCCGAGCGACTGCGCCTTTTCGCGGAAACCATCGAGATCATCGCCGAAACGCCCTTCAAGGGGAGCCGAAGGCATCGCGTGGGGGCCGCGAAAGAAGGTGCTGCCGTCTTTGAGGTCCTTTTCCGAAACCCAGTTGCCTGCCGAATCAATGTTCTGAGCGTACAGCAGGTAGGACACCAGGAGTAATTGATAGTCGGCACTGGCTGCCAGTGATTCATCGTCTGCTTGTAGACGCTCTTCCTGCGGATAGACCCTCACCGTTGATCCCAGCGAGTTCACCACGTAGAACCCTGCGGGATCATACTCCACCTTGCACCGTTCACAGACCTTGTCCGGTTCCGAAGAACGAAGCTCTTCCCACAACTTCGGTCCCCAGCATGCTTCTTGTTGTTCGTCCATGCGTCTGAATGTAAGGGAAGAACGGCCGGTTGTCAGTCCGAATCATTCCGTTGCAGCGGGAGCCGGTGAGGGTGAAGCACAGATCTTCTTGATCGATCTCGTGTCCGGTGCTTATTGTTAGGCAGGAAAAAGGAGAAGACACATGAAAATAGCAATCACCGGCAAGGGCGGGGTTGGGAAATCAACCCTCTCTGCGGCGTTGGCCCTGCTTCTGACCGACAGCGGGAACAAAGTTCTTGCGATAGACGCCGATCCGGACGCAAACCTTGCGGGTGCTCTCGGCGTACCGCCTGAAATCCAGGATGCAATCGTTCCCGTCTCGAAACAGACCGAGCTGATTGAAGAACGCACCGGCGCCAAGGTCAACCAGTATGGGCAGATGTTCAAGCTGAACCCGGAGGTGTCCGACATCGCCGACACCTATGCCACGGTCCACAACGGGATTCCCCTCCTGGTTCTGGGGGCCATTCGGCGCGGCGGAGGCGGATGCGCATGCCCGGAAAACGTGCTGCTGCGGGCTCTCGTCAGGGATCTCATTCTCCACAAGGACGAAACGCTCATACTCGACATGGAGGCCGGCATCGAACATCTTGGCCGAGCTACGGCGAGTGGAGTGGATATCATGCTCGTGGTTGTTGAACCTGGTCAGATGTCCATCGACTGTGCGCAACGGATACTGGAGCTGTCTGAGGAAATTGGCATTTCGCGGGTCTACGTCGTTGGGAACAAGGTCCGCGATCAGGAAGACAAGGAATTCATCGTCAACTCCCTGCCCGGCGCACAACTACTCGGATTCGTGAGCTACCGGGACGAGTTTCGAAAGGCGGACAGACCTGGTATCTCAGTTGTCGAGGCGCTCACGGATGATTCCATCGCGCAGTTCAAACAGATACTCTCCGACATCGGAAAGGTGGTCATTCCGGAGTAGCCGGACGGAGTTGGCTGTTGCTATTGGTGGCATCTGGCCCTGTGGAAAGAATTGAATCTTATGTTTGTAATATTTTGGGAATGCGTCTACAATAGACCGAATTCTGGAGTATTCAACCTGCTGTGTAAGTCCTTCCCGGAAACACTCTTCACGCAGTAGAAGCTCAGCAAGTAGGGAGAACCACAGTGGAACAACCATTTTCCGACAAAGCAACCCAAAAGATGATAAAGGTGGCCGCCGACCTGAATATCGAGACTGTCTGGGACCGGTACGAGGGCATGCAGCCTCAATGCGGGTTTGGCTCGCTTGGTTTGTGCTGCCGGCACTGCAGCATGGGCCCCTGCCGGATTGATCCCCATGGCAACGGCCCGAAGGTCGGAGTCTGTGGGGCCGATGCCGACACCATCACGGCCAGACATCTCATTCGCATGATCGCCGCGGGCGCCGCAGCGCACTCGGATCACGGACGCACGGTCGTGCACACGTTGGACTTGGCCGCCCAGGGCGGGGATTCCGCCTACCAGATCAAAGATGAAAAGAAACTGAAGGCGGTTGCCGAAATTTACGGCATAGAGACCAAGGACCGCGAGGTCAAAGATATTGCCACGGACCTGGTGGCAGAGGCCAAGAAAGAGTTTGGCCGTCAGGATGGATCAATAGAGATCGCAAAAACCGCGCCGCCGGCCCGTGTCAAGCTCTGGCAGGAACTGGGCATCATGCCCCGGAGCATAGACAGAGAGGTTGTCGAGACTCTTCACCGCACCCACATCGGCGTTGATGCAGAGTACCGGCACATCATCAGACACGGTCTCCGGACTGCTCTTGCCGACGGATGGGGCGGATCCATGGTGGCCACCGAGTTGCAGGACATCCTGTTCGGGACCCCGGATCCACTACAATCCACCGCCAACTTCGGCGTCATGAGCGAGAAGGAAGTGAACGTGATTGTTCATGGTCACGAGCCTGCCCTCTCTGACATCATTGCCGAAGTAGCAACTTCCGACGAAATGAAGAAGAAGGCCATTGCAGTGGGAGCTGAGGGAGTCAGCGTGGCCGGCATGTGCTGTACGGCAAATGAGATTCTGATGCGCCGTGGAATTCCAGTTGCCGGCAGTTTTCTGCAGCAGGAACTGGCCATTATGACCGGCGTTGCCGACATGATGATTGTAGACGTGCAGTGTGTCATGCCCGGACTGAAGCCCGTTGCGGACTGTTTTCACACCGAACTGGTGACCACCTCAGAGAAGGCGAAAATTCCAGGTGTCAGGCATATCGAGTTTCATGAAGAGAACGCTGAGAAAACCGCCCGAGAAATAGTGGAACTCGCCATCAACAACTATTCCAACCGCAAGAGCGGAGACGTCCATCTCCCGTCGGACAAAGAGCCGATGATCGCGGGATTCTCCGCCGAGTCGGTGTACGATTTTCTCGGCGGCACATACCGGGCCACATACCGGCCCCTGAACAACGCCATCATTGAGGGACGTGTGCGGGGCGCTGCAGGTGTGATCGGCTGCTCCAATCCCAACGTCCCGTTCGAAGCCGGCCATATCCAAATGGTCAAGGAACTGATCAAGAACGATGTCCTGGTGGTAACGACCGGCTGCAGCGCCATCTCCTGCGCCAAACACGGACTCCTTCAGCCTGAATCAGCCTTTAAACTTGCGGGAAAGGGATTACAGGAAGTCTGCAGAGCCGTTGGGATTCCGCCGGTCCTGCACATGGGATCCTGTGTCGATAACAGTCGCATCCTGCGGGTGCTGGCCAATGTCGTGGCCGAGGGTGGTCTGGGCGATGACATCTCTGATCTGCCCGCGGCCGGGGCCGCGCCCGAGTGGATGAGCGAAAAAGCCGTGGCGATAGGTTTCTATTTTGTCGCCTCGGGCGTGTATACAATGATCGGCAAGCCGCTGCCGATGATGGGCAGCAAGAACATGCTCAAGTACCTGACCGACGAGATAGAAGAGGAGATCGGCGGCAAGTGGGCTTTTGAAGAGGACCCAGTAGAGGCCGCTCACAAAATGATCAGACACATCGACAAGAAGAGAGAGTTGCTGAAGCTGAAGCCCATGATCTATGAGCAGGCATTCAAGGTCGGGGATTGAGGTGATAGCATGAACGGTGTCCTTGAGGTAATAATCGATCGATGTCTGGGGTGTCATACCTGTGAGCTGGAATGTGCCGTTGCTCATTCAAGAAAGAGCAAGACCCTGGTAGAGACGGTCTACAACAGAGAGCGGGTGTACCCGCGAATCATTCTTGAAGTCGACGGCGATGATGTCATTCCCATGCATTGCCGGCACTGCACCAACGCCCCCTGTATTGCAGTCTGTCCGACAACTGCAATGAGCAGAGCCGGGGTTGGAGAGCCGGTTGTGTTGAACCTGAGGGAGTGCATCGGCTGCAATGCCTGCGTGATAGCGTGTCCCTTTGGCGTAATCCGGGCCATTCCCGGGAGAAAAGCACTGGCAAAGTGTGATCTCTGCGTGGACAGACTGGAAGAAGGAAACATCCCGGCCTGTGCCGCCGGATGCCCGACACAAGCCATCCGGTTCACCCAGCTGGAAGATATAACGGCGGAAAGGCGGGCGGAGACTATCAGGGAGTTCAGGGTATCGATGGTGCAGAGCGCGGAACCGGGAAACAGCAAATGAAGACACTACAAGAGATCATAGATAGTTATCCCAGGTGCTCAGTCAAAACTGTTCAACAGGAATTCACGGGGGTTCAGCGATGTCAAAGATAATAGCGACGGCGGCCATCAGAGGCGCGCATCAAATGGTAGATCAAGCCGACGAGGCTCTGGCAACAGTCCTGAAGAAGTACGGGAAAGATACGGCTGTCGCCTATCCGAATACCGCTTACTATCTGCCCATTATGTATCTGTTCCTGGGACAGAAGGTTAAGCAACTCGGTGACCTCGAACATTCCATGCAGGAGGCTCGAAAGCTGTTGGGAAGGGTTCCTGAGGACAAAAACTGGGTGCCGTATCTGGGCGAGACATTGGATTCCGGCGTTGCCACGCTGATTGCCGAGGAGACAATTGAGTCCCTCAAATATCTGAACGGCGACCACAAAGAGGACGACATCTGGCTTGGATTCACCGGCGACAATATCCTGCGTCAGCAGGGAATCAAACTCGTGGACGGCAGAATGCCCGGGTTTGCGGCCATAGCCGGTTGTACTGAAACAAATGCCGAGGCGGTCGAACTGGTCCGGGGACTGCAGGAACGAAACATACTGGTGTTCATCGCCGGCAACACCAACGGACGGTCAATCGCCGAACAGCTTGCCGAAGAGGGCATAGAGATGGACTGGGACTGTTTCATTGTCCCGTACGGCAAGGACACGACAGCTGCAGTACATGCACTCAATTTTGCCGCTCGCGCGGCGATGACATTTGGAGGCATAGAAGCCGGAACGTCCAAGGCCACCCGGGAAATCCTCATGTACAACAACGATCGTGTGCATGCCTTTGTCATGGCCCTTGGTGCGGATAGCGATGTCGACAAAGAGCAGCTGATAACCGACGATAAGTATGCGACAGCGGCAGGAGCAATAAACTTCGGCTTTCCCGTCATATCGGACGTCAATCTCCCGCAGATACTTCCCACGGGGATCTGCAATTACGAGCATGTCATATCCGGCGTCAAACTCGAGGAGATAATCCCTCGCGCCATCGAACTGCGTGACCTGACGGTCAAGGTGGAGAACATACCCATTCCCGTACCCTACGGCGCCGGATTCGAGGGCGAGAGAGTGCGAAAGGAAGACATGCATGTGCAGTTCGGCGGGAAACTCTCGGAGGCCTTCGAACTGCTGCGCATGAAACCTCTGGCCGAAGTGGAAGACGGCAAGATTGAGGTGATCGGGCCGGAAGTGGGAGACATGAAAGAAGGCGAATCCTACCCCCTTGCCATAGTAGTGGATGTGGCGGGCCGCGATTTCCAGGAGGACTTTGAGACTGTTCTGGAGAGACGAATCCACGAGTTCATCTCCTGCGCGAACGGCATTTTCCACATGGGCCAGCGGGCCATTATTTGGCTCAGGATCAGCAAAGAGGCTCATTCCAAGGGATTCAAGGTCAGGGACTTCGGTGAGATCCTCGTCGCGCGCTTGCACAACGAGTTTACCAGCATCGTTGACCGTGTCCAGGTAAGGCTCTATACCGATCCTGCCAAGGTCACCGAAATCCACGAGTCGGCCAAAGCGGTGTACGCAGACAGGGATGATCGCATAGGCGGAATGACCGATGAAGATGTTGACCAGTTCTATTCCTGCACATTGTGTCAGTCCTACGCCCCCAACCATGTCTGCATCGTCACCCCCGAAAGACTCGGCCTCTGCGGTGCATATACCTGGTTGGACAGCAAGGCTTCCTTCCAGATAAACAAACACGGTCCCAACGAGCCGGTTGACAAGGGGGCGGTGCTTGATCCGGCAAAGGGCCAGTGGAAAGGCATCAACGAGTACATCAAGGTCAAATCGAACAATACGCTTGACAAGTTCAACGCCTATTCCATGATGGAAGAACCGATGACTTCCTGCGGATGTTTCGAATGCATCGCGGCCATTGTGCCGGAGGCCAACGGGATCATGATTGTCGACCGGGATTTCACCGGAATGACCCCCGTCGGCATGACTTTCTCGACCCTGGCAGGGCAGGTTGGCGGCGGTTTGCAGGTGCCCGGCTTCATTGGCATCGGCAAGCTCTACATCAGTAGCAACAAGTTCATCTCGGCCGAGGGTGGACACCAGCGCATCGTCTGGATGAGCAAGCAACTCAAAGAAGAGATTACCCCTCGGCTGGAGGAACGGCTCACAAAGAACGGAGTGACAGGCCTTCTCGAGAAGATAGCCACCGAAGAAGATGCGGAAGAGCCGGACAAGCTCGCCGCCTTCTTGGAGAAGGTTGGCCATCCGGCGCTTGAAATGGAGCCGATGTTCTAGTTCATCAGGTATAGTTATTCATGTATAGTTACTCACAGTTAGGAGGGTTTAAATGGCACTGACAGGCATGCAGATCTACAAACAGCTACCCAAGACCAACTGCAAGAAATGCGGGTTCCCCACATGTATGGCGTTTGCCATGCAGGTTGCCGCAAAGCAGAAGGCCATTTCCGATTGCCCGGAGATATCCGAAGAGGCGACCACGGCTCTGTCAGAAGAGTCGGCACCTCCGATCAAGCTCGTCACAATAGGGGCCGGAGATGCGGTGTTCGAAACGGGTCAGGAGACCGTCATGTTTCGACATGAAGACAAGTTCCATCGAAAGTGTGGCATTGCCTTCAAGCTGGAGTCCACCCTGTCCGACGATGAATTCCGTGCAGGCATAGAAGAGATCAACAGCCGGAAATATGTGAGGGTTGGCAAGGAAATCAAGGTGGAGCTGTGTGCCGTGGAGCTCGACGGAGACGGATCAGCAGAGCGGGCACGGCTCGCGGCTGGTGCAAGCGCTGTGCCGATTATTCTTGTTGGAGAAGATCCTGCCGTCATGTCGGAAGCTGCGGCGGCCATCAAGGAAAAGAAACCGCTCATATACCGGGCGACCGCTGCGAACATCGATGACTTCATCAAGATCGCAGCCGACAATGAACTTCCGCTCGCCATCTCGGCCGGCACCGCGGAAGAACTTGCCGACTTCACGGTCAAAGCCAAAGACGCCGGCGTAGCTGAACTGCTCCTTTCTTTCAAAGGCGACAAGGTCGGCGATACGGTCAGGTTCACCACCCAGGTGCGACGGTCAGCTCTGATGAGCAAGTTCCGCCCCTTCGGGTACCCGATAATCAGTGAGTTCGAAAGCGATTCAGACGAGACCGAAACCGCGCTGATTGCCGTGGCGGTGGCGAAGTACTCCGGCATTGTGATCATGAAAGGCCGGAAGGCATGGCAGTTGATGCCAAATCTGACCCTTGTCCAGGATGTCTTCACCGATCCTCAGGTTCCCAACACCGTGGACGCGAAGTTGTACGAGATTGGAACTCCAGACGAGAACTCGCCGGTGATGTACACGACGAACTTCTCACTCACATACTTCAGCGTGGCCGGTGAAGTGGAGAGGAGCAAAATCCCTGCCTACATCTGTGTAGTGGAAACCGAGGGACTCGGAGTGCTCAACTCCTGGGCGGGTGACAAGATAACTGCTGAAAAGGTTATCCAGACGCTCAAGGATCAGAAAGTTGCGGACAAGGTGAAGCATCGCAAACTGATCATCCCGGGGCTTCTGCCGGTCTTCAAGGCGGAGATCGAGGATCTGTCCGAGTGGAAGGAAGTCATAATCGGTCCTGAAACAGCCAGAGAAATCCCCGGGTTCCTGAACAGAGTCTGGGATAAATAGTGCACCGAGTTAGCTTCCGTCCTGCGGGCAAGTCGGTGGAGGTGCCCAGCGGCACCTCACTGCTGGACGCAGCCCGCATGGCAGACATCGAGTTGAATACCCTCTGCGGCGGTGAGGGCATCTGCGGAAAATGCAAGATGATCATCGTTGAGGGAAATGTCCCAAACAGGGTCGAATGGCCATTTGACAAAGCCGAGATCGATGAAGGATACGTGCTTGCCTGTTTGAGCTCTGTGCACGGTGATCTGACCGTGGAGATGCCGGGTGCCCGGCCTGCCGAAGATGAGCATGGTCCGGTACCGGAGCGTTTCGCCGGGACAGACACCTCCCTGCTGAAGGAACTGCTCTACAAGACTCTGCCTGTCGTGACCAAGATCCATGTGGAGATTGACCCCCCGACAATCTTTTCGGGACTGGCCGACCATCAATTGGTCTGTGATGCCGTCAGGACCCGTCTGAACATTCCCACCATGCAGATGGGGCTGCGAATCATCAGGACTCTACCGGCGGTGCTGCGGAACAACGACCACAAGATAACCGTCACCGTGGGCCTGCGCAAAGACATCGCCGAGATCATGGATGTCGAGGGCGGAAACACCGAAAAATCGAACTACATGGTCATTGTGGATATGGGGACCACGACGGTTGTGGCCCATCTGGTCAATGCCTATCCACGAACCACCATAGATTCGGCAGCGTGTTACAATCGCCAATCCATCCATGGGAGTGAAGTCACCGGCCGCATGATCTATGCTGAAAGAAAAGGCATTGAGACCATGCAGGAGCTGATCGTGGGTGACATCAACAGGCTCATCCGGATCCTCTGCGAGAGAAACAGCGTGAGCATGGACAACATCAATGCTGTTGTCTGCGCCGGAAACACTGCCATGGCACATTTCCTGCTGGGGCTGTCCACCAGCAATATTCGCAGGAGACCTTTCATACCGGTTACAGTAGAACCACCACCCCTCCGGGCAGTTGAAGTGGGCCTCGAAGTCAACAGACGCGGCCTTCTCTACTCTCTGCCCGGCATCAGCGGCTGGGTGGGAAGCGACATAACGGCCGGAATCCTCGCCATTCAGATGAACAAGAAGGAAGAACTCAGCCTCCTTATTGACATTGGAACAAATGGCGAAGTGGTGCTGGGGAACCGGGAGTGGCTGGTAGCCACCTCGGCATCGGCCGGACCGGCACTGGAGGGCGCCAGCGTCGAATGCGGCATGCGCGCCGAGCCGGGAGCGGTGGACAAGGTCTACGTTGAGGCAGGAGAGATCAAGTACACGACCATCCGCGATCAGCCACCCGCTGGAATCTGCGGCTCAGGCATCATTGACCTGGTCAGCGTCCTTTTGGATGAGAAGATTATCAATCGATCCGGCCTCTTCATTGATGATGCGCGTACCGTGGAGCCTGGGGATGCTCAAGGCAAACGTTTTGTTCTCGTGGAAGAGCTGAACCAGGAGCGGGACAGCGTGTTTCTCACCGAGAAAGATATTGAGAACATCATCACCGCCAAGGCCGCCATTTTCGCTGCGTTCAACATTCTGATGCACCGGCTGTCGCTGAAGTTCAGCGACCTTGACACCATCTACATCGCCGGAGCCTTCGGAAGTCATCTCAATATCGAAAGCACTATCAACATCGGACTCCTGCCGAGGCTGCCGGCCGACAAGATCAAATTCGTGGGCAATACCTCCATCAAGGGAGCGAAACTGGCAGCCTTCTACCAGGAAGCGTACTATGAACTGACCGAGATACGCACCGGGACGACCTACTACGACTTGTTGGGCGCCGATGACTACGTCGAAGAATTCAAGAAGGCCATGTTTCTTCCCCACACGGACATCGACTACTGGGGGGCCATTTCGTGACGGCGACCATTGCGGTAGCAGGCAAAGGTGGGACAGGGAAATCGACAATCGCCGCCCTTCTGATAGAACGCCTGCGTGCCAGAAACATGAAGCCGGTGCTCGCGGTTGACGCCGATCCGGATTGCAATCTCGGGACGCTCCTTGGAGCCGAAGCGGGTGAGACCATCGGCAATCTGCGCGACGACCTGCTCAAAGCCATAAAGGATTTTCC